>JAUHXF010000026.1 GCA_030427125.1 bacterium | reverse complement strand
AAGTCGATAACAATACATTCCGGTGTACCAATTTCATCTTGTCTGCGGTAACGTTTACCGATATTGCCGTTATCGTCCCACATAACTGCCTGACCTTTAGCTCGTAGTGAGTCGTAGATTCCCCTTGCCTTTTCTACCAGCTCAGGCTTGTTCTTCAAAAGTGGTGATACGCAGTATCTGACTGGCGCGATATTGTATGGCAACTGTAGATAAATTCGCTCCTCACCATTTTGAACATCAGTCTTATATGCGCTGACAATGACGGCCATGACAAGTCGCTCAACACCAAAGCTCGGCTCGATAACGTGCGGCACAAAAGGTTCAGAACCGTCTTTTGGACGGTATTCCATTTTCTTGCCTGACGCGTTTTGAATGTTATTCAGGTCAAAATTAGTTCTGTATGCCAATCCGAGTAGCTCGTCGTGTCCATGCGGATATTCAAATTCATAGTCAATCGTTCGCTTTGAGTAGTGAGCCAAATCATCCTCAGGAACTTCAGCCTCGACTACTTTGCTCATATCTACACCAACATCAGATAAGAATTGCTGTATATCCTTGCGCCACTGTTCGAACAACTCTTCCCAGTTTTCTTCACGAATAAAATACTCGATCTCCATCTGCTCAAATTCACGTGAGCGGAACACGAAGTCTCGCGGACTAATCTCGTTTCTAAACGCCTTACCTTGCTGTGCAATTCCGAACGGTATGTTTGGATATAGCGTATCAACTACATTCTTAAAATTCGTAAAAATACCCTGTGCAGTTTCCGGCCTAAGGTACACTTTGCTTTCGTCTGATGCGACAGGACCTGCCGTTGTTTCAAACATAAGATTAAACTGACGCGCTTCCGAGAAAGAATCTGTTGCGCCACAAGTTGGACATTTGCTGGTGTCAATTTTGTCCTCGCGAAATCGGCCATGACACTCACCACACTCGACCAACGGGTCGGTGAACGTATCAACATGACCACTTGCCTGCCAGGTTTTGGGATTCATTAAAATAGCCGCGTCAACGCCAACCATGTCATCACGACGCTCAACGAAATTATTCCACCAATAATTCATCAGATTTTTCTTCAGCGTTACTCCCAAAGGACCGTAGTCCCACGTACCTGCGAGACCGCCATATATTTCAGAGCCTTGGAATATAAAACCACGGCGTTTACACAAACTAACAATATCTTCTAAACTAACGTTCGATTTTTTCTCACTCATCAAGGGTAAGTATACGTGACAAGTCTGTTGATATCTAGGCTATTCTTCTTACTTCGTCCTGGGCTATTTCATGCTGTACCCTGGCTCGTTCAGGAGTCAGTACTGGTTCCTTAATAATATCTAGCGGCAACAACGCGTCGTCGGCGACTCGGAGGTGTGGTGGTAGGTGCGCATCGTATTCCCTTGGGCTTTCGTAGTTTCGCAGAGCACGTAAACCCTGTAGGTACGCATGGGTTTCTTCTGGGGCTGGCTTCATGTCGTCGAATACTGGACGAAGTTCTTCTTGTAGGTCAGGATTGATTGCGGCACGTATAACATCATCTCTGTGGCCATCATCACTCGCTTCGAATTCCGCGCGAAGCTCACGTCGAAAATCTTCCTCTTCATTGCCTTGCTGTTCTGGTACAGGATATAGCTGCGCAAATCTGCGTACCCCATATTCTGCAAGAATTTGATATTTTTTCCAAGCATCGACAGAACCACCAAAGGACTCGAGCGTGCTTTCATCAGGCTTTGGATATCGAGAGTCGATAGTAATATCACTCATTATTATATTATAGCATACTTTTTATGTTTTGTCACTATGTGTACACCCGTATTGCTCTGTTGACGAGCTGGTCTATGGGCTGCAGAAGAGCATCTGTGTTGTTCACTTTTAATAACAGCTCCGGCTTTGATACTTTCACTAATAAGCGCATTAGCTTGATATGGCTTGGTTCGTACGGTCCTTCTGGTGCGGAGAAAAATGACATGTCGTCATAACTGAACTGATACTTCACGTCTTCTTTGAAATCACTACCATCTAGCTGCTTTTCTGTATTGATTGCATGCCCTGAGAGTTCTAATAGTTTCAATCCGAACCATACCTGAACATGCACAGTTGACACATCATCGGCATTTAATGATGCTAAGCCCGTCTGAAGTAAATAAAAATACTGTTCATCCACCTCATCCTCCGTAAACTTCTGTGTTAGTTTGAGCAGCTCATATCCCGCCATAGTCGACTCCATATTCTGTAGTATTGAGCGATAATGCGTGTCGAGCTTCGTCCCGATAATCGTCTTCATACCACTCTTACCGTCGATATATGAGATATCTGCGGTTGAGAACAACTCCAAGCCACCGGCGAGCTTACTCTTGCTACGACGAACACCTTTTGCAAGCAGCGTCACCTTCCCTGCGTCAGACGTTATTGCCGTCAGGATACGGTCTGCTTCCCCGTATTCTATTCTTTTTAAGATAATTGCCTTCGTCGTGTGTTGTTTCATGCATGTACTGTCGCCCTCTCAACCATACCGGTAAGTGTCGCGAGTGACGTGGTTGGTTTGTACAGGTAAGAAGCAATGTTTAAGGCCTGCCAGCTACGCGATTTCAAGATATCGTCATCAAGCTTTACAAGAGAGTAGACAATTACAGGCACCTGCAGCCAGTCTGCGTACGAACGAAACTCATACAAGAATTCAAATCCACTATGCCCACCCAGCGATAGCTCAACAATAACTAGATCGACATCGTGTTCATTCGCAACTTCTAATGAAGCTGAGGCAGTGCTCGCGCGTATAACCTCGTAATCCTTCAAGGCTCGTATGAGACTATTTGCGATAGCATTGTCCGGCTCGAGCAGTAGAATCTTTTTCATGCTATACCATCTGGAGTTGTTTGCTGACAGGTAGCGTCATACCGATACTATTGGCAGTTTTTGAGATACGTACTCCGAGAATATTAGCCAGTTCTTTTGCAGTTAAGAAATCTGCTGCGGGGCCCGCAAAAGCTGTTAATGGCTGAGATGAGTACACATTTGCTTTTGAAAAATGAACGGCTTTCAGGTCTGCTGAATCAGAAGTTAGCGTCACGCGTATTCCGGCTTTCGTCTTGCGTGCACTGCAGTTGATTGTATCTTCATCGACTATAGCGGAACCAAAAGCCTGCCATAAGCTCTGTAGCATGCCGTGCAACACACGTCGGTCTACATCGACCGGCTGCAACCCACTACGAATATGCAACTCTGTCCTACACCCCTGTTGCTTAAGCAATGGCTTCATTTCTTGCTGCACAGCCTGCATCGTCGAGCCAACATGCACTGGCTCAAGCTGCAGCATCGTCTGTCCAGTCTGTATGCGTCTGTGCAACAGCACGTTATCAATAGTTCTGAGCGCGCGCTTCGCTTGCATTTGGATCTCTTCAGACTCATCAAGTTCCGCCATCTGAGCGATCGCTACAAGAGGCTGCTTGAGCTCCTCACCAAGCAATGCCAGCAATGAACTATCATCACTCGCTTCAATGCGTGTTTGTACCCTCTGCGCCATATTTAGGTTAATTATAGCAACAGCACTGCTGGAAAAGATAGGTAAAAATTACGGGATGTATGACATCGACTCAACTATCTTCTGATAGTCGTTCAAATAATCTTCTGACTCTGTCACAAGTCGAATGGTCTTATCTCGCTGTGGGAGTAAAACGACTCTGCCTTGTATGTCTCTGTCTATCTCGCCCTCGATAATAGCACCCAATTGCTCTGGTACTTTTTCTGGTCGATAAGCGCGAACTTTGACCTCACCCTTTTCGGCCGCTCGATCATAGTCCGCTAGTTCATCTTCGTACGGGCTATCTATAATCTGAGCTCGGAATGCGAATCGAGTATCGTCAAATCCTGGTATAAAGTTTGGATGTGCGTAAAAATCTAGAATGGTATTTGTATCAGATGTTTCAACATAGACACTCCAGCTTTTTGGGTAATCAAACGTTAGCGAGCCGTAGGTCGCAGCGCCTTTATATGTTTTGTATGGATTTTTTTCTCGCTCAGTGAATTCAGCTTCTTTTGCGGTCTCTGCCTCCTGCACGGCAACAGCTGATGCAGTTTCAATCTTGTCGTCTAGATTGGTCTGGTTCTCTACCATACCGGCAAACGCCCAAATACCGAAACCAAGTGATAATACAAACAATATACTCATAATTACCGCTACTACTTGGCTTTTATGAGACTGATGCGGCAAGCCGCTATATCCATTTGGCGGCATTTGCTGATTTACCATAAGCTAGATAATACTACAGAGAGGGGTTATTTGTACATATAGAGATAGAGGCCGTTCAGGTGTTTCGCGTGTTCTTTATCGGTGATTTGGAACGAATTACTGACCACAGGATAGCTTTTACCTTTTGTGTAGTGAATAAGTTTTTTATCCAACTTTTTCATGAATTTGTCCATCATAAAAACAAACATGCCATCTGATGGCGGCCATGAAGCCAACCAACAATCACCCCATATCACTCGTACTTGTGAGCGGTATTTCCATGTGCGAAGCTTACAGACCACAACAAGTAGCGGATTCAGCTCATATCCAACGACCGTGAAGCCACGCTGAGCGGCAATTACCAAAAACGACCCGTCGCCACTGCCGAGTTCGAGTACCGTCTGCCCTTTCTTCAAAGCAAGTAAATCCAGTGCTTCACGCATCTGTTTTTTCTTTGTCGGCAAGTATGGTGCGCCACGCAATGACACAAAACCAAACAACAGCACGAGCAAACAAAGGGCAACAAACAACATTGTTTAAGCCTTAGACTTAATCTTCTTTAATGACAATTGTGCTGATTTTAGCTGCGCTTCTAGCTGTCTAATAAGTTCCATCGCCTTTTCATAATCCTTGAGCATATCGTCAACATCTTCATGCGTAGACGACTCGAAGGCTTGCAGCACTTCATCGAGCTCTTGTTTCAGTTCACTGTATGATTGTTCTTTAGCCATTATTTCTTACCTGCCTTATCTGTTGTTGCTTCGATTAGTTTATCTGATAATTCTATCTCTAGCTTATCACCCGGCTGTACATCTTGACTCTTTAGGAGCACTCCATTTTTTCGCACCAAGGCGAATCCACGCGACAAGACTTGTTTCGGGTGATAACTCTCAAGCCTGCTACGTACATGTTGCAGGCTCTCCAGCTTATCAGAAATGTACCGATTCGATGTGTCCTCGAGATATAGCCTATCTTGCCCTAACGCTTCAAGACGCGACTGAAGCTCATCATTAATTATTCGAGATAAAAACTTTTTATGTTCATGCAATAGACTCATTATGTCCTGACTATCCGGCACGAGTAGTTCAGCTGCATTACTCGGTGTACTTGCTCGAGCATCGGCTACTAACTCTGCCAAACTTTCATCAACCTCGTGCCCGATTGCGACCATTGTTGGCACACGACTAGCCGCAACTGCACGAGTTACTTGCTCGCTACTAAACGCTGCGAGATCATCGGCACTCCCACCGCCTCGAATCATGACCAGCACTTCGGGCTGCAGCGATGTTTTGTTTACGAGTTCAATATTCTCAACTAGCTCCGATACTGCTGCCTGTCCTTGTACGGCGGCGTGATAGACATCTACTTTCAGTAAAGGCCAACGTGCAGTGATTATTTTTATAAAATCCGCGTAAGCCGCAGATTCATCTGATGTGATTAGTGCGATATGTTTTGGTGGGAACGGAAGCATTCTTTTGCGCTCAGGAGCGAACAAGCCTTCTTTCTCTAGCTTCTGACGCAAAAGGTCCGCCGCTTTCTTGATGGTTCCTTCGCCGACAGGTCGCATTGAACGAACTTGGAAGCTGAAACCAAACTGCGGATGAATACGTGGTTCGCCAACAATTTCTAACATCATGCCATCTTCAATAGGTCCCGGCAGTTGAAATACCGTGCCGAATAATCGCATTTTTGAATAATCATCCTTGAGGTCAGCGTACACCCATTTTTCCTTAGCTATCTTAAAGTTAGACAGCTCACCTACGATTGTCATTGACGGGTATACGTGGTCAAGTGTTTGATTGAGTACTGCTATCGCATCAGAAACCGAGAAAACAGGCTCAGTCATTGTCTTCGTCACCTATACCAGGTATAGATTCAGGAGAGACGCCTTCGTCACGAAGCGCTCGCTGGTAAAAGAAATAACCAATCGGTAAGAATAATCCCATGTTGAAGACACGGTACACAACAGTTGCA
>JAUHXF010000025.1 GCA_030427125.1 bacterium | reverse complement strand
ACAGAAGAAAATCTTGCTCGTTGAGGATGACGATTCTCTTGCAAGTGTGTATCAGACTCGTCTCGAGGCTGAAGGCTTTATTATTAAGAGAGTTCCGAACGGTGAGGAAGCATTAGCAGCTGCACTTGAGTTCCGCCCAGACCTCATTCTACTCGACGTCATGATGCCGAAAGTGTCTGGCTTCGATGTTCTTGATATCTTGCGCAACACGCCAGAAACCGCAAACTTGAAGATCATTATGCTCACCGCACTCAGCCAAGAGTCTGATAAAGAAAAGGCTCGCAATCTCGGCGTTGACGACTATCTCGTAAAATCACAAGTCGTGATTAGTGACGTCGTGCAAAAAGTGAAGGAAAGAGTAGGAATATAGCATGCCTCTAGAAACTGTTACAAAATGGTATTGTAATGCTGCTCCTCACAGGTCAGTTCTATATAACAAGGAGTCTGAAGTAAAAAGCCATGTTATCTCTGAGCACAGCAGACATGACATGTATTTAATTAAATCTAAGCTAGTGTATGAATACGTTACTTACTCCGGATCCAATGCTACGCCATCGCCGGCTGTAGAACCAAACAGTAGTAGCTACACCCAAGATTATTTCTGCTCTTACTGCGGTCGTCCCTTTGGGAGCACAGCTGCAAGGTCTAAGCATATCAAAGAGTCTCATAGTGCAGTCGCTCCAGGTTCAAGCGCAGAAACAAACAACGAGACACCAATTATCGACGTTAATCCGGGGGGCCCAAGCGTATCTCGGACTCCATCACTTCCACCAGTGCCGGACAGTTTTAATGAGGAACTATACTTTGAAAAAAACCCGGACCTAAAACAAAATGGATGGACGGGATCAGCTTGGTCACATTATGTAAAGCATGGTAAAGCAGAAGGTCGTCAGGGCGATTTCACCCCAGTGGGTTGGGACGCACAAGCGTACCTAGATACATACTCAGATGTTAAGAATAATTGGTCTGGGTCAGCACTTTCTCATTATCTTACTAACGGTAGAAAAGAAGGTCGTCGTAGCGATTTCAGGGCTGCCGGAACAAGCACTAGTAAATCAGATATAGACTTAACAAACCTACGTATAGTCCGAGGCGATGGACCGACTTCTGGTGACGACGGAAGCGCCAACAAAGGCAATGGTGCAGCGGTCTATGTTATCAATGATCGTGGAGAACGATTCCATATAACAAGTGCTGCTGCAGAGCAAATGAGAAAGAATGGCACTTGGAAAAAGCCTGTAGTTGTCGATCAAGAGAAGTTAGACTCGAGGGCTCTGAGGTACGATATTAATTCCGCTTCAGACTTAAAATCAATTAATAGTAAAGAAATCACTGGTGGCTTCATGCTCGTTCGGGGATCGGGTCCAACTGATAAGGCTGGCTTTGTCGGCGCAGGTGCACCCGTATACGCAGTCAACAAAAAAGGTGAGTACATCCACGTCACGAAGGAATATGCAGATCAATTGAGAGGCAACGGCGGATGGATATCACCAAGCGTTATTGATCAGAAAATGATTGATGCTGAACTCAAGAAGACAGGTGGAAGTCCATTTAAGAAAATGATTTCAGATGGTAGGGTTGTAGATATAGACTATAAAACACCGCAAACAACGGTGTCGGTAGCGGAAGCACCTGTCGCAACAGAGCCTTCAGAAGCTACACCGACAGAGGAAACCGAAGTAGAACAACCTGGTGATGTCATAGAACCAGAAAACACGACAGAAGAAGCTGGCGAGCAGCCTGACGCAAACAGTGACTCTGCTAGCACCGATAGTAATGACAGTCCTGGTGAAGTCAATCAAGAAGAAGCATCAGGCGATACTGGTGAAGGTGAGTCATCAGAGACAGGAGAAGGCCAGTCACAAACCGAAGAAGAATCACTGCCAACTGGTAAAGGCGGCAAAGGCGGTGGTGCTGGCATCGGAGAAGATGAAAAAGACGAGGAGAAGCAATCAGCACTTGCTGTTAGGCGATCAAAAGACGAAGAACGTCTTAAAAAGATCATGAAGCAACGTGAGAAATGGGGCGGAGCCTCAGCAGGCTCAGGTGCAGATTCATTGGCAGCTCCAGTAGTCACACCAGCTTCAAATTCTCAAGGCTTCGGCGGCATACCAGGCCAGCGATAAACTGCCTAACACTTGCAGAAAGTCGACAGGGGGACCACCCCTGTTGACTTTTTATTGTTTTTATGCTAAATTATATTTGTAAGCTTAAAACAAAAATGTCCGAACCAATACCGCCAAATACCCCAAGTGAAGTACCTGATATTTCAGGGTTGATTGATGGCCCGGCTACAGATGAATTCCTGCCGCCACGGGACTATGAACTTCGTAGCCCTTATGGGAGACAAGTACTGGATGATGGTTCTATTCCTTTGCGAAAACTAACACAGGAAAGGAACGATCCAGGCGAGAGGGGTGTTATCGCTCATCGTGAATACGAGGAGAGGGAAGCCAGACATAGTGCACTAGTCAATAAAACATATAATCTTGAAGCTGCACCAGAAAGAATAGATACAATCCCTTTTGAAGGTACATACATACTTCAAACTGATAACACTAAAACTTTGAGCAACGCAGACCTTCACACAATGGGTCTTCCGGAACTGGCTAGAGAAGAGCGGCCAGTTGCACTTATTCGTAACGGAAATGGAGACAAAGCGTCTATGTGTCTTCTCTCTATGAACGAACAAGGGGGTATTAGCAAAAGATATTTGCTTGATCCAGATTTTGGACACACGAGTGCTGAAGCGTTCCCATCTTGGGTTATGCCGGGAGATTCATTCCCTGTAAGCAATATGCTTGATGAAATTAGCATATCGAAAAAAGGTGACTTTATTAAAATTGACGTGGATCCTGATAGTCTAGATGATGCAGTCATTGTAAAAGGACAAACGACTAAACAAGAAAAGGCGATGAATGCCGTCCGCCCCAACGAAACTAAACGTAAAAAAGCTCGACGTCGAGCAATCGGGGCGTCTGCGTTCGCCGGAGTGATGGGAGTCGTTTCGTTACTGCCCTCAGGGGAGTCTGTACCAAATGAAGGTAGAAATACGTATGAGCAGATTCAGTTTGTTGATGATGAAGCTCGCCAAGCAATGCAGGAATCTCTTGATTTGTATCTCGCAGGAGACATAGATGCATTAAAAGCTATTGTCGCGTCTTCAGAGTTTGGTACGAGCTATATTGATCAGTCTAGCTTCGAGGCAGTAAAATCTGCTAATAGCTATTCAGAGCTTGAAACGGTAATGGATGAGGCACTTGCTCGATTTGGTGTGGATTTTGTTATTCCAGAAGACACGGATCATAGATCGGATGGGTCTGTACGATATACACCCCTAGCACTAGACCAGTTGGATGATTCTATCAGTGCATCATTGGGGATCCTTGATTATTATTCAGAGTTTGGTTTTCTGCAGGATGAAGACGTCAGGCCTGATGTCGCGTTAGTGGATAGTTTGCCTGATAAAGACACCCCCTCAGAGTCTAATGGAGGGCACTACGATTCCAATACCACACCTCCTATTATTAGAATCGCAGTATCTCAGCCCGACGGTGGATTATTCGGTTTTTTGAAGGATATACCGGACGTTGAAGAAAGAGTAAAAAGAACTCTTATTCACGAGCAGGGTCACGACCTAAGTCTAAATCCTAACATTAGGCCATTGTCGATTAGTTCAGTTTCAAGTATGAACCCAGAGGGCTTCACATATCGAGAAGTAGCGAACACAGGTGAGCTTCGGGATACTGAATTAGAGGTTGGTAGCGATGTACCAACGGATTATGCGCAAACTAACCCCAAAGAAGACGTAGCTGAAGTTGTAGAATTTCTTTTCAGCGGCGATGTGGACACGCTTGTGAAAGAAGATAACTCTACTGTCCTAAGCAATAAAGCGCTTGGTGTGTTGCAGGATCTTGAAGAAGAATACCCAGGCATATCCGCAAAAGTATTCAGTATGGCTTTAGAAAAGAAATCCGATAGTTCATTACTAGGCAAAACAGACACGCTGCTTCGAAAAGCTGGTTCTCAAGCTCACGAAAACTCATTGAAAATAATGCTAGGCAGTCTGCTGCTCGCGCTGCATAATTCAATTATTGCAGCACGAAGCGCGCAAGCTATGGAACTGCAATCAACAGGAAAGACAAGAAGACGAAAGCATTGACAATAGTGCTCATGAGTGTTATAATACTATTATAAATTCAAAATAAAAAAACTATGAATCATAACGCAGCACCTGTAAATCCTCTAGACCAAATGCCAACTGGTCAAACGTCAGCTAGAGTCGATGAGATTCTGGGTGGGTCACTATCGGCTGATGCGAAGAGTACTCTCGCAGTAGATACGCTTGTTGGTGCAGGATTTAGACTAATGGGTCCAGACTATGCGATGGGTGGCTTGCTGAATGTTCCTCCTAGCCCGAACAATCCTCGAGTGGATCCGACAGGTTTAAGTAGACAGGATGGGCTTCGAAAAAGCGTCATGCTAGTCACGAGTAATGACGAAATTCGCGAAAATGTATTGAGGGATCTTAGTTCAGGTTCTTTTGTAAGAGAAGTAGATGGGCATCCTGCTTTTAGGAGCCTAGATCAGGTCGCTGCATATCTCGCAGCCGAAACTGATCAGGAGCGAATGGCAATTACTGGTGTCGACAAAGCTACCCCATGGAAAGATACGCTGGTAACAGAAATTGAAGCGTATGCAAAGACACCAGGCCGCTTGTCGGTACTCGGAGGTGAGCAGGGGGTGGGCAATGCAGATGAGGTGCTTAAGGCAAAGCAATTAGCTGTAAAAGCTGGTGTTGATATTAGTTTGCTTGCTCGTACAGCTGAGGCACTACGAACTGCTCAAGAAAAAATGGGCGGCGTGGGGACGGTTGCATTAATGGGTGTGCAACAAGTGCCTAACTATGATGCTATGTTTCAGTAGTAGATAAAATTACTCAACAGTAACTTCAGTGCGAGGGAGAGATTTGCCAGTGAAAGACTTCTTCACGCGCTTTTTGAACGTGACGATACCGTCTTTTGCTGCGTGAATAGTGAAGTTTCGGCTAAGGTACGTACCTTTACCAGATAGTTTTGTCATACCGACTTGTCGAACGATAACTTCACCTTTAGAAACTTTTTGACCACCAAAGCGCTTAACACCTAATCTCTGGCCCGGACTATCATGGACGTTCTTACTAGTACCGCCCGCTTTAACATGTGACATAGAATATGTATCCTCTAACGCTTTTCTAACACCAGTAGTTCGCGTCCTACTACTTGGTCTTCACGATGGTAAATGAGCTTCTCATTACTCACGTGCTTGAATGTCATACGAGTATAGCCCATTTCATCGAGATAATCAAGGGCTGAGAGGTGTAAAAACTCTCTTTTGCCGCGCCAGGTTGGAACGGCGAGGCATATTCTTGTGCCTGGACGTAGTTGCTTGGATATATTTTGTATGAATTTATGGTTAATGGTGTTTGCTTCAGTCATGATTTTAGACAGCTGATCAGAAGGAGGTAGGGTAGCCAGGGGTTGCCCAAGGAATGATTCTCCTGCAACAACATCAATCTTTTCTGGTTCATGCCATGCGTGAGTTGTTGCGTCGCCAAGCTCCACCCTGCGGTAATCACCGACATCTGGGTAGAGTGAATCTAGCCATTTCAGGTTTGCGATGGTGTATTCAATCATGCGTGGATTAATATCACTGCCGTAGATGTCATAGTCCATGAGCATCGCCTCCTGAAGCGTGACGCCTGTGCCACAGAAAGGATCGAGTATGCGTAGATGCTCTTTCGTGTTTTGACCAACTCCGAGGTTGATGATTGTCTGAGCAAGTTTTGGAGGCAACATACCGACTTTCGCATCGCGCATTGGTCGTTCGCGGTCGCGAGCGACGTAAGCATCAATATCCTGTACGAAATTTGTCTGAGCGAGAATTGTTTTTCTGCCATCGCTGATTATGAGAAGCTCCCAATTACCGTCTTTAAATAGCTTGTTGTGAAGCACTGAAGCAGTATTCAAGGGTGTTTCATTGTGTGGAATCATACGGACAGACTTTCCAGAAGCTTTTATCGTCTTTTTCATAAGTAAGGCTGTTCGCGCTACCTGTTTGGCCGACACTTTCATGCCAAATGTACTTATCCCGAATGTGAGCTTGCCTGACACTTGTGCGGCTTTCTCTGGTGCTTTGTCGATAATAAACTTCTCAATATCGTGCCATGAGCTCGAAGGAAGCTCGAGAAGAACTGTACCAAGACGCAGTGAACCGCCAAGTCGATTAAAGTCTACAGCACAAGCATCCTTATCAATAAAACATGCACCGTCACCAAAGGGTTGAATAGTGTCTGCCCCGTATAGAGACTCTAACTCGGCAATCCCGAGGG
>JAUHXF010000010.1 GCA_030427125.1 bacterium | reverse complement strand
TGATGGCGCTAATAAGGTCTGCGTATGGCGTGATCTATCTACGCTCTAGAAGCTTGGCATATCTTGAGATAACCCCTCCAGCATTCCTAGATAAGTCGCTTGATGCTACCGAGTCGTTGTTTTCGGCTATTTACCGTCTTGGTGAACAGGGCATTGTAGACATGCTACTGGACAGAAAACACATATTCAGCGTAGAAATTCACGCCAATAAGGAACAAGGAATACGTTTTGTCTTATGTTGTCCTAGTGATCGAGTTGCTGTGCTTGAAAAGCTTGTCGAGTCATATATACCAGACGCAAAAACCAAACAGATTGAACAAGACACGATTAAGCCAAAACGAGTATTTGAGCTAGGTCAAGCAAGCCACTTTGCCTACCCGCTCCAAAACTTTGAGGAGCTAGAACAAAACGATCCACTAGCATACATAACATCAACCATGACTAAGCTAGGTTCTGATGAGTCTGCTATTTACCAGCTAGTATTAAAGCCTGTTAAGCTGCGACAAGCGGAGAGTTTAAGGAAAAAGATCTTAAGAAATGACGCCTTTATGCCAGAGGCAAAAGTGAAGACAGCTTTTTCTGTGCCACTTCTATCCGCGACCAATAAGCTGTTATTTGGTGTAGCAGATGCTTTCTCGGCTGGGATTCACCATGAAACCACCAGATATAACATTGTTGGCGCTCAGAAAGACTTAGAGTACAAGAAACAACTAGCTCGTGGGGATAAACCAGTTAGGACTCTGAGCTACTTTGAGCATGAAGTTATAGAGTCAGTAAACCAAAAGTTAAAACGCCCACTATTTGATTGCGATGTTAGATTTGTTTTAAACACCAAGGACAAACAAGCAGAAAAGAAGTTCAAAAAAGCTGTTAGTTCATCACTTGGTGTTTATGATGTGCCCGGCTACCAAAAGCTTAAATTGAAGCGCCGCCGTCTTGGTTTTAGCAAGAGAATCTTGCACGGGGCGACTCAAAAACGCTTCAATACTTTTGGCTCTAGTAACTACTTTTCTGCAAGAGAGTTATCTCAGCTCTATCACTTCCCACACTCTGAATCCGCAAAAACAACTAATGTCGTGAAGTCATTAAGCAAGGTTTTGCCAGCACCAGTATCTCTTAAGTCTGGCAGAGATAACGATGTGCTGATTGGAGTAAACAAACATCATGGAGTAGAAACACCTATTGGACTAACCGAATCTGAGCGTGAAAGACACATGTATGTGATTGGCGGTACGGGTAACGGTAAAACTACCCTCCTGAAATACCAAATAGTGCAAGACCTCAAAAACGGTAAAGGCATAGCAGTTGTTGATCCACATGGTGATCTAGCAGAAGAAATCCTTGGGCTTATCCCGAAGGAACGAATGCAGGATGTTATCTATATCAACCCTGATGATCTGGCTCGACCAGTCGGTATTAACCTACTTGAACTGCCAGAGGGATTGTCTGGTGATGATTTGCTGAGAGAAAAGGATCTAGTTACAGAGTCGGCAGTATCGGTGTTGAGAAAAATATTTTCCGATGATGACAGCGGAGGCCATAGGATTGAGTATGTGCTGAGAAACACTATCCAAACGGCGCTTACTATGGAGAGTGCTAACCTCTTTACGATCTTTAGACTGCTAAACGATGCCAAGTTCCGCAAAAAAGTAGTGAACAAGCTTGAAGATAAAGATCTAAAGATATTCTGGCAGAACGAAATTGGCAAAGCTGGAGAGATGCAGAAAGTTAAAATGGCTGCTGGTATTACAGCCAAGATCGGACGATTCCTATTCTCAGCAAGTGCAAGAAGGATTCTAGAGCAAGATAAATCCACCATAGATTTTGATAAAGCCATGGATGATAAGAAAATCATCATCTGTAATTTCTCGAAAGGGTTACTCGGTGAAGACACATCAATGTTGTTTGGTGTCACTGTGCTTGCTAAATTGCAGTTAGCGGCGCTCAGAAGAGCTAGAAAGACTCTAAGTAACAGAACTTCCTATTATCTATATGTTGATGAGTTCCAAAACTTTGCCACCATGAGCTTTGTGCAGATGTTGTCTGAAGCTCGTAAGTACAAACTCTTCTTAGTTATGGCTGAGCAATCAACCCAGCAACAAGAAGAGCAACGGCTAGTAGATATTGTTCTAGCCAATGTAGGTACAATCATTGCTTTCAGATCAGGAAGTCCAGCCGATGAACGCATGATTTTGCCATTGTTCAGACCGTATGTAAACGAGGGCGAAATAGCTAATCTGCCAGCCTATAACTTTTATTGCCGAATTGCAGCCGTTCACACTCAAGAGCCTATGTCTGGGGAGACAATAGTCGTAGATGACGAGCTTAATCTTGCAATAGCTGATGAAGTAAAAAACCTTTCACGCCAAACCTACGGGAGGATACCGAATATCGTCCAACAACACCAACAACTAGATGAAGAAGTGCCCAAGAGAAGCCGTAAAGCTAAGAAACGTAAGAAAAACAGAGCATCATCAATCAACGATATTAAGAAAAAGACTATTTCTTCAGCACAGCGAACCTAGAAGAACACGACTTGCAGTATGGCTTTAGATTATCCGAGTCATTGTTGTCCAAATTTCCATCAATGTGTAGAACCGATAGATCATGGCCATATTTGCTTCGGTGTTCAGCCCTAGAAATGCCGCACTCTATACACTTGTTGCCGTTCTGCTTAATGGCTGCATCTCTCCTGGCCTTACTGCCAAATCTTTGCTGGTAGCCTTGTATTTTCTGTCTTTCTTTAACTTCTGGTCGCTTATAGTATTCCCGTTCGTATCTTTTCTGTGATGCTCGGAACTTTGCATAGTTTTCTTTTCGCCAACGCATCTGAATTTCTTTGAATCCCTCTGATTTCCTATAGCACTGTTCGCACAGTCCACTTGATCTGTGCTTTGTTTCCGTTGTGCCGCAACTTACACAACAGTCGTGCTGTGTTGACCATCGGTTGCCGTTCATAAAGAGTCTCTTTGATATATCTGGGTAGTCCTCATCAATAATAAAACTTGCTCTTGCGGACACGCCTATCTGAGTAAGTAGGTTGCTGGCACTTGATATGCTTGTTGATTCAAGTAAGGCCAGCATGTCATCGTACTTATCGGCAATTTGTTCAGCATATTTAAGTCTGTAACTGTTCTTTTTAGCTTCTTCTTTTACCGTGTCTCGAATCATAGCTTTCTCTTCTTTGCTACTTTCAGAATTTGAGACGTTGTCTGCTTCGTTGGAGATAGCTTTTTCTAGCAGTTGGCGGGCTCTTTCTCTAGAGAAACCTAAATCTCTACCTATATCTGCAAGAGATTTTCCAGATATAAACTCTTCCAAAACTTTGTATTCAGTAGTATTTGGGTAGCAGCTTTCGCAGTATCCAGATGCATAGTGTCTATTTTCTGTGGTCCCGCAGTCTCTGCATTTAAGGAATCGATAGCTCCATTTTTCATCAGCCATGTAGTACCCTCCATATCTCTACCATGGCTAATGTATCAAGTTTGCAGTATTCGACGAGGTCGCTCATTATCTGATCCTTTAGCTCTTGGTTTTTGCCATCAAGAACTGTGTGCATCCATGTTCTTTGTGCGGCTGTGCCATCTTGAATTTCTAGATCTTTATAGCTTAGTTCTGGAACGAGTACTGGTAAGATGTTCTTGATAGACCAACTGGTTCTAAAGTCTTTATGCGTATACCATCCTTTCGCAAAAGGCATGCCAAGATCGACTATGCGTTCATTCAGGTTTTGATAAAACTCTGCATATTCTGGCAGTAGTGTAGCCATAAGATCATTGCAGCCTTTTTCAAAGCCCATATTCCAAGTAATGACTGATCCATTTTCACCAATATCATGTCGCAGTTGCTTACTAAGTGCTTCGATTGGATTGGAGTTTTCTGTGTGTAGGTATTCAGCATGCCTAAGCTCTGCTTCGGGTGAGTCTAGTATGTGCAATGAATACTGAAATGGGTACTGCTTATATGGCTGGTGTCCATCAAAGAACGGCACAACCGCACCCATGGTCTCGTAATCTAGGAAATAGAGTGGATATTGCAATCCGTCTAAGAATTGCTTGATTGGTTCAGAGTGAATGATTGGCTTATCTAGTTTGGCGGCTTCGAGCTGGAGTATCTGCTTTGGCTTTAGTTCAAAATCGTTTGGGATATCTAACAGCTTCGTAATGCCTTGCTCTTCAAAGAATCCTAGCTGTTTTGCGTTCAGCCCTCCAAGCTCAAAGATGCTGCCATCTTCAATGGTTATGTGTTGTTTGTAGATATTAAGCCACTCGCTGAATGAGCCGAGATTAGCATAAGTTGGCGAAGGGTCGGGGCAATGAGGTGAGTTGGCAACCACTAAAGCAGCCTCAATGTTATCTATCGTCTCTTGTTTCTTGGACTTTACCTTCTTGGTAACATCGGTAATTCTGGTCATTTTCTCAGGATCAATATCACCGTCACGGACATACCCATTATCTACATGAGCGACAAATACATCTCTGACCTCATAGCCGCATTTCTCCAATACGACCATTTGAAATGCCAAGTCGTAAATATGTTCAGGCTTAACTTTAGTGGTAGCCTTTATTTCTGTTAAGTCAATGCGGTTTCCATCGATAACTTGCAACACATCACAAATAAAAGTTAGACCGTCAGCCTCAAATCTACCTTGGTATATGTTCTTTTCGCCGTCATGCAATGCTCTTGCAGTTCGATCTGCGAGACTTGTGTATTCATCAAAGTTACTAAAGCCTAGATGCATTCCTTTAGGGAATAGTTCTTCGGCATAACGCTCAAACACATTACCAGCATCAAAGAGAGCTTGATCTGCTTCGCTAACTTCTGGTAGTTTGTTCTTTTCATACTTTTTGTACCACAACCATGCAGGATGCTTAAGGTAGAGCATGTACTCAGACTTACTAAGCAGCATCCTTGACTTTCACTTGGCCATTCATTAACAGTGGCAAGACCCAATCCCTTATTCCTATTAGTTCTTTAACCTCATTGATGTTATGCGTGTATGTTTCCATTAAGGGGCTTGCAAACGCTCCAAATTCTACGGCAGCATTCTCATTATAGTTAAATTTATATCTAAAGATTACTTCAGGTGATACTCTCCTGTGGCTGTTTGAGGTTCCAGTTGCACTTTGCTCAAGGTATTTTCTGAAATGGGTGGAACGACACAGTACAAAAATAAGATTCTTAATTGTAGTATTTTTTGCCCTTATTACAACAAACTCTGTTGAAGCAATCTGATCGTCGCAATTTTCTGCAAATACTACTCTGTTGTGTTTAGGGTTTAATTTAGACACTAGCACATCATTATCTAAGACCTTAAGTTTTGAGCTGTCTATGTCTTTGCCGTCAGTTACTGTGTAGCTGCCGTATTTATCAAATCCAGGTATACTATAGTAATTATAGTTTTTTCCTTCTAAGGGACTGACAGTTCTTGTAGACTGATCTGCAATACTAGAAAGCTCAACTTCTTTCCAGCCCTCCTCCGCACTTTTATTCACTTGAATGAATTTGTATTGGAAAACAAGCTCTAACAGATTAATGATGTTTTCATTTAGCAGATGATTGTTCTTTATTTTTTGATCAAGAGTCCACAAAAGACCGGATACTTGCTCCTGATAATTGGGAGAAAAATCAGGAACAATAAATTGCATAACCTGATCTTTATCACCACGAGGCATCTTTGTTCCCTTACTACCAACCATCATGTGACGGAAAAAGTCATCTCTAAATAAGCTATAGTATAAAAACTTACTATCATAGTCATCGTTTGCTCTAATACAAAGTACGTCAGGCGAATGTATTCCTTCGCAATCTGCGTACCATATCTTTTTCAGGTACGGTCGTATATTTGATATTAGAATATCGCCATGCTTAAAAGCAGAAGATTGACCAGATCGAGGTGTATCAATTTGCACGACACCTTTTTTATCTTGTAGCAGATTATCTGTACCTACATAGAACTTACTACTTGAGTTGCTACCTCCTGACGGGTAGTGGGCTACTGCGTCTAATGTCTTCGTTTTAACGCTCATGCTCTAGTTTTTCTAGCATGTCTGTTAAAGCTGAGTCTAGTTCTTCGCCTTTAGCAACAAGCTCTTTCAGACCTAGGATATAGCTATTCTTTTTATCTATGAACTCTTCAGGAGTTATAGGCTTGAAATCAATCTCAACATCAAAGTAATGACCAGGATTTATAGAGTACTTTCTCTCAGAAATATCCTTGAACTTCACTCTTTTTGAAAATTGTTTTTCCTCAAGAGCATTGCTCATAGTTTCGATTATTTTCTGGTTTTCTTCCTCTGAGAGAATAGTCTTCTGGTTCTTTCCATCCTTAATTATCGTCCCGAGTTCTGAGGCGTTACAAAGTACAGCGTAATCTCTTTCAAGACCCTTATCGAAGAAGAGTACTGATACATTAGTCGCGGTTGTCGCGAATATATTACTAGGCATGGTAACTACACCCAGCAATGATTTAGTTCTGATAAGCTCTTCTTTTATCTTCTTTTCTATCCCGGACTTTGCTGTTAAAAATCCCGTAGGGACTACTACGGCAGCCTTACCTTTTTCATTCAACGAGTAGACTATGTGCTGAATGAATAGGAGGTAAATTGCCATACTCTCCTTCTTTTTGTTTGGAATGTTTGGTACACCAGCAAAGAAGCGATCATGATTATCTGACGTATCTAGATCATCCCTGTAATCACTAAAATCGAGCTTAAATGGTGGGTTTGAAACTATATAGTCGAACTTCTTTAGCTTGTCTCCGTTTCTGTGGTAGGGGTGAAGAATAGTGTTTCCCTGAATGATATTTTGGATAGAGTGAACTAAGTTGTTGAGGACGAGGTTAAGCCTCAGCATAGCTGTAGATTTCTGTGATACGTCTTGTGAGTAAATCGTACAGCGGTCTTCACCAATTGCGTGAGCTAGGTTCATAAGAAGTGTGCCTGACCCAGCCGATGGGTCATAGATAGTCACGTTGCTTGTTGGCTCATCGACAAGAATAGAGGCCATAATCTTAGATACTGCATGAGGTGTGTAGTACTCAGCGTATTTACCGCCACCATCTTTGTTGTAGTCTTTTATGAGGTATTCAAAAATTGTTGAGAAGAAATCGAACTTCTCGTTGAAAGTCTTTTCAAAGCTGAAGTTCACCAGTTGATTAACAAGCGCACGGCAGAAATCGTCTCGTTTAGAGCTATCAGAGATAAACTGGCTTAGCTCATCAAATAGCTCTACTTTTGCTCTACCTTCAGTCTTTACAGAGAAGATGTCTTTGTTAAAGATAGCAATATCTCTAAGCGTGTCATCGAAGTATTTAGCAAACTCTTCTTGGTTCTGACGATTATGGAGATTAGATAGGTAGTGCTCACGCTTGAGTCTTGCACTGTCTGGACTCATTTTTAGGAGTAGTAGGTCGTACTTGTCGTCAGAGTAGTCGGCAACGACTTGCTCCCAGCTTTCAGCATCTTTGAGACTCGGCTCAAGCTGTTTAAGCTCATAACCAAACTTATCATTCATAAACTTATAGAGAAAGACTTGGGTAATAATCTTAAACTCATTGCCGTCGTTACCTAAGCCGTAAGAGGTACATACTCCTTTTAGGTTGTCGATAAGTTCTTTGGTCTGTCTCGTAAACTCTTGGTTCATACCAGCATTTCCTCCCGTTCTCTTGAGTATTCTTTAGCTAGTATGTCACTGATGTAGTGTGTTGCCTCTGAATCTAGTTTAGTCTTTGTTGAGTCAAAGCCTGTTGCGACAAACTGGCGCATTTGGGTTTCAAAGTAGCCTTCGTTTTCTAACATATTTTGATTAAGCAGTATCTTGTCATCGGTTTTATCCTTAATGTCTGTTAGGGCTTGGAAGATTTCACTTTCTGCAAGTGTTGGCTTGTTTCGCTCAACAATACGTTTATGAATTCTGGTGTATTTTTCGTCATTTTCGTACTTGGCTTTAAGGAGTCTGTTCTTGCGGTTCAGTTCTTCGGCTTTGTCGAAAATGAGTTGTAAAGACTGGATATTTGCGTTCATCTCATCTTGCGAGATTTCATCGAGGTTTTTCTTCTTGAAGAGTCTTCGAAGTTCGTCGTATAGAGACACGAATGCAGGATCTTCTGGGTCGAAGTTGTTGCCTAGCGATTCTCTTGTGCGCTTGAGTATGTCCTTAAGCTCATCTGCCAGCTTAAGTTCTTCTTCTGAAACTTTCGTGAATTTGAACAGCACATTTTCTAAAGCCACATTGA
This sequence comes from bacterium, assembly GCA_030427125.1. Taxonomy (GTDB): domain Bacteria; phylum Patescibacteriota; class Saccharimonadia; order Saccharimonadales; family SZUA-47; genus JAUHWW01. The sequence continues at coordinate 27,249 of JAUHXF010000010.1, read as the reverse complement.
GCAACCCTGATGTATCTACTTCGTTTTCCAGGGATTCTTTTAGGTTGAGCAGGTCTAGATGGCGGGATACTTCGTTGTATAGTCCTTGTAGTTTCTTGAAGTCGAGCTTGTCTAGCAACTCGTATTCACCTTTGCCCCTGATAATGTTATAGAGATCACGGGCGTTAGCGAGGATTTTCTTAAGCTCAATAACCTTTGTTCTATCTGATATTTCACTTACTTGTTGTGAAAAGACTTCAGAATTCGATAGGTCATAGTGGAACAAACTCTCTTTGATCTGTGCTATTTCAGACTCAATCTCATCTGTGCTCTTGAACAAGTTAGAGTATGTCTCCATCTCATCTCCAAGTTCAAGCTGGAGCTCTTCAAAGTACGCTCGGTTGGTAATTTCAAACTCTTTACTGATGTCTGCGAAGTCAACCACATAGCCATATCTAAATCTTCGGTACGGTCGGTTAACACGGGTGAGTGTTTGCAAGAGGTTATGACTTTTTATAACACGAGCTAGGTAGAGCTTCTTGAGTCGCTTGGCATCAAATCCCGTAAGGAGCATGTTATATACAAACAAGAAATCTGTTTTTCCGTCCTTGAAGTCATCAACCCAGTCCTTGCGTTCATCTTTTGTGCCAACATCATGGAGTATAAGAGAAGCACTGAACTGGTCTTTCGGATCAGCTTGAGCGTTTCTCTCAAGTAGGGTCTCATAGAGGGCTTTCGCTTGATCTGCACTTTCACATACAACCATGCCGCCAATTGTTTTATCTCCAAGTCGAATACGACTGTTTGTGAAGTCGCTCGTAACGTAATCCAGCATAGGATTTACGAACTTTTCATGAGCAAAAATCTGTCTTTTGTCGAGGTCGCCTTGGTGGATCTCAATTTCCCGAAGGGCATTTTCTAGCTGTATGCGATAGTTATTCTCGATACCCTCACGAATAAGTCGGAGTGTGTAACCATCTGCAATGGATTCATTGTAGTAATAGCGGTGAATGTAATCTCCAAAAGTATCTCGTGACTTTCTATCCTTACTGATTAGTGGTGTTCCGGTTAGTCCAATCATGATCGCTTCTCGATCGGAAGCAAGCAGGTTTGCAAGGAAGCTACCACTTGGGTTGTAGCTACGATGTACTTCGTCTAGGAAGTAAACTCTCTGGATATTGAGGTCATAGTCCGAGTTTTGCAGAATGTCCGAATCGTCTTTGAATTTCTGGATATTAACGACAGTAATTTCTCGTTTACCCTTGAGATTAGACACTGCACGATTGGTTTTGAATTCTTTTACCAGGTCTTCTTTTGAGCTGATTGTCTTTACAGACAAGCCTCTCTCTGAAAACTCACGCTTTGCTTGCAGGGCAAGATCAATTCGATCAACAATGAAGTAAAACTTAGGGATGATGTTCTGTTTTTGGAAGTAGTCGGTGAGATGGTGAACATTGTAGTAAGATAGAGCAGTTTTTCCGCTACCTTGAGTATGCCAGATAATTCCTTTCTTAACTCCTTCGTCCAGCTTTCGCTCAATAGCTTTTGTAGCGAATATCTGAGGATATCTCATAATGTGTTTCTCAAGGCCGTTCTCACCGTCCACAAAAGCTAGTGAATAGCGAAGTAAAAACAGTAGTCGATCTCGACTAAACAGCGATGTGCTGATTCTATTTGTTGGGTTTAGCGGGTTCTTGTTGGTAATGAACTCGGGGGAATGTTTTATCGTCGCTAGGTTGTTGTCTTTAAGGACGAAGTTTTCTATATCTTCGTCTTCTTCACTCAGTAATGTATTGAGGTCAAGTTTTTCTTCCTCTCGGAAGTAGTTAAATCGAGCCTCATCATACGAAGTTGAAGAGTAGTATGCACCCTGTATCGGGTCAGCATCGTTTGAGTCGTACTCCATGTTATTTGTGAACACAAGAATCTGGGTTATGTTCATGAAGCTACGGAACTTGGAGTTCTTAAAGCGCACATTGATACGTTCACGTTCGGCAATAACCCCATCGTGATTATTTGGTTTCTTAACTTCAATAAATGCAATTGGCATTCCGTTTAGAAGGAGTGTAATATCTGGCCTAAACTCATCCTCGCCATTCTTGTAGGTTAGCTCAGTGACCACATGTAGCTTGTTGTTCTTGGGATTTTTATAATCAACTAGCTTAAGGTCCGATGCCCCGTTTAACAGTTCTACAAACTTTCTTCCTATGTCTTCGTTATCTAATGCTAGCTTTATATCGTCTAGCTGTCGCTTGATCTCGTCATCCGAAACCCCCTCATTCAAGGATCGTAGCGAGTCATAGAAAACGTCTGTGAAAATGTTAGTTTCTGGGTCGTATGATGCGTCTTTAAGGCTGAGATATGTATATCCTAGCCTTGTAAGGTGTAGGATAGCAGGGATTTTTACTCTTGTGTTTTCATTGAATGACATAAATATACACTTAAGTATAGCCCTATTACCTCTGTATTAAAAGCCTGAATGTACTACAAGGAGTAGTGAAGATGGCTGGTGGCTAGTTTTGCCCTTTTCTTATAATTTCATCCATGGTTTTGCCTTCTGCGTTTTTCCATGTGACCCAGGCATTTACGTTTGCGCCCGATATGAGGCCGCCTGCATGGTTCGGACTTTTCAGCGGCACATTCTTTTCTATTAGTACGGTATCACCTTGATCGATGCCATTATCTCTTAAAACCTGCTCGCGCTCAGCAAAAGATTTCGGGTATGCTTCTTCCCAGCTTGGAGCATAGGTCTTGTCAATAATTGATCCTGCAAGGAGCACAAACTTGTCGCCTCTGGCTTCTGCTTTCGCTCTGGTCTTTTTACTTTTTAGATACCAGATCTGTTCCTCTTCATCCTCGTTGTCTGACTTGAAGACACTAAACCCAAGACTCTCTGCAATAAGCGAAGTATCGTTTAGTACACCTTCAAGTGTATGAATCTTAAACTCATGTACGTTGTTTCGGGCGGGCACTGTCCGATTTAATACTTCCATTGCTGCTGTCGCCTTGGCTTTTTCTACGGCTAAACTTTCAAGGTACTTAACATCACTTTTCTCAAGACCGTTGTCTTTAGACACGATTGCAATAGCTAAATCCCAGAAATCTTTTGTTTGATCGTGATTCTTAACTCGATCATAGAACTTTTCGCTCTCACCAATGTAAAGCTGATTGTCGCCTGAATTTATAAGCATGTATAGCGCAGGCCAGTTTATTTCTTCTCTTGCCTTAATGTCGTTTAGGCGAATACGAGGAATCACGAATGCCTTTATTGAACTTTCTGACAACTCGATAATTCTTACACCCTCAATTGAGCCGTCAAGAAGGTAGGATTGTAGTAGGCGAGGATTGCTCATCACTCAAAGTATAACCTACATACAGGGGTAGTTGTAGTATTAAATGTATTCATTCAATAATTTTAGCTCATGCACAAGCTGGTCAGGATATTTACGAAGATCTACTTCTATCCATGAATTAAATACGCCATGATCACGAAGTACACGTTGTTCTTCTGTAAAACAATCATCATCGAACCAAAAAAATGGCTGGGAGAAATCAATTGCATCGGTTTTCTTTAGACTCCAAATTGTCGGCTTAAACTTTTCAAGCCATTGTGTGAGGTTTTCTTCAGATGCACGATTTACATACTCAATTGCATGTTCTGGCTTTCCATCCATACAGTGTGTAGTGAGCCAGTACACATCAAAATTATCCGCAACATACTTAATAAACTGTGATGCACCATCAGCGAGGTTGGTCTCATTCGCCAGGAGTACACCATCAATATCTATATAGAGTACTGGTTTAATTTTTCTTGACACAGCTTCATTATATACTGTAGCCGAGGACTTGAAGCCCTCTGCGAGGCAGCTTCAGGTCTTCTTTTATGCTTCGATGGAGTTGATAACTTTAGTTATATTTTCATCAGTTATGTAAGGTGCCTGCACCTTGAGCGGTTTTGAGCCTAGCTGTTCAACAAATAAAAGCTCACCTTGGTTTTTAATCTCTACAGCACTTGTTATCGATAATAGGCGGATACTGTCTTGCTCGGAGGCTACTGCAAAGACAAGTCTACCGCTAATTGCTCTGAGTATTGATTCTGTAAGCACATCCTCGCTTGGCCTCTGTGTAGCTATATACAAATAAATGCCCACAGCTTTTCCTTTCGTTGCAATTTCAAGGAATGCTTGTTCGTAGAATCCTTGATCTACCATCATCAGGTCAGCTATTTCAGTTACAAGAAGTAGCAGTGCGGGTTTACTGTCAGTAATACCATCGTCAGAACTAGTTTGTTCTAACCTTTGGTTTAGTTCATTGATAATTTCAGAAACGTATTGGCGAGCTTCATTAGGCATGAAAGCTATAGGTCTCCACAGATGTGCTATTTCTTTGTAGGGATTTAATTGGACTTGTTTTGGGTCGATCATTACAAACTTCAGTTCTTCCGGAGTGTAGTTTTTTAATAAATCTGTTACAAAAGCACCCTCATCATAGCTTGAATGGCCAGACCCAACATGGCCACATGATACAAAGCTACCGCTTTCAGTAAAATTACCGTATATGGTTTCACCATCAGTGCTTTCACCTATCAAGAACTTGATGCTTTTACCGTTATTCATGACCAAATTATATCATTGAGGATTTCTTACTTTTCGTAGGTTTCTCAGTATACAAGCCGAACAAGGCTATCAATATCGTTCGTCCAGTAGGGCGCTGCATATTGACACCCTTGCCGTGCGGCTTGTGTGCGACCTCCGTTACAAAAAGTAAAGGAGGAAGCATGAAACTGCTGACCAAAAGTATTATCAATAAAGTTCCTAGTCTATACGAAACGGAGCATCTTGAGCCAGAAGATAAAATGATCTTCGCCAAGTTCTTTACTCCTTGGAGTAATTGGACATGGTATCTCATCGAGTTTGATGGTGTAGACCGTTGTTTTGGATTCGTGAAAGGTCATGAAGCTGAGTTCGGTTACTTTTCACTCAGTGAGCTGTCAGAACTTGAAGGTCCGTTTGGATTGAAAGTTGAGCGAGATAAGTTCTTCACCCCGACTAGGGTTTGCGATATGCCTCGCTGGTAATCGTAGTCCTGAGCAAGACGTGAAACTGCTCACTGATTTGGTATAATACTGTTACTGATCAAGATCGATTTATTCCTTCTGATCCACACATCATAACCATTCTTAATTGTTAGGAGGACTTCTATGCCTACAAATAGAAGAAAAGTTACGAGTGCGGATCTTGAGAAAGAAGTACTCGATAAAATAAAACTATATAAATCAAAGGGTTTTGCAGAAGCTGGTCGCATACACGAGCTAGTAATGCAGACTGACCCAACCCTACATCCACGGCTGTGGTATGGGATGCCAGGATATGCAAAAACGAAAGACAGCGCGGTGTTATTTTTCTTCCGTAAGCACACGTACATTACATTTGGCGTGACAGACTCCATAAAAATAACCGGAGAGCCGAGCTTCATACCAACTGCATGGTATGTTATGAAGTATGACGAATCAGTAGAAGAGAAAATAATTGATACTGTTAAGCGAGCAACGAAGTAGACGAACCATGAATAAGATTATAGAAAAAACTGCCTACCACGATATAACTGAAGAACTAAAAGCGGAACTAGAAAAAGAGAACCTAGTTGAGTATTGGAATTCACTCACCGATATACAGAGAAATGAATGGGTTTGCTGGACGACTATGGCAAAACAGCAAGAAACTCGCGACAAAAGACTCAAGCGAGCAATAGAAGAAATGCAAGAAGGCGACAAGACTCCGTGCTGTTGGCCAGGATGCCCGCACCGACGACCCAAAGCTGCAAAGTGGTTTACGCCAAAGCCAAATGAGAAGTGAACTCTTTATAGCGACAAAAGGTGTTCGGCCTGTGTTGACCAGATGTTAGCGGTTTGAGAGGCTACGACAGCTTTTCGAGTAGTAGTCATGAGTAAGATCTCATCATCCTCTATAAACCGACTGTCTTTACGCTCTTCAAACATCTTTCTTGCTACATCTTCTATGTAGGAGTTATCTAATACCAAGAGTATTGTTGGGTGTTCGTCTTCTTGCCAGTCTCCAGATTCTAGGAGGTCTATATACATTTCAATCTTTTTGTATAGGACGTTCTTTTGGGTTCCGGGGATTATGTCTAGCATGTAGTAGTCTGGTAGCTCTTCTGACGGTTCGTTACGCTTAAGAAACAGATTTGGGAGGGTCTTCGGGAAATCATCCTCGAAGTCGATAGTTTCTGCTCTGGTGTAGATGGAGAAGATGTTGCTGTAGTTTTCTTCTAACGATAAGTAGGCTGCGAGGATGTTAAGGTTCTGATCAGCAAAGTTCTCACTAGCTGATGCATTTTTATACATTGAGTGGCCGTACTTGTCATTGATGTCTGTATAGTTGGCTACCGCTTTCACGCCACCAGGGTTAAGACTATAAGCTGCTGGCTTACCCAGTAACTTGTAGGATTTATCGTACTTTTTGTTTAGAAGATTCTTTTGATACAAACTTTCTAAGCTAGCACGAGCAGTGGTAACGTGAGTTTTTCTAAGTCTTGCAAGTAGAGGTGCGCTAACGTAGCGGAATCTGTAGGTAATGATAAGTATGTCTACTTGGGTTTGATTAAGTGTAGGTTCTGATTGTTTCATGAGTAATAATTAGTTGTTTAATACCACCCATGATTTTTTCTTTTCTCTCTATAGTATATATAAAAGAAGGAGAATTTAGAAGGCATGTTATATCTGTCAAAAGTTGAAGTTAGTACCATTATCGAAAAAGGTAGTAAATGTGGAAAAGAGTGTTAGTAAATAGTTGTATTACATGTGCGACATGTAGTACAATAGATATATAGCAATAGTTCCTTAACAGTTCGACACATGGAGTTGTTTTAGGAATGTGTAGATACTTTTTAATCTGGAGTACTTGTATTACAATATACTCGTATGAAAGACAAGCCTGTAAGATCTCGGTTTCAGATAGATGCATCAAAAGCCACTCGTGACTATGCGAAAGCTTTTGCGTATCAGCATGGATTGAGTCTTACAGACTTTGTACTCTTGGCTATGGCAGAAGTTGGCGATAGCAAGCTCAAGAAGCTCGTCAGCGAAGAAGTAGATAAAGACAAAAAGCTACCTAAAAAATAGACTCCGTATCGAATTGAACTACTGAGGATCAGCTTGTTAAAAGCTGAGCTTCTTTGCTATTTAGCTTGCGGAGGGTAATGCATGGCGAATAGGCACAAGATTGATGAAGTGCGAAAACGGCTTTCTGCCGTCTATGTTAGCGATCGCAAGCGCATTGAGGAACTGAGAAGGATTATGGAGCGAGATTTAGGTAGACCAGTAGAGACTTCTGAGGCTGAGGCATTTGCTTCTGACTTTGTTGTCTTCTACAGATCTTTAGCTCAGGGCAGGAAGGTAGTGTTAGTAAAGGGTAAAAAAAGTGAATGAACAAACAGCAGTCATACTAGCTAGAGTTTCGAGTAAAGGTCAGGAGGATGGTTATTCTTTAGAGTCTCAACTAAAGCTACTTCGTGAATACTGTCAACGAAAAGAATTCATGGTTAAGAAGGAATTTAGAATTGCTGAAACCGCTTCCAAGAATCAGGAGCGTAAGATATTCACTGAACTACTTCAATATCTCAGAAAAGAAAAGATCACACATCTTACAGTTGAAAAGACTGACCGACTAACTAGGAACCTTAAAGATGCGGTAGCTGTTGATGATTGGCTGCAGGATGATGAAACTCGAAACCTACACAGCGTTAAAGAAAGCCTCGTTATTCATAAGAACTCAAAATCCGATGTTAAGTTTATGTGGAACATTCATCTTGCAGTAGCCAAGAAGTACACAGATAACCTTCGTGAAGAAACTATGAAAGGCTGGGCTGAGAAATTGGCACAAGGCTGGATGCCAGCACCTCCACCGCCCGGCTACATGACAGTTCTAAAGGATGGGAAGAAAATTCATGTACCCGACCCAGATACAGCTCGGAAGGTTAAGAAAATCTTCAAGCTGTATTTAGAGGATGAGCATAGCGTTCAGAGTATATGTGATGAAATGGCGAAGGTAGGACTGAAAACTCGCAAAGGAAGGCCTTTTACGAAGTCCAATACTCACCGTATGCTCAAAAACCCATTCTATATAGGGAAAATCTTATTCGACAACAAAGAGTATGTTGGGGCACAAGAACCAATTATTAGCGAGGATCTATTTGAGCGAGTTCAAGCAAAACTGGACAACAAGTCTCCTCACAAGAAACGAGTTCATAATTATCCGTTAAAAGGTGTAATGACCTGTAAATACTGCAAAAAGCTCATTACTTGGTGGCAAGTAAAGGGTTATCACTATGGTTCATGTCAAAAGTCTATGGAGGCTTGCAAGAAAAAGAAGTACGTTCGTGAGGATAATGTCCAAGAGCAGATTCAAGAGTGTCTAGATAACCTCGTAAACCCGTCTCCTGAAATTATGGAGTTATTGATCGACATGATAAATAACGAATATGAAACGGAGGACAACAGCAAGCAAGACAAGAGAGAGTCAACACAAAGAGAGATCGACCGATACAAGCGCATGGACGATATGTTGTATGACGATAAGCTCTCTGGAGAGATTGGCCGCGAGAGATACGCCCAAAAGCATGAAGAGTTTGAGAGTCGTATTAACGAGCTACAATCGCAGCTCCTAGGCTTAGAAGATGCACAGAAGCTTCCGAAGGATGAAATCATTACAACTATCCAATTAAGCCAAGAAGCAGGCTCTATATATAGCCAAATCGAGGACGTTCAGGAAAAGCGCAATATAATAACCCAACTTTTTGATTCCATGATTGTAAATGACGATTCCGTATCTGTTATTTACACTGATTTCGTAAAACTAATAGCGCAAATGAGCGCAGAAATGAGGGAAATAATGCAAACCCCAGAATTCAAAAACCTAACCATCAAAAAAGACCTGTTTACCAGAGGTGAAACAAGTCTATTTGTGCAGAATGCACAGTTGCGTTCTATTTGGTGCGGGTGAAGAGACTCTAACTCTCGACCTCATCCTTGGCAAGGATGCGCTCTAAACAACTGAGCTACACCCGCGAAAATTTAGTGGCTATTATGTAAACAAAAGGCGTTACTTTTTTGTTTACAATCACGCTACAGAATTTTCGCGTCCCTTTCGTTCAAAGAATCCTCTCTTTGAACGAGGAGCTACTGCACCTAATAGCTTCGTAGAGTATATAAAATAAGTGACGACTCTGCAATAACAGATTACGATTTGCATTGATTGTTACAATGGATGTATGAGCGACAATCAAGATCAACATCGGTTCCAAAAAGATAAAGACGGATTCCACATTGAATCAACAGACCCTATTCAAGATGTGATGAACGACGATGAGCTTGCCGAAGCTGAGAGATCAATTCAAGAACTTATAGATAATCAAGAAGAAGGGTAGCATACATAATACACATGGCTGCTAAGACCTTTTTCGAACCTAGACCGCTGTTCGACTTATTTTAATATAACGGAGACTCGCTAGGCTCATCTGCGCAACAACAACCGCCATAATGACAGGTGGCACTTGGCTTGTACCAAGTCCCACACCTATAGTAGCTATGAGGACTATACTTAACGGCGTAGACAATGTCGCCCCAGGGACAGCAGCCATCATTGAACTAACGCATAGGGCTAATGGAATTTCTGGAAATAGTCCGTGAATAAACATACCGCTTATTCCTCCAATAAACAAAGTTGGGAACACATTTCCTCCCAAGAAACCACTCTGCTGACTAACCGACACACTGACCATCTTGACGATGAATGCAATAAACAAAAAACTCGTCCCCAGATTGGCGAACTCATTTGTAGCAAAACTCAACTGACCGTTTCCAGAGCCAAACGTCAGTGGCACCATATATGAAAAGAGACCAACCAAGGCACCTCCAGTTATACCTCTTATATACCGGTTACTTACCGCATTCATAACCCAAGACACAACACGACCTATAAAAGAAAAAATAAGCAACACTACCACTGAAGAAAGGCCAAGAATGACACCAACGAATAAATGTCGATATTCAAACTCATACGCTGGAAGCTGATAAACCTTCTGAATTGTTGCACCTGTTAAACCGTAGAAAATTAAAAAACCGAAAATAGCGGCAATAAGCTGCGGTATAGATGAAGCGAGCTGATTTTTCTTTGATGGAGATAGTTCATTGGTGAACAAAGTACCGAGTAACGGATCTGAGAATACAGATCCTAAGCTGCTCGCCATACCGGCACGGGTATACTCACGTTCGATTTCTTTCGTCGGATCTTGTATCTTCAGCGCACGTTTCATGCGGCCGAAAATGAACGAACCGAAGCCGCCTCCTAGCATAACAATCCCGTAGGAAGGACCGAGCGATGCGCCAAACACGAGAGAAATAATAGAAATAAGAACAAGCCTTGGAACATCTTTCGGCTCGATTATAGCCTCTTGTCCTACCTCTACGGCACCAGGTAACTTATCTGGTATGCCCCAGCGAGACCTTAAAAACATGACGAGCCCTCCGCCGATAGCAGTCACCACAATCCACCACCATTTTCCTGTCCATAGGCCATCCGCAGGACCTCCGAATAGCCATTCGCTAGGTATTGATGTTGCATATGTATATAACAGCGCCGTGGAGCCGCCGACAATACCTATGGCAAAAGAATACAAAAACAGATATCGAAACCACTTTTTCTCGATAGGTAAACTAATCATCTCGTCTTAATATACCACCACTTGCCTAGAGACAGTACGGCCACGGCAGACTTTTATGTACGGTTTGTGCGTGGGTCTGTGTTTTTTAATATATTTTTTAAATGTCGATTTCCATTCCGGTATGCAACAACTTTACTCAACTGAGCCCCTGCCAGAAATATTTGTGCGAAATAATATATAGCGACAAGTGCAAGGATAAATCCGGCAAGTGCACCATACAATGACTTATCTGCGAATACAGAGAAATAAATACTTAACGCATATACACCGACATATAAAAGAGCAGAAATTATAGCGCTCGATACAAATAAATCCCTCCAGGCGAGCTCTACTGTAATGAAAGACTTCAGTAACACAAGTATAGAAAGGCAAAGAACTATATAGATTGCAAAGACACTCGCCACACTTGTGAGTAGACTAATCACTTCTACATCATCTGGCAACAGATGATTAACAAATGAAATAACCGAGTGAGCAATGAGCAACAGCGTAGTGCTCGTGCCAACTATGAGCATAACACCGAAAGATAATGCATATTTTTTTATCGAAAAGACCTGTGTTTTGCCCAGTTTCCATATCACCCGTAGCGCATCTTGTAGCGCAATGAATATCAGTGTCGCTGAGAATAATAAGCCTCCAAGACCAATAAGTCCTGCGCTCGATAGCTGGTTCGCATCTTCGCCATTAACACTCTGCTCTATCTGGGGAATTGCCCCTGCCGCTTGCTCACCAAATAATGATTCTATAAATGATTCTATATACCTAATCACATCATCTGAGGTAAAAAATATTTCAGCAATGCCAACCGCTACTAATATCAATGGCACCAGGGCAATAATTCCGTAGTACGCGATTCCTGCACCAATACGCAAGGTTCCGTCATTGCTCCACTCTCGATAGGTATGTACACCAATTTCAGTCAGTCGCCGAAGCCAGTCATGTTTTTTGACGATCGAAAGTTGTAGAAGCTTGTGTTGTTTCACATGTATGCCTAAATTCTATGGAGGCACGTACGGGATTTGCACCCGTGTACAAGGTTTTGCAGACCTCTGCCTAACTACTCGGCCAACGCGCCATAAAACAGTAGATAGTATACAGGACTTGGGGTATAGTAGTAACACAAAATCACTCAAGCGCGGGTGGTGGAATTGGTAGACATAGGAGACTTAAAATCTCCGGCCTTTACGGCGTGCGGGTTCAAGTCCCGCCCCGCGCACCAAATTCGAGCGACCAATCGGTCGTTTTTTTAGTTTAAGAATGTAAATATTTCTTGTGAGACGTCAGCTATTCGGGACCAAGAGGAGTTGTCCGATAGTACAACCAGCACATACGTTGATTCAGGAGCGTAGACGATGCCCATATCGTGTTTAAGCGCATACAAAAAGCCAACTTTGTGTTCGACATTCGACCCGCCTGACCCAGCTGGAATGCCGTCATCATAGATATCTTGAGCCATATAGCCGAGTAGCTTCTTAGTATTTGCAGAAGAAAGCAGCGTGCCGTTTGAGAGTTGTTTCAATATTTGAGCCATATCTCTCGCAGTTGAAGTCTTATCACCATTGAAACTTCCGTCAGAATTATAATTATTCAACACTGTGTCCTTGAAGCCCATAGCAGCAATTGTACTGTCAACTTTTGCCCAGCCTATGTATTTACCAAGCGCTATCATACATGGATTATCAGAGTTTATGATCCCTAGGCGAATACAATCTTCAACCGTGCTATTGCCGTACACTTTCTTATTGAGTGAAATCTCTCCGTTTTCAGCTAAGTGATATGCAACCGCGCTCAAGAAAACTTTATAGGTGCTTGCCATGACTCTCGAGATATCATCGTGTACAGCCGCCTTCCTGCCACCGGAATCGAGCTCTTCGACGTAGACACTGTACGTTCCAGCATTCTCTGAAATCCAGTTTTCTAATAGACTTTTCAGTCCTGCGCTTGTTGCCGTATATATTCTATCTTCGACCACTCGTGCTGGCACCACAAAGCTTTCGTACGACAGCACCTCCCCGTCTGTTGGGTTATCTATCCAAGCTGCAATATCCTGTAACATCTCATCTGTGTTAAAACCCCTGCCATCACTTCCAATGATACGATCAGTCTCTTTGTCGTCAACATATGTCACTTTTGTAGTGCCAGATGTTTCGACAATATCTTTCGTCCACTGACCAACTAACTCTGTGGCAGCCTCCCCGGAGAACTGTAGTGAATCAGAGGTGATTTCAACCAGACCAAGTATTTCATCCGGTCCTAATACATACTCTCTATCGTCAACTTGCACAATGAGCGAACTCAACAGCAACGATTGATATGTCTCTATAATAGACTTCAATTCTTCCGCTGTTAATTCTGCTGAAACACTTTTACCGGCAAACACTACTTGCTTATCTTGCGGGTTTGAGAAATATGCAGCTAACGTTCGGAAAACGACGTCACTACTTAGCATGCTTCCCTCTTTTTCGGGCGTGGCTACGAGTCCACCTTCTTGTTCAGCCAAGCCTGCGTCTTCTGCATCGTACGACAACGCAGCTGCTATTTCTTCAGATGCCGCATGCAACTTCTCTTCATCGATTGTATATTGAGGCTGCAATTCTAGCGATGAACCGTCAATAAACAGTCCGACAAATGGTATCAATCTACTATAGGGCTTTCTGTCCTGTAGCTGTTCAGCGGCAACATCTTCGTTGATATTTATACCCATTGGTGCAATACGTTGTTGAAGGCGCTTCTCACCATGCACAAGCTCAATTGTCACGTCCTCACTAACAATTGCCGTTAAGACCTCTTCATCTGTGCCTGAAAGCTCTTTCTCATTATATGAAACTGTCTGTTCCGTTATAAAAAATAACCCAAGCTGCACACCAAATAACAGTAATAAAAACAGCGCAAAAACTATAAGATTTTTCTTGTTGCTGACAACCCGCCATATACCGTGGGCAATACTCTTGAGACGTATTTTGATAACCATTACTGATTATTATACGTATCTATGCGATCTTACCGGAAATTGCTATTGAACTCTCCTGTGTTGAAGTCAAAGTCCGACTCAATCTGAAAGCTTCTTTCAAACTCTTCATTAAGCAACGATTCAAGGTCACTGTTTGGATCTGATCCTCCTGAAGATAGTGCTGAAGCAGTAATCATGATAACGAAGAGTACGACTGACCCAACAACTACGAGGGTATTTATCCAGTGTACTTTCCCTGTGCTTTTACCTGTTTTTTCATGTTCAACAAGCTCATGATAGCGATTGGCCAATGCACTAGAAGAAATAATCGGCAACAATGAACCGTCGCCGCCAATTACTGAAGTAGCTGCGAGCAGGCCGAGCATCTCCATAGTATGCCCTTTAGTCAACGCCCAACTCCTGCCTAACGCCTTTATGCCACGTACATCTTCGTTGAATATAACGTAAGGGATGAGGCTATAGCGAGCAAGCAGTATTATTCCCGGAATGATAAAGAATAAAAACCCAAGAATAATGAGTAGCCCCGCTAAGAAAAGAGCCCAGAGCACTTTCCCATAATGCGGTTTGATTCCTTTGAAAATTGCTTCTTTAGCAGTCACTGAACTGCCTTTGTAGGCTTCAGAAGCGAGGTATGCAGTCCCGACGCTAATACGTAACAAAAGCAGCACAAAAATAAGAAAGCCGACCAACCCAACCAGTATAGATATAATCGGGCTCACGAGCGCAAATCCGAGTGCGAAAAACACCCCTAAGCCGCCGACAGCAAATAAGACGAGTGGTGCAAATACTATTGCGATTGAGCTAAGTGGATTGGCTGAAAATACTGATCCAAGCCCACGTCCTGTCGCTAAAAATGGGTTTGATGAAAAATCTGATGATGGACTTGGAGCTGCTTGCTGGCTCGCTGGCTGCGTCTGATGGTCGGAGGTGACCGGTGCTGGAGTTGGCGGCGGTGGAGTCGGTTGTTGTTGTGCAGCATGTTCATTTGGCGCTGGATGTGGTGTCGTTGACGACGGGTGTACGGGCTGTCCTGGCGCTGGATGTGGCGCAGGTTGTGGTGTCGGGTTTGGCTGTTGTTGGTTTGGGTCCATTTTATATATTCCTCACAAAGTTCTTATGCTCCGATAATACCACGAAATAAAAAAAGAGAGTTTTGAGTTAACAATCAAAACTCTCTTTGGTGGCTCCGCCCAGGCAGCGCTACGCTTTTTGCAACTACGTTGCTGCACTGACTGGGCTGCTTCGCAGCTATCCCAGTTCAAGTCCAAGATTCATCTTCAATAAAAAAACCCAGATTACTGGGTTGTTTTATTGGTGGCTCCGCCCAGACTTGAACTGGGGACACAAGGCTCTTCAGGCCTCTGCTCTACCAACTGAGCTACAGAGCCGTCAATGACGTAGATGCTATTTTACGAGATTATACCTGTTTTCTCAAGTACTCAAGGGTTATATATAAAGACTTCAGGGTCTAGCACAGATACACCTAACGATGAACATAGCTTCAGGAAGTCATCATCATAGTAGTACGTATAGCCGTCTAGACTACTATCAGTCCCGAATAACTGAGTGTCCTGGCGCAATATTATATCAACAGTGTGACATCTTGTTGTTGCATCTAGTTCGGCATTTCTCACGGTATCCATGGCTGATACAGAACAGGATTCTCCGCTCAAGTCACCACAGTCAAAATCTTCAAATAGCTGAGAAACTCGTTCTTCTAGCATTTCTGGATCAATATCATCAGCCACCTCTGTATCTTGAGTGAGATCTACTTTCCACAGTCCAGGTTTCTCACCTAGCTGGACGTTACTCGTTGACGAATCAAGCCCCCCACTAGACCAAGATCGAGGTACACCATGCACATCATAGTCTTCTGCAATAGGTAGTTCTGTTGTTATTCCTCGCGTTATAACTTCATTTTCTGGATTATCGTATCCTGAAGCTTTGTGATCAGGGCCGTTATTCCAGTCAAGAATCCATTCAGCTGGGCCCACAGGCAGATATGCAGGCAGATCAGGTTCACCAATAACATTATGACTATACCCGGCCGCCATACCTATTGCAGCCCCAACGACAGAAGATCGTATCCGTCTATTGCGTCGTTGCCTATTCATATTTCTATGAAACCGCCGTCTTTCAATGTCGCTTGAAATACGATCTATAACTTCTTTTGCGATAGCATAATCTTGCTCGTGATTAGCGTCATGATAGAGGCCAAGATTATCCTTATCGAAAAGCAAGACTGTTATTCCGTCCTTTAGATTCCCTCTGGTCATGATAATAACATCATCGTTAGCTACAGATTCAGGCTCTTGCCCCGCATCAACGAAAAGCAATCGAACAGTGTCTTCCCTTACCCCACTAGATAGATATACATCACATGCTCTCTTTACGGTGACGCCATCTTCAACAGTTTCTAGCATCATTGCGTGTTTGTCTTTAGTTACAACACTTTTTTCCCCGTCAATAATTGCTTTTCTTATAGCATGACGCTCATCTAGTAAGCCGTGTGCTAAACCGAATAAGGCATCTATATCTTTGACGGGTTGCACCTCAAGCTGTTCGGGGAATGCGGCGGCGGTAATTAATGCTTCACGCTTAAGACGCTCTGGAGAATTGTCATCACTAGTCATTTACGATAATTATACTATTATGCAACTTTTTTTACAATATGCATATAATTATTAAGAGTTAGTGTATTCCCCTAAAACTTTGATGCTAAATGCCACAGATTACACTCCCTACATAGGTAAGGGTTTAGTTTCGTTCCATGTTGCAATAATGCAATACGGGCAGTATCTTCTGCCTCTTTCCTGCTATCGAAACTCATTTTATTTTCGCACTTCATTGAAAGTAATTATAAACGGAAAATAAAAACCCCATCAATAGATGAGGTGCTTATGGTGGAGCTGGTGGGTGCTGGTCACGTCCTGCGATACGAGTGGAACGAGCTTTAGGGGGAGTAACGCAGTTTTTGAATTTACTTCAAAAACAAATAGAGGGGTGAACCCCTCTTAAGATAATGGTGGAGCTGGTGGGTACTGCCCCCACGTCCATCGGTTCACTCTCTAGATGACTACAAGCTTAGTCTATTTACCGTTCTTAGCTACGAAAGATATAAATAGACAAAAGACTCTCGTAGAGCGACCTGAAAAGCTTACTCCTCGTCCTCAGGTAGCGGACGCGGTAGCAATCAGATGAATATAAGACCTTGCCACCTATCTGATGTCAGTAGCGAAGATCGCAGACTAAAAAATTAGGCTGCAAATGCGAACTGCTCTTTGTCAGCTGTGAAGAGATTCTTCAGGCTAGCAATAGCTTCTTCGCGATCAAATGAACTTGCATTTGTAATTTTATCCGGATAACGTTCAGATAAACCCGGCTTGCCATACTAGATTGTAAAAGTCCAATGTCGAGCTTAAATCAGCCCCGCGTCAAAATTATGCTCCGGTCTTGTTTTTGGTATCCCAAAAAAACAGTACCGAGACTAAATATATTATAGCATAAAACATAATCGGTATCAACAAAGTGGTCGCGCTGTCTTTATGGTGATACTTAACTGCATAAAAGGCAATGTACAGCGTATTCTCATAGTAATAATACTCTTGAAAATATCACTCAGACCGTTACACTACCAATAGATGAGTGGGCGAAACATACAAATTGAACAATCAGACATTCAAGCAGCGCTTGATCATATTTCTGAATTCTGGACAGAACTAAAACGGACTTCTGTGAAAAACGATGCGACGCTCATTGGCCTCCCAAACCCGTACATCGTCCCAGGAAAAGATCGTAACGGCTTCGTGTTTAATGAACAATACTACTGGGACAGCTATTTTATTGCTATCGGAATAAATGATGAAGAACTCGTCACTGGAATGCTCGACAACCTTATTCATCTCTACAAGGAGTTTGGTCTTATCCCCAACGCAAACAGGTACTATTTCACATCTCGGTCACAGCCACCAATACTTACAACCTTCATTTTTCATGTCTACGACAAATATGGAAAATCAAAATCTTGGCTGCGCAAGTACATACAGGTAGCAAAGCAAGAATACCAAACCGTCTGGACGTCGAGTGCACACCCACATATGCGTAAAGTTCACCGAGGCTTAAGTCGGTATTACGATATTAATTCACTTCACGATATGGCTGAAGCAGAAAGCGGCTGGGATATGACGCCTCGATTTCAGCGCCAATGCATGGACTATCTACCGGTAGACCTTAATTGCCTACTCTATAAATACGAAGCCGACTTTGCTCGCGCCGCACACATACTAGGTGAATCAAGCGAAGAACGAATCTGGCACGATGCAGCGGAACAGCGACAAGTCATAGTAACGCGTATTATGTGGCATAGCCGTCATGGCTTCTTCTTTGATTATAACTATCAAGAAAAAAAGAAAAGTAATGTTTGGTCCCTCGCAGCATACTATGCCTTATGGACAGGGCTTGCAAGCCAAGAACAGGCGAAGAGCCTCGTTGATAAACTTGAACGATTCGAGAAGCCTGGCGGCCTCACCACAACCATCGGCAATGCCATGTACTACAGTCTGTTTGGTTCCGCAAAAACTCAGTGGGCCTACCCAAATGGCTGGGCTCCACTTCAATATATAGTGTGCGAAGGGTTGTCGTTATACGGGTATGAAGAAAAGGCTAAACATCTGGCTGAAAAATGGGTGAGAAATTGTACAAAATGGTTTGTTGAGCATAATGAGTTCCAAGAAAAATATAACGTCGTCAACACTTCATTGGCACCTGCTGAAGGTGTCTATCCGAATCAAGTTGGTTTTGGATGGACAAACGGTGTCTATATTTACTTTGTAGAAAAATACCTATGAGCGAATATTCGCAATAAGTCGCTCGAATAGCGCCTCAAAATACTGCACATCTTCCGAGCTGAGACCGTTAAATACACGAGCGTGAATCATCTCAAGCTGCTCGTGGCATAGACGCAGTTGCTCTTCGCCCTGTTCTGTTAAATTAAGCTCGCGGGCGCGCTTATTACCCATGACCATGTCTACGGTAATGAGGTTTTTACGAGAAAGAATACGTATTTGTCTCGAAATGCTTGCCTCTGTTTGATCAAGCAGTTCAGCAACTGTGTTCTGCTTGGCATTCGTATTTCTACCAATTGCCTCCAGCACTTTATATTGAGCAAATCCGAGTCCGAAGCTCTCCTTTAATCGTTCATCGGCTTTCTTCTCGAACAAGAAAGCCAGTGTGTGAATTTGCCAATATAATTGCGTCTGCATACTTTACCTGTATAGTATTATAGTCCTTCAGCTACTTTCGTCGAAAACAGAAATAACATTTTATCCAGATTATCTAGATCTTCATCTGTGGGTTCTTGTATTACAAGCGTACCTCCATAGTATCTTGTACTGTTTGGATTAAATAGGATTTCGGCTACATCTGTTTCGAAATATTCATATTTATTTGAAACAATAAAATCATCATCTTCTATCGTTGCATAGCTCGATGCGTTTTCAAGCACACTACCTGACAACCTCTTGCCACTCTCATCTATATACACAGCTTTACAGCCTATGTCTTTATTCCCCATATACGTATGACCGACACAATCCCACAGGGCGCCTCCTCTGCCGCCTGATGTGAAATCTTGATCACCTGAATTTAAATAAATTTGGGCTCGATCATTATTAGTAAACCTTGCGTTGTATATAGTTAGGTTTGAAGTTGGAGACTCCTCTATTTCTCCCCAGACTTCAGGATAATAAAACGAAAAACCGTTTATTAAATCCTCATACAATATGAATCCATCAGGTATTTCTGGTCTTGAATTACCTACAGACTCATCAATTTTTTCATCTGGTATCTCGCTACCTATCATTTCTGTCACCGAATCATCTTGGTTATCTGAAATAGTTTTGTCTTCTTGAAGTAATAAGTAGCTGAGAGCGGCGATAATCCCCAAAAGGACTATAAAAACAATCACAAGCACTAGTTTTGCGTGTTTATGCTGTGAAGGCTTGTTATTTGTAGTTTCTTTTTGTGGTGTGTCGGTAATTTTCTTACTTAACTCGTCGACAGGTTTGTCGTTGTTCTCTATCATAAGATACCTCAATTATTCACATAAAGCATAACAGGTATACGAGCAGAAATCTAACGCATGAAGATCATGGCAATGGCCATAAGCGCCATGCCGAAATCCTCTACAAAGCTTATCCGAGATAATGGAAGTCTTATAACATTCCCAAGGCATACGCAATGCACTTTTTGACCTGAGAGAAGTGTTTGCAACACGCCGACACTTGCGACAACAGCAACAATAAGCGCTAAGACATGCAGCAACAGTGAAGCCAAGCCAGCTAAGTAAGCTGCTCCGAGGCCGATTTGAATAAAAGGATACGCGAAGCTGTACTGTAAGCTTTTCTTAGCAACGATGTCATAGCTCTGAAATCCATAGGCGAATTCACGAAGATTAATGAGTTTAAAACCACCAAAGACCAGCAAAAATACCCCCATAAGTGATTCCATGAAAGGTCGAAAATCTATGGAAGCGAGTAATGTTGCCACCCCAAAAACAAAAGCAATGACAACTATGAACTTCACATATTCAATGGGAGATCCCGTGCCTTGATCATGCATATGCATGTCATGGTGCTTATCGTGATTCATACACCAAGTATAACTCGTGCCATTGGCTTAGCAATAATTCTTGTGCGCGAGCAGTTGGAGACAGGTCGGCTTTATCTAAAAGCGTCTCAACATCATCCTTTGAGAGCTGCAAACCACCACTCAATGAGTTGCGGAGTGTTTTACGCTTCTCAGAGAACCCAGCCTTAACGAGGCTAAAAAATTTCTGCTCATCAACATCGAAGAGATTCTGTGACCGCCTGCTTAGAACGACTACTTGTGAGTCGACTTTCGGTGGTGGTGTGAAGAACTCAGCAGGCACTTCGATGTCTAAACGACACTCAAAATAAAACTGTGCTGTAACAGCTAAAATACTCATATCTCCTGGTTGAGCACATAGTCGTTCTGCAACCTCTTTCTGAATAAGCAGAACCGCAAGATTTGGTGGGTTGCTTGTTTCCGATAACGCACGGATTAGATTACTTGTTAAGTAATAGGGGATATTTGCGATAACCTTGTATCCTGGCTGTAATGTATTATAGTCGAATTTCCGAATATCACCCCTAGAAATTGCAAATTTTTTGCAATTTGAGAATTTCTTTTCAAGCTCTGGTATGAGGTCTTGATCAAATTCTAACGCTAATACTTCAGCTTCGGACTCCAATAGCTTTTCAGTTAAGGTCCCTTTCCCCGGCCCAATTTCTAAGACGAAATCATTACTCGACACATCACCCGCTTCGACAATCGCCTGCAGGATATCTTCATCTTGCAGCCAATGCTGGCCTAATTCTTTTTTCGTATCAATCAACTGTATACTCCCAGCCTGGCTGCCATGCTTTCGTCCTTCGCCAATCCTCTTGAATTGCCTGACTCCAAGTCCTGCCTTTCAGTAAAACTTCTAGTGCAAGCTGGGGTGCTTGATGTGCAACAATTGCAATATGTTGATTATCGTAACTTTCTCTCAAAGATGAAATAAATGATTTTAGGCGTACTTCAACATCTTTGTAGCTTTCGCCGTTTGGAAACTTATTATTTACAAACCATTGCATGTTGTCTTTGAATGTTTGCGGGGCTCCACTGTAATCACCATAGTTACACTCGCGCAATCTTGCGTCCTCTACGATTTTATATTTTAGTCCAAAACCAAGATTTGCTGACTCAACAGCTCTTTTTAAATCTGAACAATATACAGCATCAAACTTTTTGTCAGCAGCTTGAACACTAAGCTCTATTGCTTGTTTTCTACCTAATTCCGACAGCTCCCCAGGTAGCCAGCCTGTAGCTTTACCAGTTTCGTTATCAGTAGTGGTGCCGTGAACAAAATACGTTATCTTCACACTCATACAATAACTATATCGTAGATACTAAGTATGAGATACTTAATCCAATGTTTTTTACTATTCTTGGTGTTCTGAGTTCTGTCATCTTCTTTTTAGGAGATGTTCCCTACTTTTTAGATACCTTGAAAAAGAAAACGCAACCTCATCGGGTTACTTGGGGAATCATTTTTTTACTGAACAGCATAGGGTTTGCAAATCAATACGCAGCAGGTGCTAGAAACTCTTTGTGGTTATTTGGAGCGGCTGTTTTGGCTACTGGAGCAATCTTCATAGCATCACTTTGGAATGGAACTGGTGGTAGCTCGAGGTTTGATGTAGTTTCACTCATTATTTCTCTGTTCGGTGTGTCTCTGTGGGTAGTTTTCGATGATCCATTGCTCAGCATTTTGGCAAACTTATTTGCTGCCAGCGTTGCACTCGCGCCAACCTTCATGAAGTCAATAAATGATCCCGAAAGTGAGACTCCTAGTGCATTTATTTTTGGGGGCATAAGTTCCCTTTTAGCTGCTATTTCAGTTGGAGAGTTAGATGCTGTATTACTACTCGCTCCTATTTATAGCACTGTCACTCAGGCTGCTTTGGTATACATCCTGATTTTCAAAAAATAGCTACCACCAGCGCTGCACTTGCCATGCGTTATACGCTCCAGCCCATCCGCCATACCTTCCTACGGCGTAGCCTGCACACCATTTGAGCTGCGTAACAGGATTAGTACGATAATCTGAGCCAGCCGACGCCATTTTACTCGCTGGTAATGACTGGCATAATCCGTAAGCCCCTGAACTTGAGTTGACTGCTCCCGGGCGCCAGCCAGATTCTTTAGAAATAATTGAATCAACATACCCAAAATCTGACTCAGCTATTCCTGCTGCAGCCATCAGTGCGGCTTTGTCTCCAGATACTGTTGTAGAAGGGTTGAAGCTTGGGGCTACTATCTTCGTGCCTCGCAGACGAATCTCCGTGACTGGCTTCTCTACGACAACTTTCTGTATTTCTTTACGGCTGATCTCTTCGCCTTCATCGTCTTCTTCTATTTCATAAACAACAGCACGTACGCCGTCTTTGCCCTTTTTCTCTACTTGGATTTGTCCAGCAGTGATGCTATCATCATTTTTAGTTTCCACGTCATAAGGAATTGGTTCTTCTACAGCAATCGTCTTTACGCCTGGTCGATTAACTGCAACAAGCAGCTCTGGCTTAATTGCTGCATCAAGAGCTGGTTGCACAACTTCATCTTCATTTGGCGTAATACCCTGCTCTTCTAATAACTCTGAAACCGTGCCTGCTGTTGTACGAACAGGCTTCAACACACCATACACGCTAAATCTAATTGGAACAGACCGCTTAATAATAAGCCGCTCTGTCGCACCAGACTCGAGTACATTAAACTCAGTCTCATCCAGAACTGCTTCGTCTTCAGGTAATAGTTCGATACCGGCTTCTTCTGCAATGAGTCTAGGAGCGCGCTGCGCAGTAACGACAGTAATGATTCGGTCATCTTCAGTCAATTCTACGGGACGAGCTCGATAGATATTTATCTGAGTATCATCCTCAATGATCGGTTCCTCAACCTCAGGCTCTACGATGTCCTCAGTAGCCAGATTTAAATCTAGCCTCTCAAGCAAAGCACCGATGGTGTCTGCACGTGTCGTCACCGTCTGCTGCTCGCCATCAACAAACACATTCACAATGCGGGCGTCCTCGGCGCCCTGCGTTGAGCCGCCCATCGCCACAAACCCAGCTAATCCAACAAAAAACAACACTACAAATGTCGTGACGGGCAGCAACAAAGGATGTCGCAGTAGAAATCTAGACTTTTTTGCAGCACTCTTTTTCGTTTTATGTATTTTCTTGATGAATTTTTTCTTCATATTTACGCTTTCTATAGCGTATATAATATTTTAGCACTCACCTCTGTTTATCAACAAGTTCGAGCCCAATGCTAACTTCTTTCGCAATGTTGCTCATTTCGTCAGCCGACACCCACCGGGCGTCTTGTAGCTCCCGATTGAAAATTAATTCTTTCTGTTCATCTAATTCAATAAAAACGTAACTATAGCGCATTAGTAGCCCAAACTGCTTCACGACGATAAACGCATCGTGCAGCTTCTTTACGTGTGCTATAACGAGTCCTAGCTCTTCTTCGACTTCACGTACTCCAGCTGCTTCGACTGACTCACCGAACTTAATTCCGCCACCAGGTAATTGCCATTTTCCAGGACCGAACTTGTTAATGACCAGCACATAGTCATCACCATGCTTTATAAGAACACGAACACGTCGAGTTATCGGTGCATACAACCATATAAGCGGCCACAGTAAGAAAAACAAAATACGAGACATAAATATATTATAGCTTTTTTAGTGGAGCGATTGAGGTGTTTAGCTTTTTCACCCCTGCTTTTTTAAAATAGATAGCGGCCATGTCACCATCTGTCTCAACAATTTTGCCTTCACCAAACAGCTGATGCTCAACACTGTCACCCTCGTGAAACTCTGCTACATAGCGAGGCTCATCCTGTGCGGCTTTCACCTGCTTGGTCCAACCTATTTGTTCTGGTTGCGCATGCGGCGAAGAAGCAAAAGCCTGGAATGAAGATACTCCTTCTTCGACCAATTCTGCGCCAATTTCTGATAAAAAACGAGCTGGTGGATTATGTTGCACTCCGCCATATAGCATACGACTTGAAGCATGTAACAAATATAGCTCTTCTTTTGCTCGCGTCATGCCAACGTAACAAAGCCGACGCTCTTCTTCCATCTCTGATTGATCATACAACGCACGACTATGCGGGAAGATTGTCTCCTCCATGCCCGGCATAAATACAACTGGAAACTCAAGCCCCTTAGCCGCGTGTAGCGTCATCAACATAACGGTGTCGCTCCCAAACTCAGCCGAATCAATGTCGCTAATCAACGACACTTCCTCTAGAAAGCCGCTTAAACCAAGCTCATTATATTCTTTGGCGACACTAAGCAGTTCTTGCACGTTTTCTTGGCGGGCTTCTCCAGAAGGAGTACCGTCGTCCAAGTGTTGGTTGTACTCTATTCTCCGAACTAACCCATCGATTAGTCCTGCGACCGATGTATCCTCCATAATCGACTGTGTCGAGTCAACAATATCAGCCAGGTCACGCAAACCTTGCATCGCTTTCTTCGGCAACTGCGGCACCTCATCCGCGCGACGCAAAGCATCAAGCAAGTTTAGATTATTGCTTTCTTGCCATGCATAGAAACGTTGCATACTTACGGCACCAATCCCTCGAGTCGGCACATTTACAACACGCTCAAAACTAATACGGTCCGCAGGCTGATAAATAAACCGAAGATACGCCATTATATCTTTTATCTCTTTGCGATCGTAAAAACGCTGTCCACCGACAATACGGTATGGGACACCGTAGTGCAGGAAAGCCTCTTCAATTGCACGACTTTGTGCGTTAGTTCGATACAACACGGCAAAATCTCTCAATCGACGAACTTCGCCTTCAACAGCATTCTTGATACGACGCACGATCGTCTCTGCCTCTGCACGCTGTGTACTAACCGCGACTATTTGTATTGGCTTCCCAGTAGACGAAGACGTCCAAAGCTTTTTATCACTTCGCTGTTTATTCTTAGTAATAACTGAATGCGCACCATCCAAAATTGGTTTGGTAGATCGGTAATTTTGCTCAAGCTTTATAACTAATACGTCTTTATAGTCCCGTTCGAAGTTGAGAATATTACGAAAATCTGCACCACGCCAAGAATAAATTGACTGCCAATCGTCACCAACGACCGCAATGTTTTTGTTGTTATTTACAAGCAATTTTACAAGCTTATATTGGACTGTGTTCGTGTCCTGATATTCGTCAATCATGATATAGCGGAATTGATTAATCCACTTTTGTCGCAACTCATCACTAGACTGCAGCATTTCTAATGTCTTCATGATTAGATCATCGAAATCGAGCGCACCTGCATCACGGAGAATTTTCTGATAACCTGGGTAAATTTGTGCAGCTGTTTTCTGTGCTGGCGATGAAGCACTTTGTGTGTATTCCTGCGGCCGTATTCCTTCGTTTTTCGCAGCGCTAATGACGTGCGACATGGTACGAGGCGGGAATGTTTTCTCATCAATTTGTAAACGTTTTGATACTTGTTTAACCGCTGCTAGCCTGTCTGCTTCATCATAAATTACGAAAGTTCTCGGTATACCTATATGCTCACCGTCTTGACGAAGTAAGCGAACGCAGATACCGTGAAATGTACCCATATAGGGCAAGAAGTTACGATTGTCTGCATTTTGTCCAAGTAGCGTCGCGACACGCTCTCGCATTTCTTTCGCTGCCTTATTAGTAAAAGTTACCGCTAAGATTTGCTCAGGAGCTGCTAAACCCTCTTGTAGTATATGTGCCACTCGATGCGTCAGAGTTTTTGTCTTACCTGAACCAGCCCCTGCTTGAATAAGAAGGGGTCCTTCCGTTTGTAGAACGGCTTTTTTCTGCTCTTCGTTGAGCGTTGAAATGACATCCATTGGACTCTATTCTAACAAAGCAATAGCGTGATTAACGGTGTAAAATTCACGTACTAGAGAAAATCAAACGGAACATCAACGCCAAGATCGAGAACTTCTGCATCGATTAATAGAGCAACAACAGCAAACCCAACAAGAAGGGCAATAATAAACGTGATAATAAATACTTTCGCGTGAGATGATGATTTTTCGTGTATGGTTACAAAATACTTTTTACTTTCAATCATGTTGTGAAGTTTCTCATTCTTCTCATTCTTCTCCACCTCGGGATCAACCTTTAGCTCTTCCTCAATTTCTTCGGTCTCTATATTTTCTTCAGTTGACCCTTCCTGACTATCAGTCGCAACTACTGTATCTTTAGTAACTACTTCTTTCTTCTGTTCTTCTGAAGGTGGCGTGATTACTTTCTTAGATACGCTCGGCGGTGTGACTTTCTGTTCTTCAGTTTTTTGCCCGGCTGTTTCTGTTGGCGTTTCTTCTTTGCCAGACTCAGTAACAGCTTCTTTGACCATTGGGTCTTCTTTAAGTGACTTATGACCGATAATCATCGGCTTACTACCAATGTCTTTCTTCGCATCAGTTGGCTTTGCAACGTCAAACACTTTTGCGTCATTCTCTTTAGTAGCCATTAGCCGTGAGACCTTTCCTGCTGCACACGGAATGCAATATCTACAATCTCTGAAAACACATGAGCATTAAGTGACGCGCCGCCGATAAGTGCTCCATCGCATCCTGGAATATTCAAATATGACTTGGCGTTATGATTATCGACGCTTCCTCCGTACAATATCCGCACATGTTTGGCAGTGCGCTCACCGAATAAATGCTCTACTTGCTTTCTTATGTAGTCTATCGCGTTTGCGACCTGATCTGGTTTTGCAAACTCTCCAGTACCTATAGCCCAAACCGGTTCGTAGGCAATGACTGCGGCACTTACTTCTCGAGCCGTCAAGTGCATAAGACCAGCCGTCACTTGATTATGTAGAATCTGATTCGTCTCACCCGACAAGCGTTCTTGAAGCGTCTCCCCTACACAAAGAACTGGCATAATGCCGTTACGAACCGCGGATTGTACTTTCTTTGCTGCCTCGTCG
>JAUHXF010000009.1 GCA_030427125.1 bacterium | reverse complement strand
ACGATTGATGTGTCGATGCAACGTCAATTAGAAGAAATTCTTGAGCGAGGTCTGAAGCGTGCAAAAAGTGAATCTGGAAGCGCTATTATTATTGATCCTAAGTCGGGTGCAGTGAAGGCAATGGCTAATTATCCAAGCTATGACCCAGCCAAGTTTACTGAAGTGGAAGATCCTGAGTTGTACCAGAACGCAGCAGTGAGTTCACCGCTTGAGCCTGGCTCAATCATGAAGACGTTGACGACAGCAGCCGCACTAGACACGGGCTCCGTAAAGCCTGGTCAAACGTATTTTGATCCAGGATTTATAACAATAGACGGTGCACGTGTTGAAAATGTAGTCGAGTCTAGCGGAGCTGGTACACGTAGCTTGGCTGATATTTTGCGTTTGTCACTAAATACCGGCGCGACGTGGCTGCTAAAACAGATGGGCGGGGGAGAGCTGAACGAGCAGGGAAGGCAGGTTTGGCACTCGTATATGGTTGATCATTATCAGCTTGGTTCACGAACAGGTATTGAGCAAGGTCCGCCACTGGATGAAGGCACAGAAGCTCAAGGAATCATCCCAGACCCGAACGAAGGTTTTGGATTAAATATTAAATTTGCAAACACGAGCTTCGGTCAAGGTATGACAGCTACGCCGCTACAGATGGTTGCAGCAGTTGCATCTGCAGTGAATGGTGGCACGTATTACCAGCCTACATTAGTATCAGGAACTTTTGATGAAGAAGAACAGTTACAGAAGAATGGCCCGGTTATTCGCCGTAATGATGTCGTTAGTAATGAGGCATCTGCTGAACTCCGTAAACTCATGCAGAACGTCGTGAATAACAATAATCCTGCTGCAGTGCGCGCAGGTTATAACATCGGTGGTAAAACAGGAACAGCGGAAATTGCGAATCCAGCAGGTGGTTATTATGAAGACAGGTACAACGGTACGTATGTCGGATTTGTCGGCGGTGATGAGCCTGATTACGTAATCGTGGTGCGAGTAAATGAGCCGCAAGCACCAGGCTACGCTGGTTCGATTGGTGGCCGCCCAATTTTTGCTGACCTCTCCAATATGTTGATTGACAACTTCACCATCTCTCGTAAGAGTGAGTAGTGGTATACTGTATCTGTACTAACACAACAAACAAACATGAATATAAACAGGTCTACATACGGAAGTCGTCGGACGTCTTTTGCCCCTAGGAGGGGAGACCGTCAGGCGCGAGGACCAATTCCACAACAAGACATTGGTAGGCGGCATAAGCCTGATTACGTGTTACTTGTGTTAATTGGCTCATTATTAGCAATTGGAGCTATTGTTGTGTATGCAATTGGGCCTGGCTTAACATTAGGAACGGATTTAGCCCAAGACTTTTACTCAACAAAGCAGCTGACAGCAATAGCTCTCGGCATCGTTGCATTTTTACTGGCAGCGTACACACCATTGTCATATTGGCAGAAATTCCAACCATATATCATTGCGTTTGCTGCATTTATGGCCATAGCAGTACGCTTTATAGGTGATGAAATCAATGGTGCCCATCGCTGGATTCAGATTGGTGGTTTTTCCTTTCAAGCAGCAGAGCTGATAAAACTAGCAATAGTTCTATGGCTCGCGGCTTTTCTTGCCCAAAAACGACTTGATAAACAAATGGGCTCAACAGACACACTCAGAACACTCGGATTATTGGTAGGTGCTGTCATTATTGTTGTTGCCGGACTGCAAAGTGATCTTGGCTCTGCAGCTGTCATGATGGCCATTATTGGCGTTATGGCCTTTGTTGCTGGTTTACCATTAAAAAAATTAGGCTTAGTGCTGATTGTCGTCGCGGCAGTAAGTGTTTTGGCGATCGCATCGAGTCCGTATCGTCGTGACAGAGTGCAGACGTTTTTAAACCCAACGGCGGATTGTCAAGCAGAAGGCTATCAAGCGTGTCAGGCACTCATTACAGTTGGCTCCGGCGGTATTGTGGGTAAAGGGGTTGGGCGCAGCGTGCAAGCATATGGCTATTTGCCTGAGCCTGCTAATGACTCTATTTTTGCTATTACGGCAGAGAAGTTTGGCTTTGTCGGTACAAGTGTCGTTATTGGCTTATTTGTAGCGTTATTTTCACGTATTGCAAAGATTGGGCAAGCTGCACCAACTGAATACGCAAGATTGCTCGTTACTGGCGTACTCGTGTGGCTCAGTATTCAAATGATTATAAACGTTGGTGCGATGCTCGGATTATTGCCGCTAAAAGGAATAACACTCCCATTTGTAAGCTACGGCGGAACAAGTATTATATTTGTAATGATTGCGATGGGTATCGTGTTCCATATATCACGCTATACAGATCTAAACGTCATGAATGGTGCAAGGCGAGTTACAATGAACGAGAAAAAGCGATGAGTCATAAAGTTGATGTAGTGGTTGTTGGTGGTGGTTCAGGCGGCCATATAACACCGCTCGTATCGGTTTCAGAAGCACTTAAGTATGCGCACCCAGACCGTCGGATTGCACATATAGGCCATCGCAATGATCCACTCAATGATGTTACGCGTCAGGCGGAAGTCATTGATGCTGTATATGAAGTGTCGGCGGGTAAATTTCGACGCTATCATACACACTCCATGGTTACAAAGTTGTTGGATTTTAAAACAAATCTACTCAATTTTCGTGATTTATTTCGATTTTTATGGGGAGTCGTGCAAGCTTGGCGGTTACTTGGTCAACTACGGCCACGCGTCATATTCATGAAAGGTGGGTATGTGTGCGCTAACGTCGGTTATGCAGCAAAACTACGTAAAATACCATATATAACGCATGATTCTGATGCCATGGTGAGTCTAGCCCACCGTGTTATCGCAAAAGATGCGCTGGAGCACTTAACCGCGCTGCCGCCACAATTTTACCCTGAGTATGATCAGTCTAAAACAGTCCAAGTCGGCATACCGGTGAAACAAGCTTTTGCGCCTGTCGACAGCAAAGCACAATCAGAGGCTAAGAAAGAGCTGCATATTCCAATAGACGCTCAATTCGTTTTGATAACTGGTGGCGGTTTAGGAGCGCAGAACATTAATGACGGGGTGTTGCGGTCTGCCAGTGAGTTACTTTCTCAGAACAATATTCATATGCTGCTTCTTGCTGGCAATAAGACATTTGATACTGTACAGAAGCAATACGAAGCGCTGTCGGATGACATTAAAGCTCGATTTATCATTGAGCCATTCACGCATAAAATGGAGCAATACAGCGCCGCAGCTGATGTCATAGTGACCCGCGCAAGCATGACAGCGCTTACAGAATTTGGCGTCCAAGGAAAAGCATGTGTAATTGTCCCAAATCCGCTGCTTGCAGGTGGTCATCAATTGAAAAATGCCAGTGCACTTCTTGAAGAAAACGCAGTGCAAATGATTCGTGAAGAAGACTTTGCATCTCATTTTACAGAAGTTGTTTCAGTGCTTCTGGCAGATAGTCAGAAGAGGGGCCGGCTCGGACATAGATTGCAAACTGTAACAATTTCAGATGCAGCACAGAAAATAATGCAGCATCTCGATGCAGTCGGGGGAGGCCAGTAGTGGCTTTTTTCAGAAGAAAGAGTAAAGGTAGAAGAACACCGAAAAATAGCGAAACAGTGCGCTCCGCACCAATCATGCGCTACTACAATGCTGATTCTGTTGAAACCCCAGCTAAGCGCACGAAACGCATACAAACGGAGAAAGAAAGCACCTTTTCTCGTCGACTAGCACGTGTTAGAGCTAACTTGCCTCAGAAGTTGATATTTATAGCAATCTTAGTTCTTCTTTTCTTGAACACGACCATGTCTTCCGTAGCAACGCGCTTAGACGACCAGAATAATGCGTATCGCACTGCAGAAGAGTACAAACAAGGCATAGATGATATATTTAACAGCAGCTTTCTGAATAAGAGCAAGCTGACATTTCGTTCGACTTCTTTTGAACGTGACGTGCAGGCGAAATATCCGGAAATGAGCGATGTCGTAGCGGTCGTCCCGCTTGCAGGCAGAGAATTACACGTTAACGTAAGTTTCACGGCTCCATTACTTCGGCTTGTAGATGCAAAAGGCGAGTTGATTGGTATTGTTGGAGAGCAGGGGAATTTTATCCAGCTTTCAGGGGAAAGTAGTCAATTGAATATGCTGATGGATGTCCCAACACTACAGCTGCTTGAATCGCCGACGTTTGAGCAAGGAAGTCAGCTACTAACCTCAGTTGAAACAGAGCTTGTCACGACTATGTTATCTGAGTTTGATGGATCAGGGGAGTACAGGCCTACTGTACAATCAATATTATTTGATGTCGTGCGTCGTGAGATGCAGGTGCGTTTTATTGATACTGGCTACTATGCCCGCATAACTCCTGAGCGGGATGCGAGAGAGCAGGTAGGTGCCCTCGTAGCAACGCTGAAACAGCTCACGGAAGACAATGATATGCCTACTCGTTATATAGATGTACGCGTAGAAGGTAGAGTGTTCGTGCGATAAGCCCTCTTCGTACCCTACCTCACCCCAGTAGTAGTTCGTAAAATGTTCATATTTATACAAAAAAACATATAAAACTATACAAATTAACAAAATGCAAATAATTGCAAGTAAAATAGGGGAGTAACAGGGGAGAAAAGTATATTACATATACAAAACGTGAAAAAGCAAACATTTCACGGAGACGTGTGTGGATAACTATTGTGGTTGTTTTTATTGCCACACACTAGAGCTATATTGTGGAACCATAAAGCAGTCAGGATAAAGAACAGCAAGTATATGAAACGACTCGAGCAGAGAGTCATTCAGCGCTTAGTATGGGTAAATGCTAAAAACTCCCCCGTTAGAAGAGGTATGCTGAATCAACTATAATTAAGTATATCGAGTCGTAAAATATACATTGTGCGACATCAAGTCTATGTTCGGATTCTGTCCTCTGCTGGCTTGATCATCACTATATTTTTTCTTAATCACACGTGCTTTGTTTTTGTTTTTGATTCTCACAATCCCCGCTGCCCTTTATTCCGCTATCTACACATTTAAAGCTTTGATGAAACGTGTTTGTATATAAATGCTCAGCTATTCAATGTTCGCAAAACGTTCAGTTAGCGTTACATTATTAATTGGACTCAATAGTGTAGAAGTCTAATTAATCTTCAGTACTGAAATAAAAAGCGGGTCTTAGCATGTTCGCTGCCCGTTCGCCTGTTCTAGCTCGTACCTCTTCAGGCAGCCGAAGGTACCTTCTGTGTCTCTCCCTCTCAAATAATTTACCACCTACGACTAAGCCAGCAGCCACAGGTAGTAGTAATCTCGTTGCATAATGTTGTGAAGCATCTTGAAGAACGGGTTGGTGTTCGAGTGCGAGGCTCGTCACTAAGGCAGTCACAGCGCTTCCGCCGGTATACACGGGGAGTAGTGTCTTGCCGTAATGTGCAGATTCACAAATTCTTTTCTTAAGAGGGCTTCTTGTATTATTTCTTTCTGCTGCATGCCGAAGTTCGTGTATTAGTGTTGTGTGCATTTCCCGTAGCTCTACTTCTAATCGTATCTGTGGTGCGTAAGGTTGTGGGGTCGTACCTAGTAGGTTGAACAGCGAGTCGTTGCTATACGTATGAACTGTATTGTGCTTTTTTTCGTATCTTCCATAGTGGACGTAACCCTTCTTATTCGGGGGTGATTCACCTACGGCAATAGTCAAAGGTTGGTCGCCGTCTCTTTGAAAGCCATATGGATTAACCGCGTATGCGAGCTGGTTTAAAGCTGGTATGTTAACAAAGACAGTACAACCGGTTTGCTGCCGCCTCTTTTCAAGAAAATCTTCATCGATATAAATATCTGGAGTAAACGTGTCACAAAACTCTGTGAATGTTGGCGGTGGGCCGAGGTGTTCGATGGACTCAATCATGGCTTTTCTCAGCTGCTACTGTTAGAACTAATACCCGGCCCGTGTGTTCTAGGCTTCTTCTGCGAGGGTATAGGTAGCTTTGGCAGTTCGCTTGAACTGTGGCTTGCCCTGGAGGTTAAGGAGGATAGTCGTTTCTTTTACAAAGCGTTTCTTTAATACTCGCTTGACGATTTCATCACGGTGAAGGGGTTCACCTGCTTTCTTCAGTACTTCAGTAATAACGTCTGCGACAGTTCCTTTTTTGAAGCCCCATTCCTTGAGCGCGTAGAGCCCGCGACCAACAAGAATGAATCGTTTGTCCTTGATAAGTTCGTTGTGAATAGCTTGTGTCGTGACGTCTTTACGTTTGAAATCAGACTTCGAAATCGCTGCAGCAATATCATCAAAATGCATAGGTTCTTCGTGTTCGTAAAGAATGACGTAGATTTTGTCGCGAATGTTCTTCGGATTCACCATTGGCCACTTGATAAGTCCCCATCGACCATTCAGTGTCGCAAGGTTTTTGCTTATTGAGGCAAGGGCTTCAACTTTCTTTGCATCAGGGTGTCCCATGGCGCCAGCAACCTCCTCAATTGAGACCGGTGAACCTATCTTCTTTATTGCATCGATAACATTCTTCACCTGCTCTTTTGCTGACTTCTCGGAATATTCGCTTGCGAGCGCTCCTGCATTATGGAAATGATCGTTCTCGTCGATGTGCGTTAGGTTCGGTGCTAGTCTGACAAGGAAAGATACTCGAGATACATCTATCTTGCTCGCGTTCTCGCCAACAATTTCTTCAGTGAGGCTCTTAATCTTGGCAATATCGCCCGCTTCAGAGAGAAGTCCACCGATCACCTGCTCTACCTCTGCTGCATGTGGTAAATCTTGCGCTTGAGCCTTCATCTTCGTCACAACCGCTTTTTCAAGTTGTCGTACGCGCTCTCTGGTAATACCGAGAAGTTCGCCAATCTGCTCAAGAGTTTCTTTTCGGTCGTAAAGGCCATAGCGACGTGAAATAATTTCTCGTTCACGTTCTCGATCAATAGTCGCTAGAATGTCTCCTACAACTTTTTCCACCGCTAATGTTTTTACAGGGGTAGCTGTATCAGCCATTACTCTTACCTACTTTCATTTAAGTAATATTTTAAAACAAAAGTTTATCAAAGTCAACAAATGTTTTATTATATATTTATTTTACCAAAAATTCGACTTATTTGCACAGAATATGTATGTCAATATTACTACGTAACATTACTCTACCCTTGTGAACTTGTGGAAAGGTGATATTTATTACAATTTATGTAACTTACTTCTTCTTTTTCTTGGTTGGTCGACGCTTTTTGGCGGGTGCATCAGCGAGCATTTTTAGCGCCTCATCCTCAGTTATCGTCTTCGGATCACGGTCTTTCGGTATACGAGCGTTTTTCTTCTCTTTTATATCCTTGATATACGGTCCGTATGGGCCATTTAGTATTTGCACGTCTCCACCTTTAAACTCTGCAATTGGTTTTCGTTTTTCACTAATCTCATCGATAATTTTTCGTGCTTCTTCTAGCTCAATCGTCATAGGGTCATGCGGTTTAATCGGAAAAAACTGCTTCTCTACTTGAACATACGGGCCAAAACGGCCGATGTTAGCTTTAATGTCCTTGCCGTCTTTAGTCTGCCCAACGAGGCGAGGTAGCTTGAACATCTCAAGAGCTTGCTCAAGGGTGACCGTCTCCATCTTGGTGCCTTTTGGTAGCGGCGCAAAGCGTGGCTTCTCGTCGTCTTTTGCTTCGCCCATTTGGAGCATGGGACCGAATCGTCCGAAGCGTGTAATGATTGGCAGTCCTGATTTCGGGTCAACACCGATCTCACGAGCTTGAGAGACGGCAGAACGATCTATATCATCTGAACCCTCAATAAGCTCATGAAACGGCTTGTAGAACTCCTCAAGCATTTTATTGCGGTCAAGTTTACTATCAGCAATATCGTCAAAGTGCTCCTCAACCTCTGCAGTGAACCCGTAATCTACAATCTGCTCGAAATGGTTGGTTAAGAAATCACTGATAACCTTGCCTGTTGGCGTCGGCACAAGTTTGCCCTTATCTGACCCTGATTTTTCGCTGTCAACGTTGCGTGTGACTGATCCGCCGTCTAGGGTTAGTTCGATAACTTCCCTTGGTTCACCTTCAGACTGACCTTTTTCGGCATATCCACGAGCCTGTACCGTGTCAATAATGGTGGCATAGGTGCTCGGACGCCCAATGCCAAGCTCTTCGAGTTTTTTTACAAGACTTCCGTCTGTATAGCGCGCTGGTGGACGCGCAAACGTCTGTCGCGCGCTTGCCGTTGATATATTCAGTGATTGGTCTGCATGAAGTGGGGGTAGCACATCAGGATCTTTCTTGCTTCCGCCGTAAACACTAAGAAATCCATCAAACAAGATCACTTCACCCTTTGCGCTGAAGGTTCGTGTATCGCTCGAAATTGCAATTGTCACTGCTGTTCGCTCGATTTTTGCTGGAGCCATCTGACTAGCAAGTGTGCGAGAGCGAATAAGGTTGTACAACTTTTGGTCATATTCGTCATTCGTGACAACTTCTTTAGATGGATTAGTTGGGCGTATGGCCTCATGCGCTTCTTGTGCGCTGGCGTTTTTCGTCGTATAAGCTCGCACGTGGAGATATTTCTTACCAAATGCTTTTTCGATAAATGCTGCGCTGGTCGCGAGATATTGTTTCGATAGATTGAATGAATCTGTTCGCATGTAGGTGATATGACCGTTTTGGTATAGCCGCTGAGCGCTTGCCATAGTGGCTTTTGAGCCAAAACCGAGCTTCGAGTTCGCGTCTTGTTGGAGTGTACTTGTAGTGAATGGTGGACTTGGGTTACGTGTCCCGGGGGTTACTGCGATGTCAGAAATGGTGAAGGATGCGTTTATGAGTGATTCGAGGAATGATTTAGCGTCATCTTCAGTGTCAAACCGTTCACTAAGGTCAGCTTTCAGCTCACCTTTATCTGTCGTGAATATGGCAGTGACTTTGAACTGAAATGAGCCCTCGAAACTTTCAATTTCACGCTCTCGTTCTACGAGGAGCCGGACTGCAGGAGACTGGACGCGCCCTGCTGACTTTCCACCTGGTACTTTCTTCCAGACGACTGGAGATAGCTCAAAGCCAACAATACGATCGAGGATTTGGCGTGCTTGTTGTGCTTCGACGAGCTTCATATCAACGGTTCGAGGGTTTTTGATGGCTTCTTCGATGGCACCTTTTGTAATTTCGTGGAATACAATACGCTTTGTATTCTTTATATCGAGCCCGAGGGCTTCGCATAAGTGCCACGCGATAGCTTCACCTTCGCGGTCTTCATCAGTTGCGAGCCAAACTTCGTTTGCTGCTTTTGCGGCTTTTTTGAGCTCTGAAACCACCTTTTTCTTATCTGAGTCGATTTCATATGTTGTCTTGAATCCATTATCTACATCGATTGGTTCTTTGCCGCCTTTTGGTTTTTTAGCGATTGAGCGTACATGCCCAATGCTAGACATAACTTTAAAGTCAGTACCGAGATATTTCTCGATTGTCTTTGCTTTTGCTGGGCTCTCGACGATTACTAAATTCTTTGCCATAAATTGGTTGTGTTTATATACAGCCTAGCAGACATATATATAAATGCGTGTATTTTATTACGAGCCGGTACTGTAACGCAGCAAACCTAAAAAAGCAAAATTATTTCAGCTGGATTGTGCCAGAATCGGTGATTAGTATCCGTTTATTTACCTCAAGCATTGTTATGGCCATGTGGTAATCTACGGCGGAAAGCTGCAAGGTGCTCTGAATATCACTTGGATCTACAACGCCATTTTTAATTATATTGAGAATCGCTGTCTGCGTTTCATTGTCACCGACTAGATCAAGGCTGGTTTGTTTTGTCGTGTCAATCCCGAGTATAGCTAGTGCATCTTCTGCATTCCTGATAGCATGAACACCCTGACTTAGTAATGCATTCGTACCGGAGCTCATATGGCTGGTAATGTTACCGGGTACAACACCGATAGGCACCCCAGCTTCTTTTGCGTGTTTAGCTGTATTGAGGCTGCCAGATTTCTTTGCGGCCTCTGGGATGACCACCATGTCTGCAAGTGCTGCAATAAGCCTATTTCGGTGCAGGAAGTCATAGCGAGTTGGGCTATGGCCTGCTGGATATTCACTAATGAGCGCTCCGCCGTTCTCAAGAATCTTCTCTACTATAGCCTTGTTTGCAGCTGGATACGGCTTATCAAGTCCGCTCGGTAGCACAGCGATGACTTTACCGCCTGCATCGAGTGCGGCTTTTTGAGCCAGGACATCAACCCCCATTGCATTGCCGCTAATAACGACAACCCCTGCCCTGGCAAGCTCCTCTGCTAATTGTTTGGTTACTGTTTTGCCATAAGGTGTTGGTTTACGGGTGCCGACTATTGCTACTACTGGACATTGTAAGAGTATGTGTGGGTCGTCTCCTTTATAAAGGAGTTCTGCAGGAGGATTCGATAACCGAGAGAGCCGTCTCTGAAGGGTATCTGTAACCGTAAGCTTTTTCATAGTATATACTTGCAAAAACAGCAATAAAGTAAATTAGTATTGACTTTACGTAACATTTTTGCTAAAATTACAACTTGTAAGCATCAAATAGATGCATTACGTACCTTTTACCCCTAAATTCTATCATCAAATACTGATGGAATTTACTGTTTTACAGCTGCTATAGACGTTGTTACCCTCCACGCCTATTCTTTCTAGCTTTGCTAGGCTGTAAAACGCTTAGTCCCTTTAACCCCGCACTCCCCTCTCGTTGTAGTTGAGCTTGGGCGATGTGACGGACAAACCTTTGGTTGGGTTGGTGTTTTCTGCGAGGCAACATCAAAAGGCCTTCAAGGTGGGTTGAAGGGTGTAATGAACCTATAGCGGTGCCCACCCCCTCTATAGGTTCTTTATATTTACGGGGGTTTATCGGCACGGTCTTGCTTGGCCAGGAGCCAAATCAGCCGTCCCCACGCCTCATGTCGGGCGTTAATACGCGCCGACACTCCGGCCTTGCGAATATCTGCAAGATATTCTCACCTCTATAGGTTCTTTACATTTATGGGGTCATTTTTATACCTGTAATGCTTGCCTGTAGCCTATAAGAGGCATACAGTTATTACACATGAAAGAGCACGAACCGTTTCCACCAGTACAAGGGTATTTAGATCGAAGCCCTGAAGACCTTTTTAATAATGAATTTAAGCACCATGAGCGGCTCACACGAATCGTCACCGCTGCATGTGGGTTACTAATAGCACACTGCTATGTTGATCCTGATGAGCTAGCGGCATATGGTGCAATCCCTGAGCCAGTCATCCAGGCGGGTACGCATGACGGGATCTCTGATATACCAGTTATGTCGTCAATAGCGTTAGCTAGTGGTCGCAAGCCTATTAGAATGATTTCTAAACCTGAAAATTTCTATGACCCAGAAGGGTCAGCCTTAAAAGGTACGCTCATGCAGGCGGGCGGATGGCTCAATCGTCATCTTGGCGCCTATCCAACAGCTCGTGATGAAAATGTGAATATGGCCTGGTGGAAAAGCGTAAGGGCCAATGCTGCCTATGTCTTAGAGGTGGAAGAAAAAGATCAGGGTATTTTTCCTACGGGTTCTAGACGCAGCGATCAGGTTAAAAGCGGAGCACTTCGTTTGGCAGCAGCTACTGATGCACCCGTTGTAATGATTGGTATTAGTGGTACAGAGAACGATCTGAAAAGACTTATCAAAACTGGTAAGCGACCAAGAGTAGCTGTAGCGATTGGTGAGCCAAAGCGTTACGGTAAAAGAGACGTTGCTGCTCTTCAGGCTGAGCATGATTTGCAGAAACATCGAGCAGAAGAGCTACACGAACGAGTTTATGGTGCGGCTGCATAAATCAGAGATTCTGGATGCAGTTCTACGAGAAGAGGTGGTCTGCATGCCTACAGACACCGTATACGGTCTTGTAGCATCTGCGGCGTCTCCTAGAGCAGTTAAGCGATTGTATGAGGTTAAGGGGCGCGAGAATAAGCCTGGAACGTTGATTGCCGCTTCAATTCAGCAGCTTGAAACTCTCGGGTTTGATGCAAAAGGACTGGAAAAAGCGGCTAGTTATTGGCCGGGTCCAGTCAGTATCGTACTCCCTGCACCCGACGAATTAAACTATCTGCACATGGGTCTTTATTCGCTTGCAGTTAGGATCCCAGATAAGCAGGAGTTAGTAGAGTTACTTAAAGAGACGGGACCGCTTGCGACAACAAGTGCCAACCGACCTGGAGAACCGACGGTGACGACTATAGATGAGGCAAAGGATATTTTCGGTGACGCAGTTTCGTTTTACGTTGATGGGGGCTCAATTTCGGGTTCTTCCTCAACTATTTATAAGCTTCTCAATGGTAAATTTGAAAAGCTTCGCTAAAGAACATTCATTGTTGTGTCGGTAAGCGGTCCGGCACTTCGCTCGTCAATGAGGGCTGAAACTTCGCGAAGAATTTTTGGTATGTCTTTTTCCTGATTTTCTGAGAATTTCTGCAGTACAAAGTCGGCAGAGTCCATTTTTGCGTGTGTTTTCGGTCCGATGCCTATACGAATACGGCCAAAACCGTCTTTCACGTGCGTCAGAAGTGATTTGATGCCATTATGGCCTGCTGCCCCGCCATTGCCGCGGGTGCGAATTGAGCCAAACTCCACATCGAGATCATCGTAGACTATGAGGGTATCTTCATTAGCGATTTTGTAGAATTGTTGCAGTTTTTGCGCTGCCTCACCACTGTTGTTCATGAAGGTTGTTGGCTTGGCGAGAACGACACGTGTATCTCCAACCTGACCGGTTGCTTGATAGC
This sequence comes from bacterium, assembly GCA_030427125.1. Taxonomy (GTDB): domain Bacteria; phylum Patescibacteriota; class Saccharimonadia; order Saccharimonadales; family SZUA-47; genus JAUHWW01. The sequence goes on along the minus strand of JAUHXF010000009.1, from coordinate 23,813 downwards.
ATTGCATGTCTTTTTTTTCGACCCAGTCGCTGAAATCATGGCTCTCTTTGTAGCGGTCTACTGCCGCAAAACCAATATTGTGACGTGTTCTATGGTACTCGCTGCCGATGTTACCGAGGCCAATGACAAGCAGCGTTTTAGAGTTCCCAAGTGAATATAGGGGGGCATGCATGGTGTAATTGGTTTTTTGTCTATCGAATAAACCCATGTAGATAGTGTAGCGTATGTCTGTTATTCATCAGCAATTTCGACATCAAGCCGTACGTGATCTGAAATAGGCACGTAGACTATCGGCATACATCTTTCGTATTGAACTGTTTCCAACACAGATTCGTCGCTTGTCTGCGAAAGTTCAAATGCAAAATGTGGTTTGTAGTGCCCTTTCTTGCCTTCAAACCCTACGACGCCAACATAGTAGCCCTGGAACGAAAAGTCACTCGCAGGTGTAAGCGTAGGCTCGTCTTCTTCTGAATCATTACATATTATTGCTCGATCTGTCAGTACACCAACATGTAAGTGTCGGTAATCACCGAGACTTATATCTGTTGGATGGTCGTAGTCCCACGGTTCAACATCGATGACTTGCAGAGGATTGTAAACGGATAGCCCCTTTAATGCCTCACGTACTTTTTGCATCGTTTCAATTAGCTGCTCGAAGACGTCTTCTTTGTTTACTGTGCCCTCTAGTTTCTCTGCTGAACTAAACATGATGGCGAGTTCAGAGTCGACATCAATGCTACGGATAATGCTGACAGGAAAGAATGCGTTTAGTTGGTAAGTGATATCAGTAAATTCGGTTGATACCGCCCCTTCGCCCATGAACATTTTGACAGCAAGTTGGGTTGAGTCAGAAATAACGTCTGTCGATTCAGTGTCGGCCTCTGGGTCTAGTGGGATGCCGTGAAAGCCCGAAAATTTACCGTAATAATGACTGTCGAAAGTTGCAGTGCTTACTTCGTGTCGCTTGAGGCCACCATGAGGTTGTGCGTAATATGAGTAGCCAGCATCAGTCATGCATACAGAACCAATCGCGTTCTCAGCCATACTATTGAGCCTAGATAGAGAATGTAGTTGTTCCTCAGGGTCAACAAGCTCAAAAGGCAGTGTTCGTGCTACCTCCAGTGCTTCGTATACTGTTGGGGTAGTCGCATGCAGCCGTGGACGTGTATCAAGTGTCTTGTCTGGTGTGAACATTAGTTTGAAGATAGCAGAAAAATAATCTGCAAGCTAGATGGTATACAAGTTTATCATTAGAAAAATCTCTATGATTGCTTCTTGCGGCCACCGAATTTGGCATCCCGTGCCTTTTCGACATCGCGATCGATGAACCATAGCTGTACAGGGGTGCCGACATAGTCCCACTCTTCGCGGAGCATGCGGTCCATATGTCGCTTATAGCTCCAGTGCAAGTACTTTGTATGTGCGCCGAATATCTTGAACGATGGGATTGGATTCCAATCTTCTTGGACCATGTAGCGTAGCTTCGGCTGTCTGTTTTTGAGCCCTGCCGGTGGATGGTGGTCGAGCACTTTTTTGAGCCATGCATTGAGCTCTCTCGTCGTGTGCTGTTGTGCTCGTCGTTCCATGATTTCAAGCGTGAGGTCAAATAGTTTCGTGACGTTCTTGCCATCCACACTGCTGGTGAATATAAGCGGTGCCCATGGGACGAAGTTGAACTCATGTGCAATACCTCGCGCGACATCATCGCGTGTATAGGCGTCCTTCTCAACACTGTCCCATTTGCTGACGACGAGCACGAGACCTTTGCCTGCTTCCTTGATCATGCCAGCTATTTTCTGGTCGAGTGCAACGCTAAGCTCATTGGCGTCTATGAGCAAGAAACAGATATCTGCCTGTTCTATCGCTTGCAAGCTTCGCAATACGCTAAACTGCTCAATGCCTTTCTCAATTTTGCCGCTTCTTCTAATGCCTGCCGTATCAAGTAGCTCGAGTTCTCTGCCCTGGTATTTGATAATAGTGCGGTTTACATCTCTGGTTGTGCCAGCACGGTCTGCGACTATCGCTTGTTGTTTCTTGGCGAGCGCGTTGTACAGACTCGATTTGCCGACATTTGGTCGGCCAAGCAGTGCAATACGTACTCGGTCATCTGCTTCTCTGATGCTGGCCGCTGGCAGGAGTTCATCGAGCACTTGCTCTAGCTCGTCGAAGCCTCTTTTTTGCGTTGCAGACGTTGCGATAAGAGGTTTAATGCCAAGTTTTTCGTAGGCGTCGATTTGCGGCTGCTTTGCCTTGTCTGCTTTATTGACGAGCAGAACAATATGCTTTCCGGACTTAAAGGCCATCTTCGCAACACGTCGGTCTTCTTCTGTCACGATAGTTGTGCCGTCAACCGTGACAAGGATGATGTCAGCGGAATGCGTTGCTTCTGCAATCTGATCTTGGATAGTTAGCTCGAACGCATCTGCAGCGTCTTTCAGGCCAGCTGTATCAACCAGCCAGAACTGCTTGCCTGAATCAAGTTCTGCCTTGGCTGTGATGCTGTCACGTGTTGTTCCTGGCTCATTAGCTACAATTGCCTCACGACGGCCTAGAATAGCGTTAAACAGGCTTGATTTGCCAACGTTTGCTCGTCCGACAATTGCTACGATAGGTACTTTTGTCTTTGCCATATAGCTGTATTATACCTGTTCTGCTAGTAGCTTCTCTACTACGCCTAAATCTGCGAGTTTATGTGCGAACGCTATAGTTGTGTCGTGCATTAACCCCACGTATGGACAGTTTCCCCTGACGCCTTCTCTTCTGAGGCGGTCGATGTCATCAAGGTGCAGGCTGAAGAATGCACCATCTTGCTCTACATGCAGCAAGGGTTTATAGATGACACCACGAGTCATGTACTCAAACGGGAGCCCGTAGGCATTTTCGGTCTGAAGTGTGAGATTACTTTTATCGCGTGCAAACAGTTTGAGCGTATGTTCGAACGTCCTACTGTCAGAGAAAGCCTGTAAGAAATCGTCTATAGAATCTCCTCGGAACACTTCAGCACAGCGCACAGGAAGTGTGGATAATATACCAAGGCCAAATGAGTCTTTTTCAGTTCTCGTCGGGTCTCGATCGTTTAACGCACCTTCCATACTTTCAAGGACATGGTACCCAAGGTCATTGGCAGTTTCATGGGCTGACCGGGAAAACGGCTGTGGCTCAAATTCAGCAATGTGCATGTCAATGAATGCTTGGACTGCTGGTAGTGTTATTACAGAGGTCGACATAAGCGAATAGTATATAACGTATTTATATGTTAAACAAAAGCGATATTATGCCGCTGCAGTTTGTGTTTCTTTAGCTTCGCATATAGAGTCGACAAGTCTACACGATTCTTCATCACCAAGTATGATAAGCTCAACCCCTGCCACAATTGTTGCATTTTCGATTCCTGGAGCTTCTTCCGCAGGAGCAACTATTTTCCTCGTCATTTCGGCGTCGTCTCGTGTCTCGGTAATCGTTACCAGTGAAAAGTCTTGTTTCATTTTTGTATCAAGCTGGTCTATGAACAGTTCTCTCGTAACCTCCATTGTTCTTTCAAACAGTGGTCCGAAGATACTTTTATTACTCAATGTCATGTTTTCAGTTCGAGAAAATGACTCAACTGCACCATAGAACGTATAGTTTTGATCTGATTTTTCGTCGTATGGCGCCCCTAAAGAGCTATCAAGGATTAGTACTCTCCCTGTAGGCATGTCTAGAACAGAATTAAAGAAGTGATGATTCCCGCGGATGTTTGTCCATCCAATAGTGGGATAGAAATCAGGGTTTTCGGAATAGAATGCATGAGCTAAAGATGTCCTACCAAGGCAATTGAGGGCTCGAGTCTCGCCACGCAACACTTCTCGTGTATTCGATTGATCTTGTTCGTAGAATGGGGCTAGCTCATGAAGTTTGCGCACTAATCGATTAGTAGCGTTTGTCATGCTTTCTCCCTCGAATGACGGTTCGATAAGTTCACCAAAATCTTGAACTATCGTAGTGTTTGGGTAGTAGTCCCCTTCATCAAGCAGTCGTCCTTCTTCCTGCAAAGCAGCATAGAAATCCGGGAAAGTATCAGGTAGTACCTCAAGCATGAAAATAATTATAGCATAAAATGTACGAAAGGTCCATATTATACTAATAAATACTTAATCAATCTGTCTGCTTGTACTGTTTTGGCGCAAGGCCTTCTAGCAAGTAGCCTCCAAGCTGGATACGATGTAGCTGCTTCACTTTGTAACCAATAGCCTCGAAGCTCCGACGTATCTGACGATTCCTTCCCTCTTGAATGCTGACCTCATACTCATCGTTGTCTTGTGGGGTTACCATGAGCTTGCTGAGTCGGTTATCGGCGATATCTACACCTTGGGCTAGCTTAGCAATCATGCCGTCGGCTAGTGGTTTGTTGAGTTTTACGTGGTATATTTTTTCTTTATCGTTGCTCGGGTGAGTTAATTCTTGTAGTAGCTGTCCATCATCAGTCAGCACGACAAGCCCTGAGCTGTCTTTGTCTAATCTACCAGCGATATTGAGATTTTGCATGCCTTTCGGGAGCAGTTCGTATACTGTCGGGCTTCCTTGTCCGTCCTTGCTACAGACATAACCGACTGGCTTGTGGAGCAATACTGTACTTGGTATTTTTTGAACTGGTACAACTTTCTTGCCATCAACAAGCACGGTGTCTTTGTTTGTTACATTGAGGCCTGGGTGTGCAACTTGACGATTGACAATAACGAGGCCAGCTTGAATAAGCGCGTCGGCTTTACGACGCGATAAGTCGGTGTACTGAGCAATGTACCGATTTAATCTCATAGAACTTACGTAGAGTATACGTGCTATCTGTTCTAGAGTGCAATACTATTCGGGTCAACACTTGTTCCAGGTGCTGGAGGCGTTTCAGGTTCTGGAGGTGGCGTAGGGGTGGTTTGATTTGGTGATATAACTTCGTTTGTAGCTGGTTGTGGGACCGCTTGGTCTGCCTGAGCTGCTGCTTCTTCTTTGGCCGCCATTGCGTTGAGGTCGGGTCCTGGCGCGTTCAAATCATTAATTGGTTCAATGGTCTTTTTTCCTGCTGGTGGAGTGACTGGTACTGGTGCTTCAGATGCTGGAGTTTCCTCGGGTGTTTGAGCTGCTGCTAGCGTTGTCTGAGCTGGTTCTTCTGCTGATTTACCAATATTTAAGCTGTCTTTTATTTGCTGTGCAATAACCTGTTCCTCAGTTTGAGCACTTTGTGCAACGGGGTCTGCTGCTGGCGTTGTCTGAGCTGGTTCCGGTGCGGGTACAGGTGTTGGATCAGGAGCCGGTGTCGTTGCCGCTGGTTCAGCTGGCGTCGCAGTTGGTTCTGGGACTGGAGCAGGATTAGGGGTTGGAGTGACTGGATCTGGCGTTGGTGTTGCTGGGGCTGCAGTTACAATAGGTGTTCCTTCGTCTGAACTCTCGTCGGTTGCTTCGTTTTCTGATGACGAGTCTGAAGTCTCGGCTGGTGCTTCGACTGCAGCAGGAGCTGGAGTGGCTTCTTCGGATTTTCCATCCAAAACGTCTCGTGCAACCTGGGCGACATCCTCGAGTGTTACTTGAGATTTAACAAGGTAGCGATCTGCCCCGAGCTTTTCTGCTCGTTCTTTATCTTCTGCTTGTGATAGAGCTGTCATCATGATGACTTTGGCGTTTTTAGTCTCTTCGGTCGTACGGAGAATATCGAGCATGTCGAAACCGCTGATTTTTGGCATCATAACATCGGAGATGATCAGGTCTGGTTTTTCTTTCATTGCGACGGTGAGTGCTTCTTCGCCATCACGTGCGGACACAATGTCGTAACCTTCTGCAGCAAGACGCGCCTCGTAGATCTCACGTAGGTTGTTGTCATCTTCGACGAGCATTATTTTTGCCATAACTTCTTATTTCACCCCTTTTATGATCGAGCTTATGCCTATTTTCTTCATTTTACACTATTTTCCATATGTTTATAACCCTGTCGAATTTTGAGCTTGTTCTTGAAGCATCTTTTGCGCTTTAGAGCCGTCAACTCGCGGCAAGTTGATATAGAATGTACTTCCTTTGCCTTCTTCGCTCTCCACCCATATGCGACCATTGTAGAGTTCAACAATCTTCCGGCTAATAAACAAGCCCAGACCGGTTCCGCCAATGGTACGTGTAGATGAATTATCTACTCGATAAAACTTTTGGAATAAATGTACGATGTCAGATTTTGGTATACCTGGTCCGGTGTCAGAAATATGGAACTGTACGATGTCTTTATCGCCAGTTACCCCGATGGATATGCGACCCGATTCAGTGTATTTGACTGCATTATCAAAGAGGTTTGTGATCACTTCACGGATTCTGTCAGGGTCTACGTTCACATAAAGAAGCGGCTTGACTACCTTCTGGCTTACGTCAACCGCGCTACTAGAACCCCCCGAGGTTCTGTGTTGTGAACCCATGAGTAGCTCCAGTAGCAATCCTTTCTTCTCGGCGGTGAACTTAAGGTCTTCGACGAGTTTTTCGACAAAATCACCGAATTCGACGACAACTGGATGCGAGGTCAGTCGTCCATCCTCGGCTTTCGCACTGGTGAGAAGGTCCTGGAATAATTTACCCAAGTGCTGTGTCGATGCGTGCGCTTTTTCGAGATATGATCGTGCATTAGCGTCAACTTTTGATACGCGATCGTTCAGTGCGAGTGCGAGGTATCCTTCAATAGCTGCCACTGGCGTACGCATTTCATGGCTTGCAGTACTGATGAAGTCTGCGCGCTGCTTTTCTTGCTGTCGTTGCGCTTGGACATCACGAAGGATAGCCACGGCACCGGTTACTTGTTTTTCTTTGTTGAGAAGTGGCGTAACGGCGATATCTACCGAAACGGTGCTGTTGTCTTTCTTTTGCAGTATCGCATTTCCGTCGCGGTATGGTCTACCGCTGCCGAGTACCATGAAAAATGGATTGAGCTCATCGCCTTTGAGCTGATTTTTCTCGTCCACGAATTTAATAAGCGAGCGATAGTCTAGATTCTCTGCTTCTGTCGCAGTCCAGCCGGTGAGCTTGCTCGCACCAGGGTTAAAGACATGCACAACGTTCTGGTCATCAACCATGATGACCGCATCATCGATACTATTCACGATGATGTCAGATTTTTGTTTCTCGCTGGCGAGCGAACTGGCAACTTCAGCAGTCTTCCCACCCGAGTCTTTTCGACTGAATAAGCCCATTACAGAGAGTAGTATATCGTGAATAACAGCGTATAGCTAGAACTTCTTATGCTAAATTCAAACAGAGGCTGTATACTGTATTCGAATGGATCCCGTTTTGGTATTTTTACTCGCAACAATACTTATAATTTTTTCAGCGATATGTTCAGGTTTGAACGTTGCTTTATTATCGCTTAACCCCGACGAATTACGTCGCAAGGCAAAGCTCAAAGAAAAAGGTGCTAAGCGTGCTCTAGCTATACGTCGAAATGTGCATTTTTACTTGTCGGGGATTTTGCTCGCAAACGTCGCTTTCGCATCGAGCGCATCTATCTTGCTTGGTAGTGCATTGAATGGTTTTGCGGCGGTATTAATTAGCACGATTTTACTTGTGGTGTTCGCCGAGATTACACCTCAAGCAATCGCCGTAAAACGTTCGATGCGTGCTGTTTCATTTTTTGCACCGACGATTAAATTATTCACGTATGTTGCATACCCGCTCACGAAGACCCTAGCATTGTTATTAGACCGGCTTGTCGGCTCAAACGAAGCAGTATTACATACACGTAATGAATTGAGCCTGCTTGTTGCGGATCACTTGACTGGCGATAGCGAGCTTGATGAGGACGAGGTAGAAATCGTGCAGAACGCGATTCAGCTCAGTGAGAAGCGGGTCAAAAACATCATGACGCCCATCAAGAAGACCTACTTTCTTTACGAAAATGATGTTATCGATCAGAAAAAGATAGAAGAGATTAAGAATGCGACTTACTCGCGTATTCCAATAATGAATACATCCAGGACGCACATTAAGCGCTACCTCATGGTTAAGGACTTGGTAGACATAGATTTCTCAGAACGACCGCATAGTCTGAATGAGCTCAAGACGTATCGTACAAAAACGGTTGGCTCTATGACTGCCTTGGACACTATGTTTCGTATTTTTATCGGCGCGAAACGTCACCTGCTCGTTGTTGAGAAAGAAGACAAGGTCGCTGGCATTGTGACTCTTGAAGACATGATCGAGGAGACCATCGGTCACGAAATCGAAGACGAATCAGACCAGTAGCTATTCCCAAATAGCTGTGCCGTCTGGGTAGAGCGGAGGAATTGTCCCGTTGAGAGCGGTAAATAACGCTTGTGTGAAAATCTCTTTGCCCATGCCGTAACGCAGTTCTGGTAGCCTTGCATAGCCGTGTGTTGCAGATCCGTCTGCTGAATCGTGCGTCAGCCCAAACAGCCTTTCATCGTTCACATCTACTGCTGGGTGTGCTCGCCTGTTCACGAGGTGCAGTACGTGTACACCGAAGTCTTGTCTTGCTTTTTCTGTTAGAAGCGAATTGGTGGCGAAATTTCAAACTCCACATCACAGTGCGCATCATCGCTGAGTGTATTGATTTTTACTTCGTATGCCATGTGAGCTTATCCTGCACAGTCCTCGATAGCGAGCTTAACTAGCTATCCTCGCTATATGCACAATGTCATCTACTACATTGTTTACGGGCTGCAGCGCGTTCACAAAATAATCAGAAGTTTGGCCGTACCACTCCAGTCTTTCGTGATAAAGTTCGCGCGCTTTTTCTGGGTCTTCAAACAATGGTCGGTCGTTTCCTGTGTCTGCAGCGACTCTATGAGCGAGGTCATCGAATGGTGCTCTCATCCACACAATAGGTGCAAGAGCTCCATGTAATACTTCTCTGCCTATCTCGGTGCTAACGATGCCTCCTCCAGTTGATATGACCGCTGGCTCCATCTCAAGCAGTTGCAGTAGTGCTTTTGCCTCTAGTTCACGGAAGGCTGCCATATCGGTTCTGACCAATGCAGGGACATCTATCCCAGACTCAGTCTTCATCCACTCATCGGTGTCGTAATAATCGACCAGCAAAGCCTCTGCTACCTTAGGTCCTACAGTTGTCTTGCCTACTCCCATGAATCCAGTGAGGATTAGTTTATCGCTTGCCATGTTATTTCTCCTGAAGATATTATTCGTGTCTTCTTGCACGATTGCAAGCATGAGCAATTCCCCCAGAACGAATTCCGGGAAGCAAGAGTTTTGGTGCGGGTGTGAGGTTTTCTGTAGCTGGCCTAACTAGGTCGCTGAGTGATGTTGTGTTTACGCAATGTTTCGGGGTTTATGCTAGTAAGTCGCCCGGGTAGCCCATATAGAGCCTAAGATCTTCTACTTTGCCATCTACTGCGTCTTCACGTAGGCTGGGTCTCATTTCTGGTTCAGGCGCTTGTGTGACTAGTTCAAATCCAATCTTCGGATAAAGACTAGCTGCTTTGTTGCTTTGCCAAGTTTCAAGTCCAATGCCTTCGTTCGGAGCATACAGAGCGTTGGTAGCCGACACAACTACTTGCACGAAATCACCACTGAGTCTTTTTCCTTGTGCTCTCTCACCAATTCTGTACGCTGATGTGATTGGGTGGTCGGGTAGTTCATCACATGGTCCCGGCCCAGTCCAGGAGTATCCTGCGAGTGTTGCTCCCCTGACGGCTCCTTCGAGAAGCAAGAACATGCCTCTGCCGCCACCTTTCTGCAGCCATTCTTCAATGGATGTTAATGTTCCGAATCTTTTGTTTGTTGCGTCTTTTGGGCAATATTCTCGAATGTGAGGCTGTGATCCCATTACTCCTACTGCACCGGCATAGTATTCTGAAAGACCTGCTGCTACATAGAGCCCTCTTTCTTCGAGTCTCTGCAAGGACCTGTCACCTCGCACGCCAATTCCACCGCGTAGTATTTCTGGTGAGTCTGTAAATGTAGTAGGAAAATTTGCCATTTTGCTCCTTTTGTTCAGATTATTTATATTCTTCTGCAGTTTAGATTGCAAGCATGAGCATTGAGAGGTCGTGCTGAAAAAGCTATTGCTTGCCGGACTAAATATTTGCATGCATACTACTGTTCTATGAACACGACCAAAGAAGTTGGCTTTGAAACTACACCTTCAGAGTTGCTTCGTGGCGACGTAAACCCTGCTCTTGAAGAAACTGGATTGTTAGGCTGCCAGATGGAGGTGGTATCAACAGAGACTGAAGCTGGTCATGAATATTCTGTAGATTTGGATGTAGAGCCTTTTGATAGTGCTGGATTTGTCAGTTTGTTGAATATTGTGGCGCCCAGCGAACGTCAACAGTATCACTTCGGAATTGTAGGCGACTGGTTGCTTGCAAAGGATCCAAACAGCGATTTATACAAAATGCATGAAAGAATAGGTAGGCCTTGGGATGAATTCTTACTACACGCAGACTCTCTTATCGATGTTGGACGTTCTCATTACGAAAACATGTGGGGTGGAAACATACGCGATATTGAGCATCACGACGAATGGGAGTCATCCCTTCCCGTGCCAGTGCCTTTTGATAACGAACGATTTCGTGGCGCGTATGACATGAACACGAATCAGTTATTCCGCATGCTCGAGTCAGCCGGTCTGAAAGATCCAGGTAGCGTCCTACTGAGCATAATCCATGAGGCCGCTGGAATTTTTGAAGCGCGGAAAAACGCAAAGTTTAAACTCAACGACGCTCCTGAGTATCTACGAACAATTGAATCAATGACGAAGATTTTACGAGAGCCAAATGATCATAGAGTTCTTCGCGCTTTTGCCAAGCTACCAAAAGCTCAGCGCAGACTAATACAGGGCAACATGCTGGCGGTGATGACGGGCGACGAGAACATGATACCTGCAATCGTTGAAGATTGGGGAGGTAGAAATACTTACGTGCAACACATTATCGGACTAGATTATAAAAAGGAGCCAACACATACACACAAACAGGTTATCGATAGACAGGGCCGTCCAGCTAACATTAGCTATGGGTATAGAAGTGGTTTCTTTAGTAGCGATGTGCCCTATGACTACCGCAAGCTAGATGATGCAGCAATTTCTACAGTTTCTGATTACTCTGGTTACTACGAAGCGGATGCGCTAGTTATTGACACCAGCAATCCGAAAATACGATATTATGGCAAACCCAATAAAGTATTTATCGACAGTAGAACTATCCGTCAGATTCGTGATGCGCGTATCAGCCCTCGTGTCAGTTGGCAGGACGTACCCCGCGCTAGCGGCAGTGTGCGCACGGACTGGGACTTGGGTTTGACGCAACATGGAGAAACAATAGGACAAATGGACAGAGTTGTTTATGATAGCGGGCTCCTAGGGTTAATCGTTGCAGCTGGTTTGTCGAGTGATGTTCCTCGAATGGGTAAAGTATGGAAGCCAGAGAAAGGCCTCCCTGGCGATAAAAACGAGCCGTCACAAAGAGATGTACAGCAAGAAATGGGCGCAGCTCAGCTCCCCCTATTGGCATTGATGCAAAAACACCATATTGCTCAGGGTAATTTCGCGCAAAGAATCCGAGAAAAAGTAGCGCATCTTTCATAGCTTGTGATCTGAAGTCAAAGCTGTTGCACAGTTGTTTTTGAAATTAATGCTTGGAGCACGTTATCTATTCTTCAAAATTGAAATAATATATGATACATTATTTAATATAAACAAAGGACAATTTCATGGCCGGTCAAGAAAACTTAGTAGAAGTGAGACCAGGGTTACTAAAAAGGTCGCTTGGAGCATTAACTGTATTGGCTGGTACTGCAATAGGAGGTGCTGCAGGTAATTTTGCCGGTAGTTCGGTAGCTGACAGAATCGTGCCCGAAGAACCAGGCTCATTTGCGCAAGCAGCCGCAACAGGCATAGAAGTTACAGGTACCGCTACAGGTGCGGTTATTGCTGGTGCTGGAACGTATCTACTTAAGAATGTATTTTGGTTCGAAACTGAGCATATATATTCTGATGATGTCTAGAATTGAAAAAATTTGGTGACCCCAACGGGAATACTAGGGCATATCCAATCCACACGCCCGCTATGCTGGGGTGTGACTGAATAGCGAACCGCTACCGGGTTCGAGATTTCTGTTTGGAATCCATCAATGCAAAAACCGGAGGCAAGCTCCGGTTCATTGATTGGTAACCCCGCTCAAGATAAGTTAGCACTTCTGCTGGATGAAGTAGAAAGACTTACAAGATTCAAGGTGGATAAGTTTTACACTAGTTGATTTAGTCTACACTTATATTTTTATTAGTTGTATCGTTTTCCGTTGTACTAGAAACGGGCGTCCACCCCTTTATGTCCTCAGGTGCTTTATCAGTGTAGTTTTGCGATTCAGCTCTGAACCTTGCGACATCACGTGAACTACTTGCATCAAGGTTACTTTGTAATGTATCGACCAGTTTAGAATAGTTTTTTACAGTTGAATCGCGCTCAGTGTTTGTTAAGTCAATTATTCTATCGACTCGACTATCGTAAATCGAAAAAGCAATTAGAATAATCACACATACGATCAGTAAAGTAAGCATTGCGTAAGAACTTACTACAGTTACATGTGGGAATTCTTGATCTCGAGAGGCGTATAAGAACAACAGTGTAACTACTGCTAGAAAGGCCGATACCCCGATTAAAGCTCCTTTTAGGTTGTTGTTCACCAGATCAACAATTTTTTCTTTTTCAGAAGACATCTACAATTCCTCAATTATAGCGTTAACAAAAGAGAGTAAATCTTTGCTTTCAAAAGCCTTCTCAATAGTCTCTAGATTTTTCTTGAGAGCTGATAGTTTTGAATCACCTCTATTGTAAATGTCGATATCAAATAATATTGCACGTTTGCCTTCACTGTCGACAAGAACTTCAGTTTTGATATTTCCTTTCAGTCCATCCGGGTGATTATAGGTGAAGTTCATGGTAGTTAATTCTACGGATGCACTTGAATCAATTTTGATTAGTTTCCCGAGGTCTGCTACCTGCTCTTTGGGGTCGAAAATGTAATTTCTTCTGATTCCAATTCTTTTGGCATCTTTAGCCATTGTAACTTTAAATATCTTTTTTGCTTCAGTAACGTAATCATCGATACTTGCTTTTAAATCCTTGTTCGTAAACTTAGCCCAGAGATCTACGACAGAAATCTTTAGCTCTCTGATTGACGTGTTAGGGAAATTGTCATTCGCTAGCACAAGTCTTTGTGCGTTCATGTCATAAGTTATTTTTCCCTCATCATTTTGGTATAGATTTAAAATCTCTCCAGCCGTATCAATGTAGGAAAATCCCTTGATAAAATTCACTTGGATAAATGAGTCTGCAACTTCAAGATTTTTTAGTTTTGGAATTTTCTTCATTAATCCATTACAACACACAGGCATAACTTATAAAAGCAGTTATGTTTTAAGTGGCAATTGTCTAGCATCACAAGATTTTGGCAACAACCAGAAATGTAGCTCATGCACACCACAGAGGAGTGTGCCAAAATGTGCTACTCGGTATATCCAAGGTCAGAAGAGCGTTGGTCTATCGATTTACCGACTTCTAGAGGGTCTTTTTCTGTAAGTAGACAGCTAGATGATCCAAAATTAGCACAACGCATACTTACGGCAATGGCGCCCGTGACTCTCATGACCACACCAGTAGTTTGCGGGCACCTAGTGGTTGGGCAAGCGTCGCGCAATTCCTCACCCAGTTCTAATCCCGCAACAAAATGCGGGTCATCACCGACAGATTCCACACTATCATCATCTGAAGAGACGAAATCCATAACGAAACCATCAATTGTCGAACCACCAAAATCAAATCTTTCCATGAAGTCAATATATCAGAGGTACACAATTATTCAAATCATAAGAATTTTTCTATTTTCTTTTTACAGAATGAGTTCCAAGAGGTTCTTATGGTTGCAAATTACTATCCTTTAAAAAGCCTGGTGACCCCAAACGGGAATACTAGGTTATATTCAATCCACACGCCCGCTCCGCTGGGGTGTGTGGCGAATCTCTCGGGAATACTGAGGTATGTTGCGCCATCGCAAGCAAGCTTGCCGGGCAATAGCGAGCTGCACGGGAATACAAAGTATAATCCGCCCGTCGGTCGCTAGCACTCCGGGGGATTAGCGAACCCTTTCGGGTTCTGCTCCTGATGGAGCTACCAACTTAAAAACACCAGACAGGCTGGTGTGTTCAAGTTGGTGACCCCAACGGGAATACTAGGGTATATTTGGCAAGCCAAATAGCGAACCGCGACCGGGTTCGAGATTTCTGTCTGAAATCCATCAATCAAAAAACCGGAACTAAAGCTCCGGTTCATTGATTGGTGACCCCAACGGGAATCGAACCCGTATTGCCAGATTGAGAATCTGATGTCCTAACCGTTAGACGATGGGGCCTCGTCGTGCGTGTGATGATTGTCTCACCGAACTGGTTGGCAAAACAAGTTTCCCAACAATTCTAGTGAGCTAATCAAGCCGCTTCCTCTAGAATTCAAGAATCCCCTCTTGAATTCTTTATGGCTACAGGCGTTATAGCCATGATTGCTCGAAACATTATATCTTAAGGAGTTAAAAAAAGATACTAATGAGTGTAGCAGCTATTAGGCGCGGAGGACACAGAGGTGATGTCTAGGCTGCTTGCCCAAATAGCTCGTCCGGGGTCATGCGTACCATATCGCCCAGTCGAACAGATTGGTCTACCAGTCTGACGGCGGCGTTAACGCCCACTATTTCAGCGAGTCTATATGGCTCGGTGGATGATGCTGGGTATAGCCAGTCTGCGTAAGTGTCGTCATCTAGATCCTGGAAAGGTGTTTCTCCAATTTCCTTATCAAGCAACATGTTTACATATGCAACAAGCTCATCGTCATTTAAATGAGGTACCAACGAAAGCAAATCTAGAGATCTACTCCCAAAGAGACGTCTGCCAACAATCGTATCTGCCAAAAATCCACATGCTTCACTTGCGCTCAGTTCAGCTATATGTGTGTTTGCAAATTCTTCAGCTCGCACTGCATGCGTTAACTCATGTCCTATCATTGGTGCTAAAATTGGTTTTATCTCAACAGGCTTTCTGTGTACGACTGTACTCCGAGGGACCTGAAGTCTCACGGAGCTGCTCCCAGTGCACTGTCCTTTATAAAATGGATTACCCCATGTGCTCACGAATAGATTCTTTGTAGGCCCACCGCTTTCTACGCCTTCGGCACCTATGCATTCGATCGCTAGCTCTTTAGACGATTCTATAACTGGACGCAGATGTTGCTTCGCGCCACTTGTCCACTTGCGACCATCCCACTTTATGTTTGTTTCAAACGCCATATATATCAATTAATATGCCACAAAAAGACTAGAAACAAAACTCGTTAAGCTTAGTTACCGAATACTTGGTTGACGTAGGCGACAAGCTCTTTTGGCGTGACTTCGGCTTTGATGAGGTAGCCGTCGGCCATTTGCTCGACTTTATCCTTCGTCTCTTCCTTTTGGTCCATGTTGGTCGTGATGATGACCTTCGCAGATACTGGTTTGCCTGACCCAGGATCTTTCATTTTGTATAGTAAATCGACACCGTTCATGGTCGGGAGCATGATATCTAGCAATATGAGGTCAAAGTCTCGCGTTGTTGCAATTTGGAGTGCTTGTTCGCCATCTCCTGCGGTAGAGACGCTATACCCTGCTTTCTCAAGTGCACGGGTGTACAACTCACTGATAAAGCGCTCATCCTCCACGATTAGTATCGTTTTTCCGCCTGCTTTGGTTGGCTCTATTGGCGTGGTCGGCTGAGTGACCTCCTGTGGTTGTGGCTGCGCTGCTGGTTCTTGTGTTTGAGTTGCCTGCTGCACTGGCTGTTGTGAGGACGCAGGATTCACTGATTGGCTAATTTGTGCGGTAGAAGTCTGTGGCATATCGCTTTGCGGTGTATTTTCGAGATGTGGTGTTGGCGTGGTTGGTTCGTTCATATTACTGCCTGTTCATTGTGTGGTTTTTTATCCAGCCATGAGCACCGCGTTCGATGCCGTCCTGGCCAGTGTTATCAGTGTTTGCCTGATCAAATGATTGGATTGTGAAGCTAAAAATACTTCCCTGACCTTCTTTGGTATGGACCCAAATATTGCCGCCATGAGCGTTCACCATGGCCTTACACAAGTATAGCCCAAGTCCGGTTCCCTTAACCTGCACCTTGCTCCTATGGCTTCGGTAGAACTTCTGGAATAGTTCAGGAACAACTGAATCGGGTATGCCAATACCGAAGTCCTGTACGCTTGTTTCAATCATGCCGTCTTTATTGACGGTCGAGGTAATGACTATCTTATCGGAATCTCCAGAGTATTTGATGGCATTGTCGACGAGGTTATTAATGACTTCATGTATGCTAATGCGGTCTGCTGCCACTGGAGGGATGTTATCCGCAACATTCAACTCAATATGGATATTGTGGACTTGTGCGCGCAGCTCAAGGTCCTCGACAGCAGCTTTTAGGATCTGAGACCAATCTTGTTTCTGCAGGGTGAGAGTAAGCTGATTATCTTCGACACGAGCAACGTTCAATATGTTACCAACAAACGATGTGAGTTGCTGCGCGCTCGCTTGCATTTTATGCATAAAGCCAACCATCTCAGGGCTTAATGTTGGTGCAACTTCATCCTGAAACACTTCAATATACCCCTTCATAATAGTGAGCGGTGTACGTAGTTCGTGTACCGCGAGTGCCACGAAGCTAATTTCTCGATCATCCTTTGCGTACTGTTCGCTACGGTCAAAGAACACAATCATTGTCTCAATCACGCCTTCTTCTTCTTGTTTGTTGAAGCTTGCAGTAAGGTCAAATTGTTTCAGCGGCTTGCCCTCGAAGTCATTTATCCTGACTCGCTCCCAGCGTGTGATGCCATTGACGACTGTCTCTTGCATTTTCTTCAACCACGATTCAAATGTATCTTCACTATCAAATGTCATGTTTGCGACATCGAATAGCGGCTTGCCGACCACTTCTTCCTCGGACTTGCCAAGGTAGTCGAGAGCACTCTTGTTGGCAGCACGAACAACCTGTTTATTATCTACACCAAATATTGGTGAAGCGACTTTATTGAGTGCATTTGGTGTGACGGCTTTCATAGCATCTGCAGTAGTTTGTGACGAGGATTGATTCGATGTTTGTGTCTGAGATGAGGCTGTTGTTGCCGTGCTTGCATCATCAGACATGCTTGCTAAATCGTATACCTGTGTTGACAGTGATGTGATGAGTTCTTTACCGAGGAAAAGCTTGTCCGTTTTTGGTGCGGTGCCACCGCTTTTGTGCCCAGTGAAAACGATGGCATCTGATAGGGCTTTCACTGGCTTGTAGATTATTCGAGACGTAATAAGACTGATAAGACCAATCAAGACAATACTGACCAGTACAAAGCTCAGTAATTGCAGACCGCGGTCAGTAGCGAATATGTCTGCTAACAACACCCATGCCCCGACAATCAACCCAGATGTCACGACGAGACTGCTCAGAATGATGAGTGTGAGTTTGGCAGTGAATTTCTTTCCGTAGTCCATGCCCTCCCCCGTGGTTCTACAGCGCTATCTCTAGGAAGCGCTGTACGAAACTCTTCCTTTCGGTATTGCAGTTATCCACGTCTGCCCCGGAACGAGTTCAAGGGGTTCATTATCTTTGGTCAGGAGTCGCAGTGGCTCTTTCTGGGATTTCTTAGACCACTTTGCTTCAATTACTTCGCCATTCTGAAACACAATAGCTGTACCTGTTCCTGATGTTCTATAGACGCTGTGAATGCCGTTTGGATCTATACTGTAGTCGGTATACATCGCGACGACAACAGACGGCGTGATTTGCTTTCCGCTGACTTCATCGACGTGTTTTCTGCTCGCCATACTGCGTTTGTAAGCGTTGCTTTCTTCATCATACGTGTAGCTCGTGTTGTACAGCGGACTAGATATGTCCATCTCTATTTCGGTAGCTTTCTTATTTTTCGCAGTAGTCTCAGCAGCTTCAGCATCATCGATGGTAGTTTCTTTTTCATCCGCTTCAGATTCTTGGATACGTGCAAATGGCGTGAAATCGCTTTTCTTATATCCTTTATCGGACTTGAAAGAATCAAGTCGCTTCATGTCTGTATAGACGTTATGCGGCGCAAATCGGTTGCTGACCCTTTCAAAATAGCTCGACTCTTTGCCGTGATCGAGGTCCATGACACCCAGTTTCTGTATAAGTGACAATGCTTTGCCGCTCCCACCGCTATGCGCGTACGCTGCATCGAGTCCTGCAGCCCATTCAACATAATACGGACGCGCAGAGCGAATCGGTCCAATGCGCTCTGGCTCAGTTTCCTGGTAGACAGCCATAAACCGGGTAATGCCACCCTCAGCAATCGCTTCAAATACAACACCTGCTTCTTCTAAGCCTGCTTGCGGTCGAGCATCAACACTATTCTCAATCATGACGGCAGTAAGTACTTTGTTCGATAGCGCTTCAGTCGTCTCAAGTCCGGTGAGCTGCGAGTAGAACTTCTGTTCTGGCTCTGGTTCAGGCGCAGGCGCAATGCTTACGGGAGTCGGTTCGCTCGTATCCTTGATAAGGGTGAACGCTGCCGTGCTTCCTGCGAGAAGAACTGCAAGGCCGACACCACCGACAACAAGTAAACGCTTTTTTGGTGGTCGTTTCTTAAGAAATGTTTTAATTCCGGCGAATCGGTCTTTCTTTGTTACATCTGTTGGATGAGCAAAATTATCGCCCTCTGTTTGTGGTTTTTGTGTATCCATAATGCTTGTCGTTATTGTACGCGGTAGCTTATGAAATTACAACAGAGATGGTACACTGTTGCCAAGATGAAGCAATCAATCAAAGAAAAAGTCATTTCACTTTTGACAGAAAACGTCACTATACCTACTCGTGAAGCAGTTGAGGCACGCTATGTTCCACGCACTCTGACTGATGGTGTAGAAGTCACGCGATTCGCGCCGTCACCAACTGGGTTTGTGCACATTGGCGCAATATTCACAGCTCAGTTGTGTGAGCGTGTCGCACATCAGACAGATGGCGTGTACATGCTACGCATTGAGGACACTGATAAAAAACGTGAAATGGAAGGATCGCAAGCGCTCATAGCGTCTCAACTGCAGACGTTTGGTTTGACTCCCGATGAAGGCTTGCAGGCTGACGGCAGTATCAAAGGTGATTATGGGCCATATGTTCAGAGTGAACGAAAAGAACTGTACCTTGCATATGCGGTCGACCTTATTGCACGCGATCGAGCCTATCCGTGCTTTGCAAACACCGAAGAGCTTGAGGCAGCAGTCGCAGATCAAAAAGCGAAGAAGCAACGGCCTGGGTACTACGGAGAATGGGCCTTGTGGCGAGACCGAAGTGACGAAGATATTGAGGCAGAGTTAGAGAAAGGCACCCCTTTTGTGCTGCGATTTAAATCGAGTGGTTCGCATGATAAACGAGTTACGATTGCCGATCGAATCAAAGGTAAGGTAGAGTTGCCGCAGAACGATCTCGATGTGCCGCTTATTAAATCAGACGGGTCTGGCTTGCCAACCTATCACCTGGCGCATGTCGTGGATGATTATTTGATGCAGACTACAGTTGTCACGCGTGGCGAAGAGTGGCTGCCGTCAACTCCACTACACGCTGATATCGCACTGGCGCTTGACATAAAGCCGTTCAAATATGCCCACACGCCTGTCATATCTATTCTTGATGCTGAAACCAATACCAAGCGCAAGTTATCAAAACGAAAAGACCCTGAGGCCGATGTGGCGTTCTGGGTGAAAGAAGCGTATCCGCTTCGCGCAGTCAAAGCGTATTTGCTTGGGTTGGCTAATTCGAACTTCGAAGATTGGTATCGTGAGAATCCTGACGCACCACTAGAAGAATTTCCGTTTAGTCTTGAGAAACTTCGTACGTCACGCTCGCCGCTACTTGATATGCGAAAAGTAGCTGATTACGCCAAGGACGAAATTGCACGTATGCCACAAGAGCAGTTCAACAAAGAGGTTTTAGCCTGGACTGAACTACACGATAAGGCATTGTTCGACGCCATGATGGCTAACCCCGACTACACAAAACAAGTCCTTGCGATTGAACGCAGTGGCGAAAAACCTAGAAAAGACGTAGCAAAATGGTCCGATGTACCGGCACAGTTTGGGTATTTTTATGATGAAATTTTTGCAAAACAGGAAAAAGAATCAATTGACATCACAGAGCAACATGTAACAGAGGCGATGCAAAGCTTTATGACTACATATAGTCATGTTTCCGATAAAGACACCTGGTTTGAAAACATGAAAAAAGCAGCAGAAAACGCTGGCTATGCACTTGATCGTAAAGCGCTGAAAGAATCACCAGAATCGTTCAAAGGTGGCCTCGCCGATTTCGCGACTATTATCCGTGTTGCTTTGACTGGCAAGACACGCACCCCGGACCTCTATACCATCATGCAAATAATGGGCGAAGAACGCATCAATAGTCGTCTACAGGCAGTCTAATTAATTGTTCTGCGAAATGCAGCGAGAATGAGCTGCATATTTGTTTCGGTCGGGACGTATTCGCCCAGTTCTTTTCTTAATTCGAAATCTTCTATGCTTGGCTCGTTTATTTCAGGATTGTTTGGGTCGACAAAGGTACTGAAAACCCCACCTTCCTGAGTTTTCGAGTATAAGATAACTGTTCCATCAATTTCGCATTCAATCTCGATTTTATCTGGAACTTCAACATCGACTTCACCCCCTCTAATAAAAGTGATGTCATTGCGTACAACCAATAAATTACCAGTATCCATAGCGTCTGATCGACGCTGCTCGATAAACTCTAAGTCTCTATTGCCTCGCAGTGCATCACGAATAGATGTCGCAAACACCTCAAAACGATCTTTCAGTATTTTATTAGCGATAAATGCCTCCAGTTCATCTGACCGGATAGCTTCTAATAGGAACAGAAGATTTTCACTCCCCTGTAACTCAATTTGAAAGAATGGGCTTTCTGCAGCCTCGAGTGCGATGCCTGCTGCTTGCAAAACGTCGCTTCTATCAAAGTACATTTTGAATTTATTTCCATCGTTTGCTTTCGGATAAAATTCTAAGTCGAAAATTGTTTCATGCACATCGTCTGCTATATCTAGAGTAACAACGGTGCAATCATCAGATAATGCTCGAATATCACAAATGTCTTCTCTTGGAGTCATCTTGCTGCCAAGTACAACACTGCCCAGTCCAAATACAAGGCTGCATGCGCGTTGAGTAGAGATTTCACCGTCGGTTGCATATTCAGTAGCTAGACGATCTACTTCTGAAAGTGTTTCGGCTGAAGCCGGCTCACCATTCCAATATATTCCAGGTTTACTCATAAAATAGAGAGTAGCATCCCAGCGTCAGATAACCATAAGCTCGCACTAGTAATTAAATGCTTCGAAATGGAGATTTTTACTAAGTCCGAGCTGCTCAGCTTCTTTTTCGAGGGCGGCAATCATTGGAGGCGGTCCACACAAGTATATGACGCGCTCCTGCAGGTCTTTGAACTGGTGCTCTAATGTCTCTAGTGAAATATGACCAAAGGTGTCTTGATGCAGGTGTGTGACGTTGAAAGACGGATTTTTATGCTCGATTTCTTCAAGCTCCTTCAGTCCATATGGGTTATTTTCGACGCTTGCATATACCATCTCGATCTTTCCTGCTTCAGTAGATTGTCGTAGTGACCGAGCACCACTTAGAAACGGTGTCACACCGATGCCGCCAGCAATCCATAGCTGCTTCTTGTTACGCGACGAGAAAAATGTGAAGCCACCATACGGGCCTTTGACGTTTGCATGGATGTTATCTTTTAGTGTGGCAAGTTCTTCGGTAAAATCCCCTGCTTTTCTTATAACGAGGCGTAGTTCACCATCATTCCTGCCGGATGCGATTGAGAATGGGTGGTACTCCGCATTATTGAACGTGGGAAAACTTACATAGACGAATTGTCCGGGTGAAAATCGCATTGTCTGCACGCGCGGCTTAAGAATTACTTCAATAATGTCATTCGGTAGTCGTTGTGCGCGTGCGACATGGTACGAAAGTGGACGATGCATGATGTCACCAAGCACTGAATACAGGAGGAATGTAACGGTGCCGGCGACGGTCAGCACGAGCAGATATGCTTGCATAAAGACACTCTCCTCAAGCACGCTCCCTGCCATGAATGCATGAACTGCCCCAGCGACAAACAGCAAGCCCAATATACGATGGACTTTTATAAAGGTTTCATATGAGGATTTAGTCACGATAGACCACACAACAAGCCCAATCAGTCCATACAGCCCAACCGCACCGAGCAGAATAGCTATATCACGGACATCAACCCAGAGTAGGGCTGCGTCTGTGACGCTCGTGCCTGACACGAGCAAACTAAGAGCAAACGGGTGAATAAACAGTAAAATGACGCTCACCGTACCAAAAAAGCGGTGAGCAATGTACATTTTATCCAAACCACCGAATAGTTTTTCGTAAAACACGTAGCGGCCGCTCAAGATGAGTGACATAGCAAACATGGCGAAGCCACCAAAGGCGCCAATCTTTGCAAAGGAGATTAAGAAAGAATCCCACGTGCTTAAGCCGGTAAACGGATACCAAAGTTTCCACGCAAACATAGGGATGGCAACAATGATAAGCGAGATGATGAGCCCGTAGTTGAAGCGGACTTTTTTATCTACATCCAAAGCAGCTCCTTACATGCTCGAAGCGAGACGAATGAGTTGATCGGTCGTCATGGCGGACTGACCTTCTACCTGGTACCAGACACCATTATCAACCCATGTTGCGTTAGATCCGTCGTAAATGAATAATGTCCGTCCACGGTCTACATACGTCTGATACTGTTTGTCTTCTTCTAGGAGAAAGTTTGCGAGCAGTGCATCACTGTTCCAGTTGCTTGCTGTCTGCGTAACATCGTAATGGCGGTCATCTGTATTTGACTTAAACGAGACAGTAACTCGACCACTTGAATAGTTGATCGGTCCAGTAAAACTAAAACCTGAGGGATTGTAGCCTGGCATCTGCGCGTCAAACCCTGCACGCGTTGCCGCAACCCGCATCGATAGGTTTGGTACGTTTTGCACGGTAAAAAATCCACCGAGTAGTACACCTGCGAGGACTGTACTGCTTATGGCTATTGCGCGTGGACTAACACCAAAACGATGTGATAACTTGCGCCGTTTCTTCGGTGCTTTCGCGCGAGGGTTTTCATGCGCTGTCGCATTAGAAAGCGACTCTTCAATCATTCGAGCTGCTGCGCTCATCTGTGGTTTCACGTGAGCTGTTGTGCGGACGGTACTAACGGCGTGTGCTGAAGCATTCGGTGCGTGTACTGGTGCTTTTTTGACCTCAAGCGGCTGTGTTTTCTTGACGACCGTTTTCGTATGAGCTGCTCCGGCTCCATACCGGTGTACTTGTGGGTGTTTCTTCGTAGTATGCGCTGCATGATGACGAGCGTTTGTGCTGCCGAGCTCTTGCTTATTTTGAGGTGCTTGTTTTTTTGGCGCTGGTGTCGGTTTCTTGACTGCAGAACGCATTAGTGTGCGTGATTTCTGGGCGGCCTTCGTCGCATGAGCTGGTTGTGTACGTGGCGTAGCTGGCTTTGGCTTTGTTACTGAAGCTACAGTCGTTGGTTTTGCAGGTTTTCGGCGTGCAAAGCCATCAATAGACCCGCCTTGTTGCATCGTATTGCCCGGAGAGCTGAGTTGCTTTCCTGTTGCTGCGTCGTATTTTTTGCCGTTTATTTCAATAACGTTTTGCTTTGCGCCCACTTGTACCCTTTCGATAAAAGATGCGTCAGTTGTTACCCTAATCTG
>JAUHXF010000008.1 GCA_030427125.1 bacterium | reverse complement strand
AGTGTATAAGTTTCCTTTACTTAGCTGATCTAGTTTTTGTATTTTTGTTTGTAATGTTATTATATTAGCAAATTATTGCTTTTTTGTCAAGGTGGTTGTGGTTATGCATTTATTTAATTTGCGTTATACTCAACAGAGATGATTGTTCTAGGTATAGAAACAAGCTGTGACGAAACAGCGGTCGGCATCGTGGAAGACGGCAAGACGTTACTAGCTAATGCAGTGTTTTCAAGTATGGACCTACATACTGTTTATGGCGGTGTTGTTCCAGAAATTGCAGCTCGCTCTCATATCGAGAGCATGACGCCCGTACTACAGGAGGCTTTGCAGGCAGCCTTCCCTTCGCTCTCTGATGAAGAGGCATGGTCAAAGATTGACGCCATCGCGGTGACATATGGCGCCGGACTAGGCGGCAGTCTACTGATTGGCGTTATGACCGCAAGAACACTTGCCATCACGAAAAACAAGCCACTCTATGCAATCAACCATGTAGAAGCTCATGTCTACGCCAACTTTCTAACTGATACAAAGCTTCCTAATTATCAACTACCGTCTAACCAGCCAGAGTTTCCTTTGCTTGCCCTCATTGTATCTGGAGGACATACGCAGCTAGCTTCGTTCAATGACCATTTTGACTACACGCTGCTCGGCAGAACACGAGACGATGCTATCGGCGAGGCATTCGATAAAGTCGCCAAGGTAACAGGACTCCCCTACCCTGGCGGCCCGAGCATCACAGCGGCTGCAAAACAAGGAGATCCACTCAAATACTCGTTCCCGAAATCAAAACTGGATGAGAAGTATGAATTTTCCTTCTCTGGCGTGAAAACAGCCGTTCTACGCACTGCGCAGGAGGAAATCGGGGAAGATTTCACGTTCCCTTCACACAAAGTGCCTGAGCGGCTCTCAGACGCGCAGAGGAATGATATTGCAGCTAGCTTCCAACGCATAGCCATAGAAACTGTCGTAGATAAAGCCGTACTGGCATATAAAGAATACCTACCGAAATCAGTTGTTATTGCAGGTGGCGTTGCAGCTAGTACAGAATTACGCAAGCAACTCTCAGACCGTCTTCCCTGCCCTATCGAATATACCGACCTCAAACTCTGCACTGATAATGGTGCAATGATAGCTACACTTGGTTGCTATAAAGCAATGCTCAACCAAGAAACAGCTGACCCCTACTCGCTTGAAATAGCACCAAACTTATCGATGTAGCAATTGACAAATATATCTGTTACTCTTTACCTGGAAACAAAAACATAAGTACTATCTGAAGTAACTGCTCAGAATGCACATACAAACAAAATACGAACACCAACAGTCAAAAACAATGTGGGTAAATTGGTGCAAACAGAATAATAATCAATCTGTTGTTATTTTGTTTATGCTAATTTTCACGTGAAAACCGCTTATAGTTTTCTTGTGGCTACATTTTAAAAGGACTTAACAGAGGTGGTATACTATTCAGAATGAAGTTGAGCAAAACATACAATCACAAAGAATTTGAATCTGACATCTATGACCTCTGGGAAAAAGCAGATGCTTTTAAGCCGTCAGGGAAAGGGAAGAACACCTTCTCTATGGTCTTGCCACCTCCGAATGCAAATGCCGGCCTCCACATTGGTCACGCGTTGATGTTCAACATCCAAGATCTTGTTGTTCGCTACCGTAGAATGCAAGGCGACGACGTCCTATGGCTGCCTGGGGCAGATCATGCTGGCTTTGAGACACAAGTTGTCTACGAGAAGCATTTAGCTAAAGAAGGGAAGAGCCGCTTCGATTTCAGTCGCGATGAACTCTACTCTCAGATCTATGAATTTGTCGGCCAGAACCGTTCAAACTTCGACCAAATGTTTCGTCAACTCGGCGCAAGTGTTGATTGGAACCATTTCACCTTCACGCTCGATCAGAATGTCATTGATACAAGTTATAAAACATTCAAAAAACTATGGGATGATGGACTGATATACAGAGGTGAGCGACTTGTTAACTACTGCACGCAACATCGAACCAGCTTTGCAGATATTGAAGTCGTATACGAAGACCAAAAGACGCCGCTGTATTACATGAAGTACGGTCCATTTGAGCTGGCCACTACTCGTCCTGAAACCAAATTTGGCGATACGGCGATTGCTGTTCACCCGGAAGATGAGCGGTATAAAGAATATGTCGATAAGACCCTTGAGGTTGAAGGTATCAATGGCACATTTGAAATCCGTGTTGTTGCCGACGAAATGGTAGACAGGGAGTTTGGAACTGGGGTCGTAAAGATAACACCAGCACATGATTTTAACGACTGGGAGGTTGCCCAGCGGCATAATCTCGAAGCAAAACGCGTTATCAATCACGACGGTACGATGAATCACTTGGCCGGACAGTTCGAGGGTATGACGATAGCAGAGGCACGAAAAGCAGTTGTGCAAGCTCTCAAAGAGAAAAGCTTGCTTATCAAGATAGATGATGACTACCAGAACCGCGTCGCAAAGTGCTACAAGTGCGGCACTACTATTGAGCCGATGATTATGGATCAGTGGTTTATTAATATGGAAGAGCTTGCAAAACCGGCTATCAAAGCGCTGGAAGCAGGCAAAATTACATTCTATCCAGCAGCAAAGCGTCAGCAAACAATCGACTATCTAAAGAACGTGCGAGACTGGAACATCAGTCGCCAAATCGCCTGGGGTATTCCAATCCCAGCCTTCCAGAACGTTGACGATCCAGATGAGTGGATTTTTAACGAGAACGTCCATGAACACACGCTAGAAATTGACGGCAAATCATACCGTCGAGACCCTGATGTATTTGATACGTGGTTCTCCAGCGGTCATTGGCCATATGTCACCTTGGATGGGCCAGACAGTGAAGACTTCAAGCGCTATTACCCAAATGCGCTGATGGAGACCGGCGGCGATATTCTCTACCCATGGGTATCGCGCATGATTGTGCTGGGCGTCTACCTTACCGGCGAAGTGCCGTTTAAGGACGTCTATTTGCACGGTATGGTGCGCGGTGAAGACGGCCGAAAAATGAGTAAAAGCATCGGCAATGTCGTTGACCCGTATCCACTGCTCGATCAATACGGCTCTGACGCTATCCGCATGGGCATGATTAGTGGTCGAAGTGCAGGAGAGAGTGCTTCGTACGCTCCAGCCAAGATAGTCGCGGGGCGTAACTTTGCCAATAAGCTCTGGAACGTCGCACGCTTTGTTGAAGGTGTGCTCGAAGACAAGCCAGGCAAACCTGATTCGAAAGCCAACACAACTGCTGATCATTGGATGTTGCGTGATTTACAACAGTCTATTAACGCTGTGTCTAGCCTGTTGAATGACTACCGATTTAGTGAAGCATTCGATACGACGTATCACTTCGTGTGGGACTCATTTGCAGATTGGTATGTGGAGGCAAGTAAGCGAGAGATAAATCCATCGATGCTTCGTTATGGGCTCGAATCTGTTCTCAAGCTTGCACATCCATTCGCACCATTTGTGACTGAAACAATTTGGCAAACGCTCGACTGGACCGGTGAAACACTACTCATCTCTCAAGAATGGCCAAAAGCGCCA
Organism: bacterium; assembly: GCA_030427125.1. Classification (GTDB taxonomy): domain Bacteria; phylum Patescibacteriota; class Saccharimonadia; order Saccharimonadales; family SZUA-47; genus JAUHWW01. Next base: position 34,166 of record JAUHXF010000008.1, on the reverse strand, counting down.
TCATACGACGACAAGCAAGCTGTAATATTTGAAGAAATCAAAACTATCGTGGCAGAAATCCGCCTCATTCGATCGAGCTTACAACTCAAAAAAGTAAATCTGTACTTTACTGATGTTGATTTCCTGAAAGATCATGGAGCACTTATCGCTGGGCTCGCTCAGCTTGAGGGAGTGCATGAAGTAGAAGCGGGGCAGGGGCTACATCTGACACAGACTTCGTATAGCTGCTGGCTCGACGTCGATAAAGAGACGATGGACAGATACCGTGAAAAGCTTGAAAAACAGCTCACAGAGGCTGAGAAACAACGAGACGGCTACAAAAAGCGGCTCGACAACGAAGCATACGTGAAACAGGCGCCGAAAAAACTCGTAGATGAGACGAAGCAACAACTGGAAGACACCAATACGCTTCTTGCAAACATTCAAAAAGAAATAGAACGTTTCAGCTAAAAGTCTAGTGCTGAACGAACTCGCTCTGCCGACTCAGCCGGGCGATAACTGTCGAACCACATGACTTTCCAGCCAAGCCGCTCAGCCGCCATGAGGTTTGTTCTGCTGTCGTCGATGAAAAGAATTTCGTGAGATTGTGCGTCAGTTTCTGCTTCTGCAATCTTATAGATAGATTCTTCGGGCTTTATAGCACCGACCTGAGATGAATCGATAATGACATCATATGAGATTCCAGGCAATAGACTACTGCGACGCATGTCCTCTATAAAGCCCGGCATGATATTTGAGAGTAGTCCAACAGAATAATGCTCTGAGACCCACGTAATTAGCTCCACCATCTCTTCAATGGGCTCAACCGCCTGCATATAATAAGGCTTCCAATCGATTGATTTAACGCCAATCTTCTCAGCAAACAGCGTATTAAACTCCTCTAGGTCAATTTCTCCGCGACAGACCGCATCGTTGTAATGCCAGAATGTCGATTCAATCACGTCACTTGGCACGCCAGTATCTTGCGCGAGCTGCGTAAACGCGCCATGAAAAAACCGCACTAAGCAGCCATTGATGTCAAAATAGACAAATCGAATGCCGTTTTTACTCGTCTTCTTCGCAGGGAGATGCCCGCTATGACCATGAACAACTGCGCCCACGAGGTTGTCCATGCTCACGCCAAGAACTTCAGCAATACGCTGCACAGTAAAGATAGAAGGCGATGCAATCGCACCTCGCTCAATCTTAGCCAACGTCGAATATGACAAATCCGCAGCTACACAGAGCTGCTGTTGTGTCATTCCGGCCGATTTTCTCGCAGCTTGGATCGACTCGCCAAGCTTTTTGGATTCTCCACCCATATAAAGCAGTATAATACTGGTTCACGACTAAAAATGCTAGAGAAATTGGTATTAAATGGCTAGTTTATGAACGACAGCAGGACAATCATCGTGAGAAAGGCAAGCACGCCTGCCATAGCCGCACCGCCAACTGCATTGCGCGTGTTACTCCCGGTCGTTTTCATGAATTTATTGTATGTCCAAGCCGAAGCAGATAAAGAGACAAGTAGTGCGATAAGAAAATTACTCATGACTGTAAGTATACGCTATTTTTGTCGCTCGTTGTCCAGATACGAAAAATATCGTGAAAGTGCTTCTCGGCACCCCTGAGTGAAGTCAAAAGGCGAGTCCCGCAACCACCGCTTTAACTCAGCCTCAGATACCCATAGTACCTCTGAAACTTCCGATTCTTGACGTGACGTATCAGTCGTGTCGGTCTCAACGTCATAGAGTTTATTAAACCTTTTCCGTAACACGCCGTCATCATCTTCTTCGGAGTAATAGTGATCGATCATGCGTAGTGTTTTACCCGTTATGCCAACTTCTTCTTCGAGCTCTCTACGAGCTGCTGCGTTATACTCTTCTCCCGCGTCAACATGTCCTGCCGCAGATTGATCCCACTTATTCGGTATGTCAACGTTTGGACCTCGTTTTTGTAACAGTATATTGCCGTCAATATCACGCACAAAAACCCGTACGACTCGGTGGACTATGCCTTGTGCAATCGCATTATCTTCTGTGCCAGAACCTATGGCACGATCATCTTTATCAACGTAGGTGATGTCGTTCCACTCCATGTAGCTAGTATACGATATAGGGTAATATTCAGGTTCAGTATAGACAGGAAACCAGGAAAGTACTGGATTTTACATCTGTTAAATGGTATTATTTGCTCCACTAAGGACCCGTAGCTCAGCTGGATAGAGCGTCTGTTTGCGGTACAGGAGGTCGCAGGTTCGACTCCTGCCGGGTTCACCATATTTTTGCCGACTATCGTGTCGGCTTTTTCTTTTGGTGTTTTTTCTTCAGCTGTTTTTTGCGCTTTTCATTAGTCTTTTTGTAGACCTTTGGCTTCTTGGCAACAATTTTCCTATACCGTTTTTCTAGATTTTTCATTTGTTCACGCGATTTAGGCTTCTTCTTGTGCTTCTTGTCATGATAGTGATAGAGCAGACCCGCCAACACAACAACGGCCAATCCTGCGTATAGCAGGCTGAATCGAAGCGTCCATGCAGTCAGATCTTCTGATGCAGTCGAAACAACCGGCTTGATGATTCGCTCAGTAAAACCCGATGATGCTTGGTTTGTCGCAAACACTGCATCAAGCCACGCCGTAGATGTACTTGAGAAAAACGTGAAGATAGCCAGTGAAAAAGCCGTGAAAAAAAGCCCGCGGAAAATCTTCACTGCAGCTTTACGCTTGGAGCGAGCGATAAAAACAATGCCGAGCCCGCTTAAAAATGCAAGTATTAGAGCAATATACGCACCTAGTCGAGCGACAGAATACGCTGTCGGGGCAACAGAAGCAGCTTGAGCAATTGTTTGCTGACTTTCTCCCTCGCCAAGCAAAATATCCGCTCCAACAATCCGTGGCTCTGCTATGAAGTTTTCGTCTTCTACTATGAGTCTTTTAAAGTCATCCGCCTGCTGCTCGAAATTGAGTCCTGCTGGTTTACATGGAGCCGTGAAAGGATCAAAGCTTGATGAAGTTGGCGGGATTGTACAAAGTGGCAGGGAAGCCACGCGCTCAACCGCTACAACAGTGAGATTTTCTGCAAACTCCTCTTTTGCCTCCGTAAAATCGACGATGAACTCAATTTCTTCTTTAGAACCCTCAAGCCAATCATAGCCTCCATCGAGCACCGCCTCGAGGCTTGTCTGGAGTAACTCTGGCGTAAATGAAGCGTTCGCTGCCTCTAGTAAGATTCTAGTGGAAATAGTATTTCCCTCAGCCGCCGCCTGTGCTTGAGACACAATAACTATCTCATCAACAAAATTATCATACGCGCCACTTCGATCAAGCCATGATTTAACCACCTCTCGATCGGCAATGGTCTGATTAAACGTCCAGCCATATGCAATGAAAATAAGCGAACCAAAAAACACCGTCAACAGCGCCCAAATTGCCAGTCGACGAACAAACTCCATGCAGCCTAGCCTAAAAGCGCATGCGCCTAGTCAGTCTGTCTAATGCATCCAGCTCTCTGTTCTCGTATGGCAAGAAATTACTTAGTGCTTCGGCTATCTTTTCCTCATCTCCAGGGGCAAAGTAAATAATAAGCATCGGCTTGAACCTCGCAAGCGGCTTGAACCAAATGCTATCAATAGCACCTTCATCGACAATTGAGAATGATTTAAAGTCAGATAGTGAATGCTTCTTGTCATCAATAGTCACTGTGTTGGTAGTTATGCGGTATGTTTTTGTTTCTGGTTTGCGGCCGGCAAAGAAGACTGCAGAGAAGGCGACAACGACAATAGTGATGCTCGCAATCAATTCTTTCGTTAAGAAATAGACGGCACCGGCAATAATGACTGAACCCAACGTGACCGCAACGTACCACATCATGTCCTTTTCGTGAGATATATACTCAGACGCCGTCCATTCAATTGGGTCCATAGCAGCATCTGTTTCAACAGCTCCATTAAACTCCCATGTCGCCTCTTGTTGGTCTTGAACTTGTTGTTCATCCATAAGCAGTATTGTAGACCATTAAAATAGAAAATCCCAGATTGAACTGGGATAAATCCGGTGGGGAGGGATAGCGGACCTTTGGCCCTTCTTCACTTGCTTGCAAAGAAAATACTTCATGCTTTCTTTGCTTCGCTGCGTTTCGCCGAACCCTTTTTACTTCGTAAAAGTCAGGTTCTCATTTCTCTCATCAAACTAAAAAATCGTGGTCAAGCCACGATTCTATAGTTTGGCGGAGAGAGAGGGATTCGAACCCTCGCTGGAGCTTTCGCCCCACTAACGATTTAGCAAACCGTCCCCTTCAGCCACTTGGGTACCTCTCCTGATACTGTTGTGTGGTTGTCATATCTTATCGTATCAGATAGAAAAATTGAAGAGGGAACTAAAGCTTTTGCGCGTAGATGACTGCCGACACATGAGCGGCGCCTGCTTCTTTAAGCACCCTCGCTGCAGCGGCTAAGGACGCGCCGGTCGTCACAACATCATCAACCAGCACGACATGCTTTCCTTTTATTGCAGTCGTACGCCGAACGTAGAATTCTTCTCGCATTTGCTTCATGCGCTGCGAACGCGTTGCACCGAGCTGCCTAACACTAGAGCGTCGCTTCAATTCGTGAGTAATAGGTACACGCTTCTTCTTTGCCAAATACTTTACTAACAATCTCGTATGATCAAAGCCTCGTTCCCGTACTCTGGCTGGTGCGGTTGGCAACGGGCACAGAATGCTGTTCGCCGACATGGGCAACACACTCATCATAGTTGCTATCGGCTCAACAGCCTGTCTTTTTGTATCGAACTTATACGCGTGCAGTAATTGTTCATAGACATCAATATATTCGGTTGCTACACGAACAGTCTCAACAGGTAACCATTGCTTACAAGACTGACATGTTTTATGCGACTTGGTGAGCTTCTTACAGCCGACGCAACGCGAGGGCAGGGGATCGCCTGCGGTACTCACGCATAGCGGGCATAGCACGTAGCCCTCTAGGCCGCACATCAAACATTGATGTGGTGCGAGCACGCCAATGAAAGAATCTACACCCAACATACTAGCTAGTATATCGCTCGCATCAGTGGCCGTTGTATAAAATGTGTTGTAAATATCCTTTGCAGCTGTTGATTACACCTCTCGTTTAGGTCTATACTAGAGGTAACACAAAAATCTAGTATCAGTCATAAGCCAAAATAGCTCTGGTTGGTCTAGCTCTAGTAATAAGTAAGAGAGGGTAGAAAAGAAATGGCGAGAAAGAATCGCGACGATGACTTGCTTCTAGAAGACGAGCTTACGGCTGCGTTCTTGGGAGAGGAAGATAACTCTCAGCCAACAGGTGAAATACCTGCGGTTGAAGATGAAATGGCGGCTGAGCCAGTAGCAGAAGAGTGGGATGAGGACGAAGCAGTACCAGGTCAACTTGCAGTAGATGTGTACGAGACAAAAGAAAAGCTTGTCGTAAAAGCACGCACAGCAGGAGTGAACAAGAGCGACCTTGATGTAAGTATTGCAGATAACACACTCAGTATTCGAGGCACATTATCTGCCGGTGCTGAAGAAGGCGTAGAGAACTACTTCGTACAGGAGTGTTATTGGGGCGAGTTTAGTCGTAGCATTGCCTTGCCAGTTCCGGTGAAGGAAGAAGAAATTGAAGCAGTCCTAAAAGACGGCGTTCTCACTGTTAGCTTCACAAAGATGAAGCAAGACACTGTGAAGAAAATTCAAGTTTTGTAAATCCAAAAACAAACAATACATGAACCCGCTTGTCGTACAGGCGGGTTTTTAAATACTACCGATAAGTGAACTAAGTGTAGTTGTCACATATTAAAAACTCCTCTGCAGGAGAGGAGTTTTTGTGAATGTCTTCTGTGTTTTTATTCAGCAGTTGTGCTAACTCGTTCGATAACGAACCGAACAACAAGCTGCGCTAATGCGACGACGACAAGACCAATGATTGCATACAGAATAGTATTCTTTGCATTTGTCACGTTTCCTGAATCGCCGTTAGACGTTATGTAGCGGAGGCCACCGATGATGATCATAATGACCGATACGACACCGACAACCAATGATATGATGTTGATAACATCAGTCACAATACTGTCGACTTCTGTCCCCGCTCCAGATGAACCCGGAGTACAATCTGAGGCATCACTAGGAACTCCACTGAAGTTCAAGTTTGCACCGTTACAAATGCCTTGCTCTACATCCTGAGCTGATGCAGGCACAGCTACAAGCGCTGGAACCATGAGACCAAGTGCGAGAATCAATCCCGTTATAAATCTTTTTATAGTCATTGTCATATTGTTTTATTCCTTTTTTAGGTTTACTTAGTTTATATCATAAGCTCCATTGATGCTCAACCCCTATGCAACTTCGTGCAGCGGCTCGACGAGCATTGAGTCTTCTGGTGGCGGAGGATCGGCACTAACCCGCTCAACCACAAATCGTACGATAATTTGAGATAGGGCAATAATAATAAGCCCCACGACTGCATAAATAACTGTGTTCCTCGCAGTAGCAACTGAACCAGAATCGCCGCTCGAAGTCACAAAACGAATCCCCGCAATCATTATCATGATTACAGCTATAACACCTCCAATAATAGAAAGTATATTAATAACAGTAATAATTGTGTCGTCTGCCTTTGAGCCACCGTCCCCTTCAACACAAGTTCCATCTCCGCTAACAGCTCCTATGCCTCTACAGACAGCATCCTGTGCTGTATCAGCCGCAACAAGACTGTTTGATATGCCTAATAAACCAAGCAGAAACACTGCTAAGGTTGCGATATAAATACTGAGCATTTTTTTCATAATTGTTCCTTTATACTCTATTAACCACAAAAACGACAATTGTTCGCGCCAATGTAACCACAACGATCCCAATTGCTGCGTATATTATTGCATTTCTCGAATTTTGAACTTTAGTACTGTCGCCACCTGACAACATCATAGTAATACCAGCAATGATAATTATAATCACCGCTATTACTCCCGTAATAACTGCGAGAAAATTAGCAACTATTTCTAGTGTACTATTTTCTCCGATAAATGGATCTTCGTCTTTACCGCGCTCATTCTCAGTACATACCGCAGATGTACTATCTGGCCCGCAAACCTGCTCCAGTGTGTCAAACTGTGCACCTACACCTGCAGGTACGAGCAAGACTGAAAGCAGTACAGTTGATGCTATGAATGATTTAATGATTTTTTTCATCCTACCGTCTCTGTTACAAACTGAACCAAGGTAAACGCAGAAACTGCAATCACCAAACCAACAGCCGCATATATAATTGTCCGTCGAGCTTTTGCTGCCTTTTCTGGCTCTCCGCGACTTAGTACAAACTGCAAGCCTGCAATAATTATGACGATGAACGCAATCATTCCGAGTAACCCGAACGCTAGCTCCAGAACAATCTCAACCGTACTACTATCAGCAGCTACATCTTTAGGGATGTTAAGCTCATCCTGTGATATGTCAATTTGTCCTAATAATTCTTTCATATGTTTTGTCTAACCGCTGGTTAATGTGTTTGCGATGAATGATACTACTCTCGTTGCTACGATAACAATAACAAGACCAATAGCTGCATTGATTACGGTCTTTCTAGCAGAAGCCGCTTTATCTGGCTCTCCCTGTGTAAGTACAAACTGAAAGGATGCCCATATAACCATAACAACCGCAACAACACCAGCAAAAGTCATGAGTATTTCAAGAACAGCTAGACCTATTGGCAAGGCATCTTCAGCTGCATTAATACGTGGCGTACATTTTCCGCCAATGTCTTCACCTTCTAAATACTTATACCAGGTAGGGATACCAAGGATATCAGATTCAGGCTCGCAAGGAACTGCGGCCGCCGGTAACGTAAACATGAACAAAGAGACTATGCTAAAACTGATAAAAGCAAGCGTGCTTCTCAGGCGTCTCATATCACTCCTCCGGGGACTATAAAGTTCAAGAATGCGTAGGTGAATATAAGGGTAGCCAGTGCAATAAGAGCCCAGATGATTCGCTTCCTTGAGGCCTCGATTTGTCCTGAGTTATCACGAGCAGTCATGTATTGATACCCGGCAATCATTATTGATCCGGTGATTGCAAGACCTGCCAGAGCTGACAATATATTAATAGCTCTAACTATGTACTGAATTATGATGCAGTTGTCAGATGTTAACACGTCTGCACTACAGTCGTTTTCGCTCGTAACTTCATCGTCATCGAAGTCAACTGGTTGCGACGTTGATTGTGATGGTGTCGTTTCGTTATCGTTAGAAGAGGTGACATCAATGCCAAACACGCTTTGCATGCAGCTTTCAAATTCACTATCAGAACGATTATTTTCACACCACCTCGACTGTTCCGCGATTGTTGATGGAGCACCATCGACACAAAGGTCAAAATCTGTATTATTATCTGAGCCTACCTGTTCAGCGCAATGATCAACTGTATGATCCGCTAGAACAGGTGCAGTTATAGTAAAGGCAGCATATACTGCTATCAACACGAGAAGGGACGCCATTAGCGATAATTTTATTTGGTTCATTATGAAACCATACTACAACACCTTTCATTCAATGAGAAACGCATAAGCTTTTTCCTCTAAAAAATGCTATATTTACTATCATGCTTGTTAAAAAGTTCTTTACTGTAGTGGCTGTTCAAATTCTGATGCTCCCACTATTCTCGTTTTTACTCACAACGAGCGCTTCTGCATACCCTGTTTTGACCGAGGAAGACGTACAGAATGCCCGGCTGCAGTTCGAAGATCCAGATTTCATTACGTTGAGAGTGCCCGATAAAGACATAACTATTCGATTTATTGATTCGGACCCATGGGACCAAACATATAGATTCGAAGCAGAAGACTATGGAAGTGATGCCGGAAAAATAACACTACCAGACGGATACTCGGTTGTAGCAGGTCAGCAAGGAGAGGAGGTTATGTTTGGCGATTTAGACATAGACCTCTATCCCACAGAGCAGTCAACTATAGCAGAAGACAAGGGTGGTGGCATTCGCAAGAGTATCTTTAATGCTCAAAATACGAGAAAAATCATGAATGTAAATAGCAACCAACCGAACCAACTAATACCGACGGTGCGCGGAAGAGGCGACTTCACTTTTTCACTCGTTGAAGAAGGGTACTATAAAAGAGATAGCGAAGCTGGTGAAACATGTCAAGACGTAGCCATTGTAGAAAACAATCGAGTAACGGTGTACGAGCTTGATCAAGATGGGTCCCCAGATGCTCCTGACGAGACACAAGACACACAGTGTACGGTTGTGGGGCTAAATTTCGTTGATCGTTTTTTTGGCGGATTAACCGCTGGCACCCTTTCTAGACGAATTAACGGTGCAACTAACTGGGTACGAGATGATGGTTCAATCAATCCTATTCGACTGCCTTTAGGTAGAACAGACTTATTGTCGACACCAGAGGCATCTGTTCCAGTTGCTGATACCGGTGAAAGTGGGGGTGGCGGTATTGCTCAGGAATCATGTGAATCCAAAGGGTCATTAAGTTGGTTAATTTGCCCGCTTATTGAAGCAGCAAGTGAAGGAATCCAGCTGCTTGACAATGAGATCAGACAGGCTATGAACGTTGGCAGAGACTACTATGAGTCCGAGGCAATTCGTGACACTTGGGCGCGTTTTAGAAATATTGCGTCAGTGCTGCTAATTCCTATTCTACTCGTAATGGTAATATCTACTGCTCTTGGTTTCCAGTTTGTTGATGCTTACACCGTAAAGCGAGCCATGCCTCGGCTATTGGCCGCGGTGATATTTATGTCGCTTTCGTACGACATTTCTCGGATAATGATTGAAATCACTAATAATATAGGCGCCGCAACCGGTGGACTCGTTGCAGCTCCCTTTGGCGGAGAAAGTGCATTAGCACTAGAAAGAATATTCAGCCCTGTAGAAGGTGCACTTGTAAGCTATGGTGCCATCGGTGGAAGCCTCGCAATAGGAGCTGTAGGCTTTGCATCTATCGGAATAGTGGCAAGCTACCTTGGAGTTGCCTTTCTGGCACTTATCGTAATTTTTGTTTTATTAAACGTTCGTGAGCTCATTATTGTGTTCCTTATGGTGCTGGCGCCACTCGCAATATTGTCTTGGATCTTTCCTGGAAACGACAAAGCATGGAAGCTCTGGTGGAATACGTTTACCAAGCTACTGCTCATCTACCCGTTAGTCATAGGCATGTTGATGTTAGGGCGGGGAATGGCTGCGGTTGTTGCTGGTCTCGAGGGCGACAGTGCAACAGTGTTTACCACGCTCATGAAGCTAGTATTCTACATTGGTCCGTTCTTCTTTATAATTGCAATCTTCAAGTACGCAGGCGGTGTCTTCGCGAACCTCGCAGGCATGGCCAATAACACTAGTAAAGGAGTGTTTGATAGACAAAAGAAATATCGAGCTGACAAGCGTCAACAATTACGAAAAGATCTTTACGCAGGCAATAGGTTTAAAGGCGACAAAGCAAAACGAGGTTGGCGCAAGGGAATTAATGATCTAGGAAAAGCAGGATACACAAGAGCCGAAGCGATAAAGAGAAATGGTCTGAAAGAAGGACTGAGGGGCGGAGCATATGATGCGGCAGACGACAAAGCAAGGCTTGAGCATGCAAAACATGCGCTAGAAGACATCCAGGTTAATGCTGAGCTAAAGAATGATGATTTTGCTGAAGCCCTATCTCTAATAATAGCCGGAAGATCTGAGGAGGCGCGCGACTTCCTTGCGGGCAAAGGATACTCAGACCAAGCAGTCAAACAAACTATTGCTCAAGCTCAAGCTCTTGAAAGAGATCATTCCGGTCACGCATTGGCGCAAGCAGTCGTCACCTCAATGGCTGCTTCCAAGACCTCATTCACTGGCGGCTTTGAAGAAATGGCCCAGAAAATTATGTCAATGTCACACGGAAACGAGGCTGTGGCGATGAAGATGCTTGGCGAGGCTAGTGCAGCTGCGGCGGCAGCAGGAAGACACGATCTAGGAGGGGGAAGCTACGGTGAAAAGGCTGCGATGCTTAAATCTGCGATGAACGGCGGGGCCGAGGTAACGTATCAAGACGAGGAAGGAAACTATAGAATAGCTAAAGCATCAGCAGCTGTTAAAGGAGCGGACGGGAAGTACCAATGGGATGGCATGGGGGCTTCTGCAGCAGCTGTAAGGGGAGATGACGGAAGGTATGTTACACAAAGCGGAGTGAGTATGCAGGACGTTGCCATGGAGTCAATTAATAACAGACAGAACCAGAAGGCACTCGACAGTATTACATATGGAGAAGTTGGTAGACTGCACCCTACCGCAGCCAAGAACCTAAAGCAAGGATTTGACGCAAGCATGGCTGCTTTAGAGTCACAAATGGCTAATGCTAGTAGTGTAGAAGAACAGGAAACCATTGCTGCACAGATGGGAGCTTTGTCTGCGTCAATGGATAGGTTAAAGACCATGGCTCAGCAATCGGGGAGTGCCGAGGTTGCTCGTATTGTTTCTAGTGCAGACACAGGACCTGCGCAAGCGATTGCACAAGCTGATTCAGAACCAGCATACGAATACAATGAGTATGGCAATGTGAAGAGAGACGCTGACGGCAAACCTGTTATGCTTGCGCCAAAGCAAGGCCCTGCTTCACCAGGCGAAAGAGTTCGAGCAGCAATGGCGAAAGGTTATAAATCAGTTTCCTCAAGTCAAATGCCAAACCAAAATCAGACTCAAGAACAGTTAAATCAGCAAAATAATGCCGAGAATGAATCCTAACAGCATAAGCACTATTGTAAATTAATAGCTTTTATGTTAAAATTTACATATGAGCTCAGCCCATTCACACGCACACGCACACGGAAAGCCAGAATCTACGATTGAAGCTGATCCACTGCTTGTTCTAGAAAGAGATGCAGGTAGTCCTGATTATCACAATAAGTATCACATGCCATTCCTTGATGAAGACGGAGTGAACCCTAATCAGTCCCCGTTAAATAAGCACTCGGAGGTTCAGCGCAGAGGCATAAAAACGACTGACCAAGACAGTAGAAACCTACCAGGACCCGCAAAAACAAGAGGAGCTATGAACTCTTTGGCATATACTTCTAAAGAGTCAACTCATACAAAGCGACATGGACCAAAAAACGGTCCTCAAACAAATCCTGAATCAGATTTTGACTTTCAAAGAAGAGGATTTGCTAGCTTAGTGCCTGCTCAAATGCACGTGTCGCCCAAGCTAAGGTTCATGAGAGAGGACGGCACAAGGCCTGGCGATGATTCAGCTTTTTCTCAGCAAGAGCTGGAGGCAAGAAAAAAACAGTTCAAGGAATTAAAAATCGATGACGCCACCATGACAGCACTGCACGTCGTTGAATACCTTGAGAATGCCGGCATTACACCAGCGTTTGACATAGACAGACTCGCAAAAGCTCTTCGTCTTGATAAAGGGAAGTTGACGAAAGATTTTGATAAGCGTCTGAACGAAGCTGACATGAGAGCCCATGTCGCATACATCATGCGCCTTGGTAGAACAGTGGTTAGCTCACTTGATAATCCGAGAGGTGATGACGACACTAACATACCGGTATCAGCGCAGAGGAGAGGCCGCATAATTCCTACCTCTTTCAGACAGATGAGACTAGCGAGAAAAGGTGCAAAACTACAGAAGAAAAGATCAAAAATTGCAGCAGAGAGAGTAATCTATGGGAATCCAGCAGCTGATAAGCTCGAGTTAAGCACGCTTCGAAGGGCAAGAAGAAAAGAAGAAAAGTGGAGAAGAAAACAGATGAAGACTTTCAACCATCATCTTGACCATAATGAGCACCAGTTCGAAGATCTCGCCTTCGGCAAACGAAAGCTTCATCTAGCTATACCTAAAACTCATACTGGCGTCTATATACCTCTACCTTTCAATGCTTCGAGTAAACTACATAAATCTGCGTTGCGACTAGCCGAGTCCGTTAATCCGGACACTGATGACAACTTAGGACCAACCCCACCCCTTCAACTTGCAGACAATGAAGCTGAATCTAGAATTCTTGCTGCCAGTCAAGATACGGATGTTGATGTAGTAGGCAACAGGCAAACAACCAGCGAAGAACAGCCGCCTAATAATGTTGTTAGTCTGGATGCAGCAAGGAATAAAACTCACAGAAGAGATACAATTTCTAGAAATGGCTCAGTAAGCTCAGAAAATTTGACAGTTGACCAGAAGTTAATTGCTCTTTCTCAAGATGAAGATGATGAGAAGAAGGCAGCATAGTCCTTAGGTCAGCCTATCATCTTTTGTTCTCGAGGATATTAAGTCTATAATACATCTTATGGCTGTGTATAAAGTCCCTCAAGACGTTGAGGCTGATGATAAGTTCCTTGGTCCACTATCGTTCAAACAGTTCTTGTTTGCTGGTGGCGCCCTTATTTCTGGCTATCTTACGTTTCTCGTTGTGACATCGGGAGCGGCTTTTTTAGCTATCGTATTTTTGCCGTTCTTTTTTGGTTTTGGCGCTCTAGCAGCTCCCTGGTCTAAGGACCAGCCTACTGAAATTTTTCTTGCCTCCAGAATTCGCTTCATGCTTATGAAGCGCAAGCGCATATGGGATCAATCAGGCATGAAAGATTTGGTAACTATTACTGTTCCTAAAAAGGAGGTGCACGTATACACAGACGGCCTCTCTCAAGACCAGGTAAAAAGCAGACTTTCAGCACTTTCAAGTGTCGTCGATACTCGCGGTTGGGCCGTGAAAAACATGGACCGCGCACCAGCTAGCGACAGACTTGTAGCCACAACAGCGGTCGAGCCCACATCAGCAATGCAGCAGGCACAACAAGCCCAGGAAGAAGACATCCTTGACGACACATCCGCCGCTGCAAACCACGTAGACACAGCAATAAAAAAATCCGAGGATGAACACCGCAAACACACGCTTGATCTCGTCGCTGAGGCGCGCCAAAAAAGTAAAAAGATGCATAAATCGGTGCTTGACGAAGATGGTGCAGCACAAGAGATTGCCCTACCTAGTGCTCACAAAGGTCAGGAACAAAAATCAGACCCAGTATTCGACAGCGTATCACTACCTCAGGTAGATGAACATCACACTGCAATGAAGGCTGAAAAGCCGCCAGCACAAAAACCAGCAAAGCCAGTAGTAAAACGACCGACCATAACAAAAGACGAAGAAGAAGCGCTGTTGAATAAGCTCCACAAAAAACATGACATAGAAGAGGCTATTGAGAGTCATAGTCATCTAAAAACCATTCTGCCTGCAGGACAACAACCAGTAATGCCCTCAACATCAAAAACTGACCCGTCAATAAGTAGCACAACCCCTGTAGACCCTGCTATACTGTCGTTAGCACAAAACAACGATCGTAGCGTTGAATCATTGGCTCGTGAAACTCACAAGAATGATGATTCATCAGATGGTGAAGTCGTTATATCGCTTCATTAGTCTCTCCCGAGCTAGAGGGGTGGGTAGTAGAAATTGAATCCTAATCAGCAACAACCGCAGGCAACTCAGCAACAACAACCTGTTCAAGCAGGACAGCCGGCTATGTCCCCACAATCCACACCAAAACTTGCAACAAATAAGACGAGTACCCAGAATGCGCTAGAAATAGCTGAGATACGTGACGGTATCGTCATTATGAATGACGGGTCATTTCGTGCAGTTCTCATGTGCAACAGCATCAATTTTGACCTCATGAGCCCGCAAGAGCGCGAGGGGGTTGAGTTCGCATATCAAGGCTTCTTGAATTCACTCTATTTTCCGGTGCAAATCTTTGTTCGAAGCCAAAAGATTGACATGCGTCCATATATCGAAAAGCTCGATAAAATCCGAACTGAACATGACAACATGCTGCTTGCACTCCTTATGGAGGACTACATTAACTACATGGAAACGATCGTCAGCCAAACAAACATCATGGATAAGAAATTTTATGTCGTGATTCCATTTGAGCCAGAACTCGATATGCAGAAAGCAGTGAAAGCGAGCAAGGGCTTCTTCCAAACCATCTTTGGCAAGAAAGATGAACATGTCGTCATCAATGAGGTGGACCTCGAGCGCGCAAAAACTGAGCTCAAAAACCGTATTCAGGCGGTGATGAACGGCCTGCAGCAATGCCAAGTAAAATCACTTCCTCTTGATACACAAGAATTAATCGAGCTGTATTACGACGCCTATAACCCAGATACTGCAACTCGTCAGCAGCTCAAGAATTTCAGCGACCTCACCGCTCCTGTGGTCACAAAGGGAGAAGGTGACGCTGTGAATCCAAATCTAGATAAGGAGCTTGAGTAATGGGGCTACTGGGAGGCGGCAAACAGCCAAAAAACGATCCTATCGCACAAGCACAAATGCAAGCTGCGCAAGAACAGCTTGAGGTACAGGCGGCGTTTCAAAAAGGAATCACCGCACTTCGAGACTTTATCGCACCGGCTAGCCTTGAATTTGAAAGCAGTATGTTCAAGATAGGCACGAGAATTGCTCGAACATACTATGTGTACGGCTATCCGAGACAGATTTACACGGGCTGGCTGAGCAGCCTAGTAAACCTCGATGAAATCATCGATTTATCACTCTTTGTTTATCCAGTAGAGAGCCAAGTTGTTCTTGAAAACCTTCGAAAAAAAGTAGGCCAGCTCGAGGCAGGTATTCAAATTGAAGCTGAAAAAGGCCGTGTGCGAGACCCTGGTAAACAAGCGGCGATTCAAGATGCAGAAGAACTACGAGATAAATTACAGGTGGGAGAAGAGCGCTTTTTCAGATTTGGCCTTTATTTCACGATATATGCAAACGACGTTGACGAATTGGAGTTTGTGTCACACAAAGTAGAAGGGATTCTTGCACAACAACTTGTCTACAGCAAGCCGGCCAGCGCTCAACAAGAGCAGGGCCTTAACTCAACGCTTCCACAATTTGAAGATCAACTGCAAATAAGACGCAACATGAACACTGGTGCAATTAGCACTTCGTTCCCGTTCACAAGTGCTGATCTCACCCAAGATAACGGCATTCTATACGGCGTAAATATGCATAACTCAGGCCTTGTGATATTTGATAGATTCTCACTCGAGAACGGTAACAGTGTTGTATTTGCAAAGTCTGGTGCCGGTAAAAGCTTCACAGTCAAACTCGAAGCAATTAGGAGCATGATGTTCGGCACAGAGGTGTTTATCATCGACCCTGAAAACGAATACGAACGACTGGCAGATGCTGTTGGCGGCGCCTATGTACGCCTAAGCCTAAACAGCTCAACGAGAATTAATCCATTTGATCTACCAAAAGTAGTTGATGGCGAAGAGGCCGACAACGCCCTCCGTAGCAACATCATAACGCTGCACGGACTACTCAGACTCATGATGGGTGGTGCACAAGCCCAGATGGCGCAGCAGCAGGGTGGCGGCAGTATGGTGATGCCAGCACTAAGCCCGTCGGAGGAATCCGACCTTGATGCCGCACTGATTGAAACCTATGCCAAAGCCGGCATAACCAATGACCCCCTAACACACTCAACCCCTGCGCCGACTATCAACGATCTATACGACACGCTCCTACATATGGGTGGCTCTGGGCCAGACCTCGCGCAGCGCCTACGCAAATATACAACAGGTACGTTTGCGGGTATCTTTAGCCAGCAAAGCAACATCGACATCAACAATCCGCTTGTAGTATTTAATGTTCGTGACCTAGAAGATGAGCTCCGCCCAGTAGCGATGTATATTGTCCTAAACTACATCTGGAACAAGACAAAGACGGACCAGAAGAAACGCATGCTTGTCGTTGATGAAGCATGGCAACTCATGAAATATGAAGATAGTGCAAACTTCTTGTTCTCCTTAGCGAAGCGAGCACGTAAGTACAACCTCGGCATAACAACCATTACGCAAGACGTTGAGGACTTTATGGGGTCACGCATGGGTCGTGCAATTGTGGCAAACGCCAGTATGCAGATACTGCTGAAACAGTCTGCATCTGCCGTAGATGTATTGAGTAACGTATTTAAGCTGACAAGCGAAGAGAAGAAACGACTAACACAGTTCCCGGTAGGGCAAGGTTTGTTTTTTGCTGGCGAGAACCATGTCCACATACAGATAACAGCTTCTCCGACAGAAACCCAACTCATTACAACAGATCCAAATGAAGTGAAAGCAATTGAGCAGCAACAGCAAGTGAATCTCGAGCAAACAGGGTATAATAACACGGTAAACCTCCAATAAAATAGAAAAGTAACTACATCTAAGGGCGCATAGATGGCAACAGCACCAGCACCAGAAAGACCAGGCAAAGGGAAAGTTAAGGTTTCTTTGCGTGGTCGCGGAAGAATCGATAACAGAGGCAAAAACCCAACCGCTAAATCTCCTGTGCTTAACACGCCGCAAAATAGACAGCGTTTTGCATCAGGCTCTCCTGCTCAGCAAATCGCGCAAGAAGAAGGTCAAAACGCGCAAGACGCTATCGAACCCGATTTCGTCAACCCTGAGGGTGGAGCCGGCGACTCGTACGACCCTGATATGCCCTTGAATGACGAAGGGGGAGTAGGCAATTCTGAGTATGATCCAGAAGCCCATCCAACAGACGACAAAGATGCGTCTAACGCACAAGAGAATGGTGTCGGAGAAGCGGATCTAGCTAACGCAGAAAATGGCGCTTCAACAGACGACGGTCAAGATAGTTCAGTAGTAAGTGAGGCAGAAAAAGATTCTGATGATGACGAAAAAGGCATGTCTGCGTGGCGCTATTCAATAAGCGATACAAAAAACAAGGCAAAGAAAAAAGCATCCAATACTAAAAAGGCCATCTTTACTTTTATTGGCGGTCTCGGCGTCACTCTAGCAATTGCCGGAATTATGGCCATCCCTCAGCTTGCACTCCAGCAATTCAAAGAAGCTGTTACTTCTGCGAGCAGCAGGGCAACGCAGCTCGTAGGTGAGAGACTAGAAAAATTTACTGCTCAGTATTATATTTCAAAATTAGTACCGACTGCTGGGCAGGATGACTGTGGGACAACATTGCGTCGTGGCTGTAATAAGGTTCTAACTGGCAATATATTCTCGAAAACATTTAATAATTGGAATCAAAACAGGATTGAGACAAAACTTTTCAATAATTTTGGTATCGAGATTGAAAGTGCACCAAGCACTGACTTTAGAGGGGGTAGAGAGTATAGGGTCATTCAAAATGGAAGAGTCGTAGGAGCGGGCGGCCCAAGAGGAATAGCAAAAATTAGTGGAGAGTTTATAGAAGCAGAAACAAAATGGAAGGGTATTTTAGGACGAAGACATTTCAGGTCAGCAGCTGCTTTCCATGGTGCAAAGAAATGGTGCTTTATACTTTGTTTCAAGCGAGATGAATTTGGCACAAAAAACATCAGTCGACTCAAACAGCTTCAAATTAAATTAATCGCTCGGGTCGTAGAACCCGCAAATGCTAGGGCTGGCGCCTATTTGTTCTGTCTTGTGTCGTCTTGTAGTCCGCAAGAGCTTGATCGTGACACTAATAGGGCCGCACGAGAAGCACTCGAAGCGTCCAGTGAAAAAATGCAAGATATTGTCTCTGAAATAGGCGACAAGAGGGTTGGAAGATACCTAACAGAAAAAGTATTCGATAAGATCTTTAAGACCGCAGCCCCTAAAGTGATAGGTTCACTTGCAGGCTCTGCTGGTATAGTAACTGCTCTCTACCTTCTAGACACTGTTGATCAACTCGTTCAAAAAGTTGAAGATAATTCTATTTCTAAGTTTGTGTATGACAGAAATGTTGCTGCTGCTGTTGAATACTCGGCAATGATAATGTCCGGTATCGATGGCACTATAGACATTCCAAAGAACGAAGGAATTGCATCGTTGCTCCGTCTACCGGGTTCAATCGCGGGCAACCTTGCTAATACCACCGCCGCACAGGCAGGATCTGAGTCGAGACTTAGTATAGAAGAGATAAGTGCTATGTACGAATTGGTTGATGGTTTCGAGCAAAGCAGAATGTATGCAGCATCCAACAATAGACCGCTGCCAGAAAGACAGTGTCTCGATGGGGTTGTTCTAACAAAGGACTCAGCAGAGCTAGTTTGCCCGGAAACAAAGCTGAGGCAAACGGTGGGAATAGAAGAGGCCTTAAATTCCGGTTCTCTGGGGACAGTCAAAGATATCGCTCTAGGTCCTTATCGTGCCTGTACACCTATAACGGGAACACCATGTTTAAACGATTTAGTGCACGGAGCTCTAGACAAAATTGATTCATTTGTTGATTTCGTCACAGGCCCAGCAGTCGGCGCAATCACCAGCCTAGGCCCCGTTAAAAGTGCTATCAACACAGTATCTGGTGTTTTTGGGGGTGTATTCTCAGCAATTATTAATAATATGTTTAGGTTATCTACAGATGTACTGACAGAAGACGGCGCCACGGCTATCGATCAGGTAATGGCCGCTAACGACGCAAGCACCAATACAATGATAAAGGGCTACGAGGATGAAAACGGCAACATGCAGGGTCTCGGAGGAAGGCTTCTCAATGATCAAGAAGTCGCAGAATTAGATCAATATTTTGCACAAAAAGAACAGGAAGAGTTTGAACGAAAAGACTTTTTCGCACGCTATCTAGATATAAGCAGCGCTAAGTCGCTAGCAAGCACATCCTTATTTAGACTGAGTACTATTCTCCCTATAAGAAAACCAATAAGTGGCATTAATCTGTCTGGCAATTCATTGTTTAGCTCTGCGATCGCGGGCATATCAGGCCAAGCAAGCGCAGAAGCTGGAACGCGTAGTCTGCTTGGCAGAAGTCAAAACTTCGGGGTAGCTCAATATGGATTCTCCCTAGATGAACTGGAAGAAGATGTTGAAGTAACCACACCTGAAGAATGTGAAAGACGCGCTATAGAGCGAGAGGAGTCAAAAGTAATGGACGAGGAAACCGGAGAGGTAGTCTATACAAAAAGCAATATCTGTATGCTTGATGAGGTTGTCAATGACACTGCAACAAAAATTTACAACCTAGATGCATCGAGTGCGCGTCTTACCGGCTCAGGCTTGGCAGGTGTGAGCATTGCTGAATATATTGACGGACCGGTTATACCGTGCGAAGGCAGAAGTATTGGTCTTGAAAGTGACTACTTTGCTCCTGGTCAAAATGCACTCAACTGGGAAGAGATTGCATCAGCAATGGGCGGAGCCTCTGGCATAATTGGCCAGGATACAAATGGTAGCGACATGATGGTGTTCGTACGTGATGCATGCGCAGGTGAAACAAACCCTCGAACAATTGTAATAGCTTCATCTATCCACGGATCGGAAAATGGTGGACAGAGGGTATCTTTCGAGCTCCTATTCAACGCTTCACTCCCGAGCGATGTGCGAGTAATAGCTATACCTGAGGTAAACAAAGCTGCTATTGCAAGCAACGGGAGAAATAATCCAAACGGAGTGAATCTAAATAGGAACTTTGATTATAGATGGGGTTCTAGTGGCAACAACACACCATTTAGTGGAGACTATAGGGGTGCGTCAGCTGCAAGTGAGGCTGAAACTCAGAATGTCCAAAACTTCCTGACAGCATTAGGTCCTTCCAGTGCGTTCTTTGCATATCATGACTGCATAAACAAGGTCTTCTACTCCGGAGAGGCCACCTATGATCGATCTCGACCAATTGCTGAAGCATACACAGGCATGATTGATGGGAGCACAGCATCTTGCAACAACAAGAGTTGGCCATGGACAGTAGCCGCTAACAGGGGCTATGGCTTCATGGAGGCGTGGTACGCAGACGCCACCAACTCACCAGCTTTACTTGTAGAAATGAACAATAGTGAGTCTGCTGCATACATGAAGGAACATGCTGATACGATTGTGAGGCTATTAGACGAAGGAATTATTCGATGATTCTGAGAAAGATTAATAATCCGGTCAAAAAATATACAAACCTAAGTCGACTAAAATCTTATAGCTATGCATGCATGGTACTCTTGGTGGGGTTTGTATTTGTGCTATCTGATAGTGTTTCAGCGCAGCTACTACCACTTACGCAGTTCGATGTAGACCAACTCAATCGCTCCCAAGCAGTACGAGACCCTGAATCTATATCTACTTTGCAATGCGGAGGAAGAACATCAAACTCCGTAGATAACAGCAAGGTGTTCTTTATAGGTGACTCTATAACCGTACAGATGATAAATTCAGGACTACTAACTGAGGCGAAACTACGCGGATTTAATGTAGATGAAAGCGTTGAACCTGGAAGCGCAGGTGGGCACACCGACAATAGAAGATGGGGCCCTTCTGCAGAAGCAATCGGAGCCTTTCAATCAACCAACATTCAACCGTATCTAGCTGAACATGCTCAAGATTATGCTAATGCAGGCATCATCGTTGTCGGACTCGGAACAAACCGAGCGACCAACATAGATCAAGAACTCATGATTCGCTTAACCACTGAGTTTGTCAACGTGCTTCGATCAAATAATTCGTCTGCTCAAATTTTCTGGGTAAATACCGTGCGAAGAAATGGATCTGAAACAAATGTTAATAATGCTATAGCCGAGGCAGCTGCAAGAAGTAACTTTACTGTTCTAGATTTTGCTTCAGAATACAGAGCTTCACTGACCCGAAACGAGGGAGCTAAGTATCCTCTAGCAGACAGTGTGCACCACACTACAAGCGGCAATCAAGCAAAGGCAGGCTGGATCTTAGATCAAATAATAGCACCGTCTATCTCCGCTGGTTCTGTGCCACAAGCAGCATCCAGCTTAACCCCCACACTAGACGTCACCGAGGCAATTGGCGGGCTATCTGAAGACCAGAAAATCGCCCAGACATTCATAGTAGGATTCACCGGTGCGCAGCGACAGGAGATGATAGAGGCTGTAGAAAAATATAAACTTGGAGGAGTTTTTATCCTG
Organism: bacterium; assembly: GCA_030427125.1. Taxonomy (GTDB): domain Bacteria; phylum Patescibacteriota; class Saccharimonadia; order Saccharimonadales; family SZUA-47; genus JAUHWW01. Next base: position 12,319 of record JAUHXF010000008.1, on the reverse strand, counting down.
GGAAATGACAATGGAGAGTATAACAAAGCATTTTTTGATAGCCTCAATGCTGCGGCAGGAATTCCGTTGTTGGTGGCGAGCGACGAAGAAGGCGGTAGAGTACAAAGATTTCGAGAACAGATTGGCGAATACCCAAGCGCAAAAGAACTCGGAGAAAAAAGTGATGCAGAGATAGAGCTCGTTGCTAAAGAAATTGGCGAAAAACTTCTTGATAGAGGCGTTAATACGGTTCTAGCTCCTGTGGCAGATTTGTCGGTAGAGGGGAGTGGAGCGGTATTCGACTTAGACAGAGGATTCTCTGAAGACCCGGCAGTCGTGAAGGCAAAGGCATCTGCCTTTGCAAAAGGATTGCGTTCAGCAGGAGTCAACCCTACATACAAACACTTTCCAGGTCTCGGAACAACACCAGGAAACACAGACAATGAACCACAGACCTCGCCGGACATCGACACGCTAAGAGACCGAGATCTTCTTGCCTTTGAAGATCTAGTTAACAGCCACAACGGTGTGGTTATGTTGAATAATGCGGTTGTGCCCGGCCTTACATCTGAAGGAGAGGTCATAGGGACAAGCGCAGCCGGTGTTAGGCTTCTTCGTGAAGAGTTAGGTTTTGAGGGCATAATCACAACCGACGACTTGAAAGCAGGGGCTCTAGCAAGCGAAAACTCAAAGGACACAATCGCAAAAAGCCTGGCCGCAGGAGCAACAATGCCATTATTCAACTTCACAAGTGATGCAGAGCTCCAATCAATTATTGATGAGGTAAAATCTCGAGGTATTAGCACAGAAAAAAATCTTGTAGAAATACTTCAGTACAAAAACAGTGTACTCACTTTGAGTAGCGGCAGGGATGTGTGTAACGTAAATACGACAGGCAACAATGAAGCAGATGTGTTTAGGATTTTAACAAGAGAACTTGGGTTTACTCGTGAACAAGCTGCCGGTGTGATTGCAAATATGCGTCATGAATCGTCTGTAGAGCCTATGCGGCTTCAGGGAACTCCACGGGGCACTGAAACACCTTCGTCGACCGTAGATATTACTGCAACTAGCGGTATAGGCTGGGGTCTTGTGCAATGGACGCCAACCGGAAAGATAATCGAACAGTCTTCATTGAGAGGGGTGACATATGATGAAATTGACACCATTCCGTATCAACTACGATTCCTAGACGGACAGCTCCGTGGAACTGGTTTTGGTGGAGAAATATCTAGTGAAAAAACACGTGCTGGAGACCCATTCTTTGCCTCTACGACGGTTGAAGAAGCCGCAAGTATATTTGCCGTGGACTATGAGCGATGCGCTGACTGTCAAGACGGCAGCGAAGAGGTTAGAGATAGGATAAATGAAGCTATAGATATTTTAGCTGGACTGGGATCTCAATGATAAGTCGTAGAAAATTAATTATAGTTACTGCTTTACTTGCACTTTTGCTGGTACTAACACTTTTTATTTTATGGCTGTCTAGTAGAGGTAGGTTAACTGTTGTTGTCAGCCAAAATGTGCAGCAGATTACTGTCATCGGGGAAAACTACAGGAATACCGTTTCGAACCCATCCGATATAACCGAGCTGTCCGTTCCTTCTGGAAAATATTTAGTAGAGATTAGTGGTGATGACGGAGATTTTAGCGCGCTAACCAATGTCCCAGGATTTTTTCAAAAAAGGGATATAAACGCAAACCTACGGCCACAAGATGGAAGATATTTTGTCGCAAACGACTCTCAATCTTGTGTGCACCCTCTAGGAAGTTCCTATGTATCATATGTCTGCGGCGGAACGATGTTTAGTCTTGTTTACCACAGCCAGCCAACTTCTACAAAACCTTCGTTAGTTGTTCGGGCAGAGGACTTATTTGCAGAAAGCACGAGCCTCGACAATCCAGACCCAGGAGTAATTGAAGGAGTATTTGACGTCAATGAGTCCACGTATGCCCTTGTTAGAGCTTCGGAGAATTTTGGTGCTGGACACTTTCTATACGAGCTAAAAGAGGCGGGGGGCGGTTTCGATATTGTTTTCGTGCGTATTATAGAAAACCTGCCGAGCGACACCACCTTCACAGTTAGAAGAAGCGGTGACAAGATTATATTTATACCCCGAGAAGGAAGATTTTATTATTCGGGCAACAATTTAAGTTCTGTGGAGAGAATAGAGCTTCCTGAAGAAGAAGGCTTGATTACCATTAGTGACGTAGTTAACGATGGAGTTTTGATGTCTGGCTTTATAACAGAAGGTGATGATATAAATATCACAGCCTCTAAAGGTGTGCTTAGCTCCTACAAAGCTGAGACATTTAATAAAAGAGTAACGAACAGACCCTTAATTAAATCTTCTTATTGCATAAGGGAGTATATTTGCGTGTTAGATGACTTAGGTCGACTTGGTGTTTACGATAATAACCTAAATCTTCTATACGCACAAAATGAGGTAGTAAACTTCTACGCAAGCTCTGAATATGTTTATGTTGTTTTTGATACGCATGTTGTTGAATACAAAATTCAAGATGAATCATTGACGGGTCGATACATATACAGTAGTGATTATTACTCCGTGGACTCTATGAGTCTCGGTGATGAATATGCAACTATTAATGTTCGTGATAGAAACAACCGATCTCACACGTTACAAATTGATACAGCTAACACGAATAGTATTAAGGAAGATGTATTATTACAGCCGATTACTGAAAGTCCGTTTGTTCAAAACGCATCAATAGGAGACCGTTTTGTTCACCTGTCATTAAACCTTGGTGAGAGAGTTATTAATGAAGAAACAGGGAGCCTAAAAATTGACCAGAAAAATCTTCAAGCCGCAGAAGCAGAGCTATCAAGCATAATAAAGAACAATAAATTAAAAGAGCAGGGATACCGTTTCATATCTCCTTTAATTAATTTGTGATTGGGATGATGTTGGAGTCGGTAAAGTGATCCATTACAACATCAGCGTCCGTAGTTGTTATGAAGGTCTGATATTCTTGCAATGTTTTAGCTAAAGTCTGTCGACGCTTACCGTCCAGCTCGCTAAAAACGTCATCAAGGAGCAATAAAGGCTGGCTATCTAACGCCTCCGAGACCATTTCAAGCTCAGTAATCTTTAACGCCAATACAATACTACGTGTTTCACCGCGGGAAGCATTCGTGCGCGCGTCTTTCTCATTGAGTAAGATTTGTACATCATCTCGATGAGGACCAGCCCCAGTAAAGCCCCGCATCTTATCAAGTTCAAATTGATCTTGTAGTGTTAAGGCAAGTGAATTTGCATAATTCGCTTTATCTATTTTTGACTCATACTTTAGTTGCAGCGTCTCTTTGCCGCCGCTAACAGAACGGTAGCGCTTCGTAAGATTTTTATTCGCATCAGTAATATACGATTGACGAGCTTCAACTATCCTTCCAGCAAGTTCACAAAGTTGCATGTCCCATACGAAAAAATCTTCTTGAGAACTCCTTTCTTGCTTTAATAATCTATTGCGCTGCGACAATACTCGTTTGTATTTTGAAAGTGTGTCAGCGTAGGTAGATTCCGTCTGTTTTAAGACTGTATCTATATAACTACGCCTTCTCTCTGGCTCTTTTGATAAAAGTAGCATATGTTCAGGCTCGAATAGGACGATCGGTAATTTGGTTATGTGCGTGAGTCGTTTTTTCTCCACCTCGTCCAATACATAAACCTTTTTGAGGGGCTCTCTCTGAATCTTAACTACACGATCAACCCCATCAATCACGGCGTCTATTCTCGCCCATGCTTCATTATGGCGAATCATATTTTCATCCGAGCTTTTAAAGGCGCTGCCCTGGTACAGCAATGATATAGCTTCAAGTAAGTTTGTCTTGCCGCTCGCGTTTGGCCCAACGATTATGTTCACACCCGGTTTAAATTCAAATATGCCGTTCTTGTATGAACGAATATTCTGTAACTGCAACGAATAAAGCATAGCTACAGTATAGCTAGTTTAGGATTTTACCGGCATAATCACATGTGTGTACGTTGGGTCGTCTGCGCTTGTAATAACACATGGATCAAGCTTTCCGTTTACGTTGATCTGAATTGACTCACCTGAAAACGCATTAAGAGCATCGAGTATATATCGTGAGTTTAGCGTTATAGTTGCATCACCCGTCACTTCAGCCTCTGCGCTTGCCGTGTTCTCACCAACCTGTGAGGCGATTGATTTAATCCGTATTTCATTCTTTATGGCGTCGATACTTATCGTTATGCTTCCTGCTGCTTCGCGTGCAAATAAACTCGAGACTTTTGTGATTTCAAGCAAAGCCTTTTTTGTTAGTTTTGCCGTTGTTTCAAACGAACTAGGGAGTAGCCGTTTGTAGTCAGGGTACGTGCCTTCGATGAGGCGTGTGACCACTTCTGTCTCATCTATAGTAAAGCGTGCCTGCTGCTCGTCATACGCAATAATAATCTGCTGTGAATCATCTTTTAGTAGTCTTAGGACCTCTTGTAATGATTGAGAAGGGATGAGGAGAGACAGTCCAGCTGCATTCACCGGAATCTCTTTTTCTGCTAGCCGATAAGAATCTGTAGCTGCAAATACAAGTTTATCGTTGTTTTGATATATATACACTCCGGTTAACACTGGGCGAGCTTCGTCTGAAGACGCTGCAAATAACACTTGCGCTAACGCATCTCGCAGGCTTCCAGTCTCTAAATTAATCTCTTGGCTATTAGTAAGTGTCGGCATCGCAGGGAATTCGTCAGCAGATACACCATTGATTGATGACGAGAATCTTCCAGCCTCTAAAACCATCTTATTGTCTGTTACCTCAATGTCCAAAGGTCCGGCAGGAAGACTAGATATTAAATCCTGCATAAGTCTCGCAGGAACAGTTATTGCTCCTTGTTGTGCTATCTTTGCTCCGATATGTTCGGTAACAGCAATATCTAAATTAGTAGCAGCGATGGTGAGTCTTTTATCGCTTGTTTTTATTAGAACATTAGAAAGAACGGGTAATGATGATCTGCTACTTGCTACACGTGAAACGTTCGTGAGTGCTTTGTGTAAATTTTCTTGAGTGACTTGAAGCTTCATGTTCTTCCTTTATGTATTTAATATGTAGTTGTTTTTATAGGCATTGTGGAAAGTGAGCAAAACCGTAAGATGACAGGGGCGATCTGTATAAAAATGTTGCGCAAAAGTATGTTGATTATAATGTGGTTATTGTGTGGAGAAAATGTAACCGTTGAAAACGATTGTGCACAAAGCTCGTTATTAAACACTGTTCGTCCACAGCTTTTCAGGCTTTCCACAGCGTTTTGCACAAAAGTATACACACTGATCATACAAGTTGCTCCTTGATCTCTGCGACTTGTTCTCGAAGGAGTGGATTAAGTGTTATCTCGTTCTCTATCTTCTCAACAGAGTGAATGGCTGTTGTGTGATCTTTGCGACCACATTCACGAGCTATCTTCGGAAAGCTGAGGTGTAGCTCACTACGCATTAAATGCATTGCAATCTGTCGTGGCACAACAATATCCTTGTCACGCTTTGGACTCATAATGTCTTCAACAGACAAGGAGTAGTAGTTTGCAACCTTGCTGACAATTTGTTTCGGCGTGATGTGTTTTGGTCGATTGTTCGCCGCACCAAGGACCGTTTGGGCTACCTTGAGGTCCGGATCAAGGCCGCGCATCTCGCAAAATGCGAGCAGTTGATTGAGCGCACCCTCAAGCTCACGAATATTTGATTGGACGTGGTTGGCTAAATACTCGACAACGTCAGGCTGTAGTCGTAGATTTTGTTGGTCGACTTTAGCTTGAATGATCGCTGCACGAGTCTCGAAATCCGGCGTCTGCATATCAACCGCCATGCCCCAGGCAAACCGACTCCTAAGGCGCTCCTCGAGAGTTGGAATTTCTTGAGGTGGTTTATCGCTACTAATAATTATCTGTTTATTAGCCTGATGAAGTGCGTTGAAGGTGTGAAAGAATTCTTCCTGCGTTTTTTCCTTGCCGGCAATAAATTGTATGTCGTCAATAATCAGAACATCAGCGCTACGATAGTAGCCAGCAAAGTCTGTATTCTTTTTAAAGCGAATTGCGTCGAGGAATTCTTGCACAAATTGCTCGGTAGAGATGTAAACGACGTGCGCACTTGGGTTGTTCTTGAGAATTTCATTACCGACTGCTTGTATGAGGTGCGTTTTTCCAATACCGACACCACCGTATACAAATAATGGGTTATATTTATTGCCAGGCGTTTGAGCGACCGCCTGACAAGCTGCGTAAGCAAGATCATTCGCATTGCCGACAATAAAACTTTCAAATGTATATTTGGAGTTAAGCCCTTGTCTGTAGGTATGGCCGACACCTGATTGTTTTGGTTGAGTGGTTTTCGGCGTTGATATGGCAAGATCAGCGTTCATGACGACTGTATCGTTATTTTTCCGCTTACCGCGTGTTGAGGGTGAGCTATATATCTTAAAGTCTATTGTCTTTGGTGTGATGCCGTTGTTCCCAAGAGTCTCTTTTAATAGGTCTTGATAACGTCGTTCGAGCTGCTGTTTTATAAAAATATTGGGAACGCCGATAAGGGCAGTTTCGCGAGTGTACTCTAGTAACTGGGTATTTTTAAACCACGTAACGAAATTTCCACGAGATACACTGAGTTCAATCTCGCCCAGGACGGCTTGCCACACTGTAGCTGTTTCTTGCACGGTTTCTCTGCTCCCTCTAGTTTTTGCTTCTAGAACCAAGAATAACAGAAGAGTAGGGGACTTTTCCACAGCTAGTTTCACAACATTTTTTATAAGCGTAAACGTGCTGAGAGAAGATTGAGTTTTCCACAGTGAGAATCTACCCCTGTTAATTTTGTGGAAAATTTCTGTGGATAGTGGATAAACCTGCTGGCTCAGTTTTTTGCGAATTTCTCCAAAGCAGGGTGAAATCACCTATATACTTTCACAAAGCCCCAAAATAACACGTGAATTACAGGGGTTGCTATTATGCCTCAACAGTGGTAGAGTAGACAGACTATGCCAAAGCGTACATACCAACCAAAGAAAAGACACCGATCACGTGTACATGGTTTCTTTAAGAGAATGTCGACCAGACAAGGTCGTCGCGTCATGAAGGCTCGCCGAAATAAGGGTCGAGCACGACTAAGTCACTAGATTTGATCGAACGATAAAGGAGCGAAGGGTGATTGCTCGCAAAAATAGATTTCATGGTCACAAGAGTGTTTCCAGGGTCAAAGGCGAGACAATTCACACCTCGCTTTTTTCGTGTCGTTTTGAAAAAACGAAAAGAAGCGACTATAGGCTCGCGGTTGTTGTGAGCAAAAAAGTATCGCTTAAGGCGGTTGTTCGAAATCGAATACGTCGACGTGTATTTGAAACCATACGCAAGCAGAAGAGACTGCAGAATATCTCAGTAGATATGATTGTGTATGTAAAGACAGTTGACATTGCATTAATCGATCAAACAGAGCTTGATAAACAGTTCGCAAGCGTTACGAAAAAAATCTTAGCGAAAATCACTACGCCTCACTAACTCTTTTCACGTGGTACACTACATATAAAGGAGAAAACATGTTAACGACATTGTTCGTGCAACCAATTTTTAACGTACTTAGTCTTATCTACGCGATAATTCCAGGTCATAACTTTGGTATTGCGATTATTATATTCACTGTTTTGGTGCGGTGGGCTATGTATCCACTCCTTAAAAAACAGCTAAAACACACGCGCGCCATGCGCGAGATGCAGCCTGAGATAAAGAAGATTAAAAAAGCCGCCAAGGGTAATCGACAGCAAGAATCACTCATGATGATGGAGCTGTATAAGGAAAAAGAGATAAAGCCGCTGTCATTTATTGGCTTAATGATTGTGCAGATAATTGTTTTTATCGCGTTGTTCTCGGGTTTGAACCGCATCGTAAACGATCCTCAACAGATTGTGGAGTTTTCGTATGAACCGATTCAGAACATGTCATTCATGCAGGATTTATCTAATGATATTTCACAGTTTGACAACACGCTGTTCGGCTTCGTAGATTTAAGCAGGTCTGCTATCGACTCGGACCAGGGTTTCTACTTCCCGGCTTTTATTCTTGTGCTTGGCTCTGCGATTATTCAGTTCTTCCAGATTCGTCAGACGATGCCGAATGACAAAGAAGGACGTAAATTACGCGATATCCTTAACGATGCAAAGACTGGAAAAGAGCCGGACAACAGCGAAGTAAACGCCGCAATGGGTCGAAACATGGGCTACATCATGCCTTTTCTGATATTCGTCATAACTATTGGCTTCCCGGCTGCACTCGCACTGTACTGGTTTACGAGCGGTTTAATGGCTTTCCTTCAGCAACGACACCTACTCAATCAAGATGAATTTTTAATGCGGCAAAGCACAGCGACCGTAGTCAGTAAAAAGCCGCTCAATGACACCAAGAAAGAGACTACCTCGAAAAAATCAAAACCAAAGAAAGTAAAAACCACCTCGAAGAAAACAACTAAAAAGAAGAGGTGATACATGAACGAATCAATTGATTTTGCAAAAAAATATCTCGAAGATATTTTGTCCTTTTTTGGGCTTAATGTCGAAGTGTATGCGACAACCGAGGATGACGAAGTTATTGAGCTAAGCGTGCCAAGCACGCACATGAACGGCTTTCTGATCGGAAATCACGGTGATACGATGCGCTCATTTCAATATCTCACATCAATGGCACTTAAGAGTGGTGAATATGAAACCACTCGGGTAAATGTGGATATTGCCGACTATAAAAAACAACGCGCACATCGTCTTGAAGATAAAGCGCAAGCGTGGCTTGAAGAAGTAAAAAAGTCGGGTGAAGAAAAACACCTTCCACCGATGAACTCGGCCGATCGCCGAACGATTCACAAGCTTGCCGGTGAGTACGGTCTTACGACCGAATCAGAAGGTGCTGGTCGCGATCGACATATCGTTTTACGTGTTGCTGATGACACCGAAACGTCCGAAGATTAGTTCTCGTTCAATAGCTCTTTGAATAAAGCGAGATTTTGCTGTGTATATCGACGCCAAGAGAAGCGTTTGGTGTTTTCGTAGCCCTTTTCTATGAGCTTTTTCCGCAATGTCTCGTTGCTGATAACTTCATCAATCTTTGCAGCCATGTCCTGAATGTCATACGGGTCAAAATAATGGGCTGCATCGCCGTGTACTTCGGGTAGAGTAGTCAAATCGCTGCTCACAACCGGACAGCCGTGCACCATGGCTTCAAGCCCTGTCAGGCCAAAGCCTTCGAACAATGACGGGAAGACATATGCCCGAGCGTTTTGTAGATACCATTTCAGTGTTTCGTCTTCAACGAACCCTTCCTTATTGGCGAATATAATGTCATCTCCGCGGGTTTGTTTATTAGCAAACTTTTCGAGTCGTTTCATGTATAGCTCGTATTTGCCGACGAACACCAACTTTAGCTGAGGATGCTGCTCCTTCAGGATGCAAAATGCACTTACTAGTCTATCGAGATTCTTGTGAGGAAAAGCGCTGCCGGTGTACATTATAAATTCTTTTGGCTGTTCTTCAGGCGGCTTCGCTCTACCTGGTAGGGGTGGTTCACTGGCGAGGTAGGTCAGAGTGGTCTTACGGTTGGTGAACAGGTGATACTTATTTACGCTGTCGGCCGTGTATTGGCTTGGAACGGTGATGTGTTTAGCGACACGATGCGCATCCCAAAGCAGGAATTTATAGCCACGCATTCGAATAGCGTGAAGCCATCCCGGTAGGCGACCACGACGGTTGAACTGCAGCATCTGCAGGTCGTGAGTCATCGTCATATAGCGTTTGAAATAGAATATTGGCTGGCTCGGTGTCAACATGAAATAGGTTAAATCTGCCTTCAGTCGATACAGCATTATTGTGAACAGCACCTGGTTGATTGGGTTGAAGCTAAACAGTGGAAATCTTATTTTTACTGCTGTGAAGTTCTTGTTTCTAGGCTTCCAATCGTCGTTTTTGCTGAGCAAAATCGTGTAGCGGTGATCGTCATCAATATCCTGCAAATGTTCGAGGAGACGCGCTACAGGACGACCAGTGCTAGCGGGTCTAATCCTTGCATCTATGACAATATGTTTCTTCACCATGCCACCAGTCTAGCATTCTTTACATCTAAAGTGAGTCGGTGTAGATTAAAGATATGCGGAGAGGCATCATACTAGCCATTGCTATCTTGTACAGCGTGCTATTGATTCCTGCTATACCCACACAAGCGCAAACGACTGAAACAAATATATGGAACGGCTCCCTATCTGCAGCTGAACTGCAGGACATATCTGAGAATAGAGTTTTCAATAGTCCTTTTTGCAGCTATGAACCGGCACTGCTTCGTACGCTACACGACCCACTGGGAATTTTAACCCCAGCTGAGTTTTTGACAGCTTCAACATATGACAATCTAGGTGAGATTTGTGTGCTGCGAAATTCACAAGGCCAATTTGCTGAGCATGAAAACAGTCTCATATATGGCTATCAGGGTAGCCCGGGCTTAATCAAATTACTTCCGCGTGCTGGCACTGGTGTATTTGAATATATTCCCGCACCTGGTGGTCAGTATGTGTTGTCAATGTTTAGGAGCGCTCCACAGAATAACTCTGGCGTTCTAGCGTATCATCCAAATTGGTTCGAAAATACCTCGTATCAGCGTCAAGGAATCCAACAATATATCAAGCACACGACAAGTGGCTTCAGTCTTAGATATGGAAATGGTCAGTCATATTACGTTACACGAGACGCGCTCGCCTATTCACAAAATGGCAGATTTGTCGTTGTATCTCGCGGTCCATACATCGACAAGATTGACCTGCAAGAATTAACTCAAACACCACTTGCCTACGTCACAAGCCCTGAAAGCACTCGACTCGCTATAAGTAACGATGGACGATATGTCGCGTACGGCAAGAATACTTACCTGAATGTGATCGACACGCAAGATTGTCAACAAAGCTATGAATACGGCTCATGGGTGGACACAAGACAACAGTCCTACGATGGCTGCTTAATAAGCGATAATGTAGGGCAAATTCTGTATGACCAAGGCTTGCTAGATCCGGCTCAAGCGTACAGTTTGTTTCGACCGTATTTTAGCCCCGCTGGCAGTTCACTTTATGTAGCGGTTGGCCGCACAGAGGTGGGCGTGAACGGTCTGCAATGGCGAGAATATAAGATAACCGCAGAGGATTATGTTTCTTCAGCACAAGGCTATCTTGCAATAGGCGACAGTTTTGTAAGTGGTGAAGGCGACTTGCGGGGTGGCATATGGTATGAGCCTGGTACAGACGAGCAAGGTGATAAGTCGAATTTTGCAGGTAGGAATTTATGTCACCTATCTCGTAGAAGCTATCCATATTTGATGGCTGTAGAGCTCGGGTATCTTTCAGCAACAGGTGTATCTCCCGCTTCTGATGGGCTGTTTCACTCAGTTGCATGCTCTGGAGCTAAGATCCACAACATTATCGGTGGTCCATTTGGCCTGGTTGAGAACGATGCACCAGAATCAGCGTTTGGAAGAGCGGATAATCAGTACCGCAGAATTGATGAAGCTCAGACATTAGGGTTGTTTCAGCCAGGTTACAGAAAACAGATAGATTTTTTCAGTGAAGAAGAGATTGTTGGTGAGATACGGAAGGGCTTAAACCCTGAAGCCATAACAATTAGCATTGGCGGCAACGATGCCGACTTTGGCGGCTATCTTGCCTCGTGCCTACTACCTTTCACGTGTAATGAGGCACTGCAGGACTCAGAAGAAAACGACTGGCTTGGCTTGAGAATTGCCACACAGAAAGTTCGCCTAACGAGAGTTTTTGAAATAATAAAGCGAGAATCACCTGAGTCCAGAATATATGTACACGGCTACCCTCAGTTTATTAACAGCAATGATCCAGGTGTGGGTTCAACGATTAATCCAGCGTGTGATCCAAACGTGCGCCTAGATCAGCGTGAGAGAGTAGTTGCTGCACAGGGCGTGGTCTATATGAACCAAGTCATTAAAGCAGCAGCTCAAGAAGCAGGTGTGTTCTATGTTGATGTTGAAGATGTATTGAATGGAGGAAGGTTGTGTGATGAGGTCGATGATAATAAGGATCTGTATTTCAACGGTATTACAGCTGGTAACGACATAATTAGTGCTGGATTCTGCGCACTGAGAAGCGGATGTGTTGGCAGTGAAAGTTATCATCCAAGGCCGTCCGGCCACCAAAAGTATTCCGAGGCAATACTAAGCCAGACAAATAACCTAACTGCTCCTATGCCCGAACCTCAAAAAGCAACAATTCCTGAACCGCCTGCGGAATTGTTTGGTCAGTTAACACACTCGTATGTACAGAATTA
>JAUHXF010000024.1 GCA_030427125.1 bacterium | reverse complement strand
ACTATTCAATTTTATCTGGTAGGTAGATCGCTTAGCCCTAAACGATTGAAGTAATGCATCAGCTATTTCTATCATTTCTAACTCTGCGTCCATCGATTCAACGCCGAAAATATCTACATTGAGTTGCCAGAACTCGCGTAAGCGACCGCGCTGCATCCGTTCGTAGCGCCATAGATTCGGTATTGAATACCAGCGGGCAGGATAAGCGATTTCTTGCCTACGACCTGCCACCATACGACTCACCGTTGGTGTCATTTCTGTTCGAATCGTCACAGATCTATCTCCACGATCGCTAAACGTATACGTCTGCTCTTTTACAATTTCTTCAGAGCCTTTCATCAGATACAAGTCAGTCGGCTCTAGTATCGGTGCATCATATTCAACATACCCAAATCGCTCAACAACATTGCGCCACTTGGCAAACATCCATTTTTGAAATGCTTTATCTTCAGGATAGAAATCCCTCGCACCCTTATAGGGCTGTGTGTTTACTTTTTTAGCCATTACTACAATTCTCCTATAGTTGGATTTTCAAAGCAAGAGAAGGTTCCGTTGTGACATGCAGCCTGCGGAGCCTCAACGCTATATACGAGCGCGTCCCAATCACAGTCTGCGAATACCGCTCTGATGATCATCAAATTTCCGGATGTTTCGCCTTTTCGCCATAATCTACCTTTACTCCGTGACCAAAACGTTGCATAGCCATCTTCTAGAGTTGCCCGCAGCGCATCTTCGTTTGCATTCGCACACATCAACAATCCGCCGAGTAGTTTGGCACTACCTTGAAACTGTGGGTCAATCACAGTGACTGGTGCAAGTTCGTTAGCACCATACTGCACCTGCGCTATATTTTCCATTGTTATCTGTCTATACCTCATTTTGCTCCTCCACTTGCATACGACGTCTCACCGCGTTAGCGTGAGCATCTAACCCCTCCACTTCGGCCAACGTTTCGATTGTTTTTCCAATCACATCTAATCCGCCACGAGTCAGCGACTGAAAACTAATTGTTTTCTGAAAGCTACTAACCGAGACACCCGAATACACTTTAGCTAAACCTCCGGTTGGTAGTGTGTGGTTCGTCCCAGATGCGTAATCACCTGCACTTTCTGGCGAATAATTCCCCAGGAAAACTGACCCGGCATTTTGAATTTTTGAAGCTACCTCTTCTGGATTTTCAACACTCAGAATAATGTGCTCCGGAGCATATTCGTTGGCTATCATTATTGCAGCATGCATGCTTTCGACAACAACTACAGCGGAGTTGATTAGTGTCTTATTTATATTCTCTTTGCGCATGAGATTTTCAGTTTGAATCTGTATTTCCTCTTGAACAGTATCTGCGACTAATTCTGATGTAGTTACCAGCATGACTTGACTGTCCGGACCGTGTTCAGCTTGACTAAGCAGATCTGAAGCGACAAAAGACGGGATCGCACTCCCATCTGCTAAGACCATAACTTCTGACGGTCCAGCCGGCATATCAATAGCGATTCCTTTATTTTGAGCCAAAATTTTAGCATAGTTTACATACGAATTTCCCGGGCCTAAGATCTTATTAACTCGTGGAGTTAAATCCGTGCCGAAAGTCATGGCGGCTATTGCCTGAGCCCCACCAAGTAAGACAATTTTTTCAATCTTACATAGTGTCGCTGCATAGCAAATAGCAGATAGAGCATCACAATTCGGAGGGGTGTATAGTGCGACATCTTTCGAGCCAGCAAGTTGAGCTGGCACACCGAGCATAAGTACCGAAGAAACTAAATTTCTTGGCACATAAAGCCCAACCTTATCGATGGCTCGCTGCTCAATCCAGCACGTGATCCCATCTTCGGTTACACGTTCTAAATTTGTTTGAACCGATTTTTTCTGGAACGCATAGATTCGAGAATAGGCTACGTCGATTGCTTTTTTTATTGTTACATCGATGCTCCTAGAAGTTTGTAATATTTCAAACTTTGTTAATACAGCTACATCACTACACCCATCAAATTTTGTAGCGTATCGCTTGATCGCACGTAAACCGTAGCGTTCGACATCTTGAAATACGCGCTCCACCATATTTTTGATTTCTCTATCATCTTGTGTGGGCCGAATACACAGCTGCTCAATCTCATCTAAGCTTGGGTTGTATATTCTCTTCATTGTTGACCACCTCTCAGTAAAGTTACCCAGATTGGCGACAACACCGCGAGCTCCTTTTGTCTGTTTTTATTCAACGTACGCCCTGAAAACACTTGAACAACGGACCTTAGTCCTCTTGACCTTGCAACTGCCTCGACGCCACCACTGAGCGTGAGAGCGCAAGCTAAACCGTCAATAGTACCTACAAAATTTGGCCATTGGCTTGCAACAGGCAGTTTTTCAAACTCAGAAAGGACACAATCATCATCCAGATCCCCAACCAACGAAACCCTCCCGATTGGCTCTCCTAAGTATTTTTTTCTTAAGGTGACGCCTGTTTTCAATTCGTACTCAGATGTCCACTCGCTGCCCGTTAAGCCAGCGACGCTTGGGTCGCCAGAGGCCACTAGAGCAGGTATGTCCCTTCCATTAGCTAAGACTATTTTTCCGCCTAAATACTCATACTCTCCAACTCTTGGCTCGAAAGCAGGTGGTGCGATGCCCGTATACGCTTCAAGGGCTGTAACAAACGCTTCTTCGTATCTATTAGGCACGAACAATGTTTCAGTTGAATATCGTAGTAGATCTACGTCTACTTCTTCTCTTATTATCATATCTAATTCTCCTTATTTTTCTTGAAACTAAAAACGCCGGAGTGTTCTCCGGCGCATAACATTTCAATACAATAGAAACTTACCGAAGAACTGACTCCGGCTGCATATGTGATTTAACAGAATTAAATGTAATCATAAACATAACTATAACATATTCTAGGCTACAATACTATTGGCGAAATCGAGCAAATGTTCGGGCGGGCTCCGATCAAACAATACTGCTTGACCAATTACAAACACATCCACTGCATGCTTTACATCACCAACCAGTGAAGTAATGTCATGCTCTCCAACGTCCGAGTCGCGCAATGCAACGCCCGTCCCATAAATTACCAATTGATCATACTCGTCTAAATGAGAAAGACCATCCCTTACCAGCTCAGCATCTGCGGCACCAACTGCTATGTGCCGCATCCCTGCATCATAAGCCATACGCGCCATATTTACTGTCAGGGAATTATGCGGTATTGAATATCTATCGTTCGTCTCTTTTGTTTGCTTTGAGGAGCTAACAGTTGCGATTGGCGTGAACAAACCCGAGCAGTGCTCTACAGCCTGCTTTAACTCATCTGGGTCAGACTGGTTAAATACCAAGATCGATAGAAATTTCGGTGGCAATATTTTGCCCAATCGATCAATCTTATGCTCTAGTTCTGTTATTTCTAAGCCCAAATCAGCTACGCCAAACCTGTCGTTACTAGCTTCTGCGCGACGTCTTCTTCTTTTCTCTTTAGATAAACGCTCCCTAAGATCGCCAGTAAATTGTTCTGACGCGACACTCAATTCGTCAACAGACGTCACTAGCTCTGCTCCATCATTACTGAATTTTGTATCTACCCAAACAGGGGGAAGCTTTTTTCTAGACGACATGGTAGCAACTAGCTGTTCCGCAGTGACGACCTTCTTAATGTCTCTACCGTCATGCCTCCCCTGTAACGTTGCAGAACGAGGCACCTTCACACTGTGCAAGTGTCGTAGAAGCGGCTCGCCTAATTGACTGAATCCAGCAAGATACCTGCGCGTTTCATTAGCATTAACTGCAATAGATATTTTATTCAATCCTGCAATTTCAATCTGTGTAGGCTCAGTTCTTCTGTCTATATTCCGAGGCATTCGTGACATACTAGAACACTAACACATTACTAAAGCAAACGATATTGCTTATGAATATCAGCTTCGTTGACCACCGAGCATATTTGCGGTCTCCGCAATTTGCCGCATTGCTACTTCATGCTCGTTACCTGTGTAGTAATGGGTAATTGCAAGCCGAGCCTGCTCGCAGACCAGCCCAACGCCTAACATGAATGTGCTTTTATCATCGTTATCTGCACCATAATCAGGCAGCGCTTGCCAGAAATGCGAATCAGGATGTACGTATGTATCTTTCAGCTGATCTACCAGCACATACTCTGGATTGGTTGAGTCTAATACTGGACCTTCTAGGTTCACTTGTTCTTCAACCCCGAACCTAAGCGCCTGAACTATTCTTCCTCCTTGTTTCGCACGATTCCACCCGGAGACCAACAGTCTATCGGCATAAATCGCACCACCACTCAAGTGTCTGGCTCGATGATCTTCCGTGCAGACGCTTTTATAAACCGCACTTCCAAAAGCCAATATTCTACACCTGTAATCATGGTATCTGTCTATTCTTGTCCGAGCTCCTACTATGTCTAGTATAGATTTACCATTTCTCTCGAAACGGGCTGACTCGCTACGCAGCAAAGCCAACAACTGTTCATCAGTATATGATGCAACAATTTTCTCAAAGCGATCTTCAGATGGGTTATAGTCACTCATAAAAATAAAAAGCCGACTACGTCGGCCCACTTTACTTGGTGCGGATGAAAGGACTTGAACCTTCACGCCTTGCGGCACTAGTTCCTAAGACTAGCGTGTCTACCAATTCCACCACATCCGCAGAAGAATAGTGCGAGTATTATATCGTATTTCCACTTCTTATAACAACTAATTCAAAACAGTCTGTGTTTTGGAAATTTTGGTGCCCCATAGCGGATAGCTGAAAGCCGCGCTCTTAAGTCAAATTCTGATATTCGAGCATGAAGAAGCGTTAGGTCATCAACAGATGAAGGAATATAACTGTGTACTGCCGATCGAGCGCGTGTTGTTTTAACTGATTCTCCCCACTGCCTAGCCCTGAACACAATTTTATCTCCTGGCTCAGCTGCAACAACTACATCCGGTTCTGATTTATCAACTGCAGGCTTAGCGCGTGCCCAACTAAGGTCTGGCAGCTACAAATGCCACGTTCGATTACCCCTTATCACTTCAACCGTGCGTTCAGAGAGTCTATGAGGCATATCGATATGAGGGTTATCAGCACCCTCAAAACCTCGTTTCACGAACACCTCAACAGTTTCTGACCTTATGGGATCGAGACTAACACGAGCACGCGCACAATCAACATCGGTGAATGCACCAGTTACAAAATCCTGGACAATTGAATCTGGTTTCCGCGTCGTCTTTAATTCATCAACACTATCCGCTAATTCTTCTGGATGAGGACCTGCTCCTTGAATAAGCGCAAAGCCATAGTCATCCAAAAATTCGTACATAGCAGCACTCCTGGCATCATAGACAGGAACATCGACAGTACTGTGCAATACCTCAATCATTGCTTTATTTTACTATTTATTGCTTAGTTTGCAATTTTTTCTTGTAGAATACTAGCTTTGCGTTTCCGTATCGTTTTTCGTCCACTATCTTGAATCCATCGAACTGTATATGCTCTGCTTGTGGCAGTGACGCAATGAGCAATCCTCCAGGAACCGTGTATGCTGCGCAAGTCTCAAGCGCTTTCATGCCAATCGCATCGTACGGCGGATCGGCAATGACAATGTCGAAATATTCGAGCTGGTTTTTTAACCACGAGCCAACATTCGCACGATGCACTTCCATGCGCTCTTCATCAGTAATAAGGTCACGATTTTCCTTCAATGTCTCGAAACTATCAGCATTAATCTCAACAGCATTCACATGTTCAGCGCCTCGACTTAACGCTTCTATGCCAACTGCTCCAGTTCCCGCAAACGCGTCAAGAACAGTTAGGCCTGAAATATCACCCAAAGAATTAAATAATGCGCCTCGAATTTTCTCGCTCATTGGATGAGTTCGATTGTTCTTCGTGTCTTTGATGATCCTTGATTTAAATTCGCCAGCAATAATTCTCACGTTTAAACACCGTCATTTACCTACGTATACAGTAGCACGACTTCGGAAATCGGATTTAACTCCGATTTAAATCCGATTTTGAGAAATTTTATTTTTTTGTTCTCAGCAAGCCAGCATCACGCATCGCACTGTACCAAAACATACAGACCGTCTTTATGATGGTCGGACCCAGCTCATTTCGTACGTCGCGAACAAGCTTGGTTGTCCAGCCCTTCTCATGAAAACGATCATACATATCTAGTAGCGCGATCTCTCTTGCTGCTCGTTTGAAATACTCCTCAATACCAATCTCGAATAGCAACTCGAGGTCTCCATCAGATGGCTTTGCAGTTTTCATAGACAGCGGTGCAAGGATAACGGCCACACCACCCTCGAACATCGCATGCATACTCATGAGCCCACCAAAACCCCACATAGCCCAGTTTTTCTTCATACTTTCACCTGCATTTTCTCCAGGAATAAGTATTTTTTCTTTTACTGAGCTTCTATCCAATGCCTCAGCACCTCGTAGCTCAGTTAGTCTCTCTTCATACGGAAAATGGTGCGCTGGAGTTAGCCCATCTACTACAGCATGCGCTAACCATGCGGCATCGAATGCCGCTCGATCTGGCTTGCCATTTTTCAGTTGCACTACTAATTCATCATAGTGTTTACGGATTATAGTCAGTAGCTCTGTATCTTCCACATCAAATGGATCGTAAAAATGCCATGGCTCATCAACAGCTGGACTCTTTCGTTTAATACCATCAGGACCGTTCTTTCCCTCAAAGTGAAGGATGTCTTTGAGCGTCGGAAACCCATCGACGGCTTCAGTAGTTTTCACCAAATACTTATAGGCCACACGATCTATTTTTTGATGTGCACCTAATATAGCTCCTGACTTGTTTGTCAGCGTTGATCCGGAGTAGATAGTATTTCCTCTAATTTAAATTTGTAATTTTTCGCAAGCTCGTCACTCGCGATTCTAGCTGTGGATATTTTAGCAGATTCTCACCCTTTTCAATAAATTCCTTGGCCGCACTACGCGCCGATTCTATGAGATCTACATCTGTTAACCTCGCAACCCGCAGGTCTAGTGCACCTGACTGCATCGTGCCATATATCGCACCTGGCCCACGAAGCTCCATATCGTACTCTGCTAACTTAAATCCGTTGTTTTCTCGAACCATGTATTCAAGACGTTTTGTCGGTTCATCGTTACTGGATAGCACCAAGTAACAATACGCGCTGTCCGTGCCTCGACCGACACGCCCGCGCAATTGATGCAGTTGAGCAAGCCCAAACTTGTCGGCACCTTCAATCACCATAACGGAAGCATTTGGTACATTTACA
>JAUHXF010000007.1 GCA_030427125.1 bacterium | reverse complement strand
TTACAGTTGGTGACCTCGCCGACAAACTTGAAATACCAGTTACCAAGCTGATTGGTGAGCTATTTAAGAACGGTATGATGCTCACTGTTAACGAGCGGCTCGATATTGATACAGCACAGATCATTGTCGAAGAGCTTGGCATTGAAGCCGAGCTAAAGCTCAACGAAGAAGAGGCTGCAATGCCGACTCGTCAGAAAACTTCCGATGATCCTGATGCAACTAGTCGTCCACCGGTGATTGCTGTTATGGGCCATGTTGATCACGGGAAGACATCATTGCTTGATCGAATTCGTGGTGCGAAGGTCGCAGACGGCGAGAGTGGCGGTATTACACAGCACATTTCGGCCTATCAGATAGATCACGACGGGCGGAAGATTACTTTCCTAGATACACCAGGGCATGAGGCTTTTGCAGCGCTACGTGAACATGGTGCGTATCTTACAGATCTCGTCGTCGTGGTTATTGCTGCTGACGATGGCATCAAGCCGCAGACACTTGAAGCTATCCGTTTTGCTCGCAAAGCAGGGGTTAAGATGATTGTGGCCGCAAACAAGATGGATAAAGAAGGTGCTAACCTCGATCGTCTGAAGGGGCAACTTGCCGAGCAAGAGCTGATTCCAGAAGATTATGGTGGAGATACAATCGTTATGCCTATTTCGGCGCAGACCGGTAAGGGCGTTAATGAGCTCATCGATATGATTCTGCTCACTACAGATGTTGAAGATTTGAAGTCAACGCACACGGGTCTGGCGAAAGGACTTGTAATTGAGTCACACATGGAGCAGGGTAAGGGTCCGATGGCATCAGTGCTTGTTGAACAAGGGACTCTTACGAAGGGTGACTTTCTTGTTGCCGGAGGTGTCTACGGTAAAGTTCGAACACTTGAGAGCACCACTGGCGGAGCAATAGACGAAGCAGGACCATCAACGCCTGTTAATGTGAGTGGCTTTAAGTCATTGCCTGAGTTTGGTACGCCATTCGAAGTCGTGAAGAACGAGAAAGAAGCACGTGCAAAGAGCCAAGATGCTGCTGCATCTCAAGATGCCCGTGGTAGTCTATCCGGTGCATCAGACAGTGACTTGCTTCGAGCCATTTCACGCCGGAATGAGCTGCAAGAGCTGAATGTTATTGTTCGTGCAGATGTACAGGGTTCAGTTACTTCAGTAATTGACTCATTAAAGACGCTTAATACCGAGGAGGTAGCAATTAAAGTTATCTCATCAGGAGTTGGTGCTTTCACTGACAATGATATGCACTTAGCAGCTTCAACAGGAGCAATTCTGTATGGTTTCCACGCAACACTACCGACTGGCCTGCGACAAGTAGCAGCTCGCGATAATCTTAAAGTTCGTCTATACGATGTTATCTATGAACTATTAGATGATGCGAAAGCAGAACTATCTGAGTTACTCGCACCTGAAGTTATCGAGACCGATCTTGGACGTCTCAAAGTGAAGAAAGTGTTCAAGACAACGCAAAAAGAAGTTATTGCTGGTGGTGAAGTGACAGTCGGCTCAATAATGGTACCCGCAAAAGTTCGTGTTGTTCGCGACAAAGAAACAATTATGGAAGTGGATGCGAGCCGTTTGCAACGTGGTCCTCAGGAAGTAAAGACCGTAGAGAAGGGTGAAGAGTGTGGTGTTACGCTCGAGACAGAAGCAAAGCTAAACCTCCAGGAAGGCGATAATCTCGAATTCTTTACAAAAGAATTGAAGGAACGCTCACTGAAATAGTAGAATTACAATATGTTTAAACTTGACGACAACTTTTTAATCGAACTAGGCCTTGGATCTCTACCGCCCGCTGACAAGAACAAAATGCTTGCTCACATCTATGAAACACTCGAGATGCGAGTCGGCATGCGCCTTGCAGAGCGAATGAGCAATGAACAGCTTGATGAGTTCGAGAGTTTTATAAAGCAAAATGACGAAGGTGGGGCGCTTAAGTGGCTTGAGTCAAACTTCCCGAATTATAAGCAAGTGGTTGCAGAAGAATTAGATAAGCTGAAGGGCGAAATCAAACAGGTGGCACCACAAATTGTGCAGTCTGCCATGGCCGCTCAGCAAGCACCGAACATGCAGCAGCCGCCTGCTCCAGTGCAGCCTCAGCCACAGCAGCCTGCTGCCCCACAGCCGTCTCCGGCGCCACAGAGTCAGAGTCCTCAACAATTTCAACAAGCACCAATACAGCAGTCACAGCCCTCCCTACAACCCCCGGTAACCGCATCACCACAGCAACCTGTGGCAGCGCCTGCTCCAGTGCAGCCTCAGCCACAGCAACCACAATTTCAGCAGCCTGCAATGTCACCACAGCCACAGCAGCCGCCAATGCAAAACCAGCCGCAGCAACAGGTTTCTAACCCAGCGCTAAATCCTAATCCAGCACCACAGCCACAGCAGCCGCCTGTTCAGCCGTACCAACCACCCCGACAATAGGCCTATAAACCAATTCTTGATTTGTATCCAGCAAGAAAAGCTTGCGAGGGCATCGCTTTTTTGCCTGCTGGCTTAAGCTCGTGTAGCAGCAAGGAGTCTTCTTTGCAGTACGCGGCAAGTTCTTTATCATGGATAAATAATGCTCCTGGATTTCCTTGCTTTCTTAGTACAGAAGATCTCAATATAACGCAATCAATATCATTAAATGTCGCTCTGCTTTTTGGCCAGTCTGCAAATGCACGTATTTCCCGCTCTAGCTGCGCCGCAGGCTTGGACCAATCAAGTATACCGTCAGACTTAGAGAGCTTTCGAGTATATGTTGCTTTTCCTGATTGTGCTACAGGCGAAATGTCTCCTGATATATAGTTATCTAGCGTGTCATGAAGCATGGTGTAACTGAGCTCAATAAGCTTATCGGTAAGCGATGGCGTTGTGTCGTGGGGTTCAACAGAGAGGGTTCTCTGCTCAAGTAGTGGTCCTTCATCCATCGCTTCAACGAGAAGCATTAAACTAACGCCCGTTTCTTTTAGGCCTTCTAAGATTGAAAAAGATATTGGATCTGCACCGCGCAATTTTGGCAGCAACGAAAAGTGGCTATTAATAATGCCGTGTGTGAAGTAATCAATTACTTTTTGACTAACGATAATACCGAAATCAATGAGCACTGCAACACTGCTTGAAAACCGATTTTGTTCGATCAATTTGTCTAGCTCTAATCGTGAACTAACGGTGTATACAGGAGATTCTCCTCCAGATGAGGCCATTTCTGATTGCGTTGTTGGTTTGGTAATTACTGCTTCTATGTCGAACGTGTTGGAGAGTAGCTTCAAACTCTTCGCTGCGACTGGACCGCTACCAATGAATATAATTTTAGTCTTCGAAAAGTTGTTCGAAGATTGCTTTTCGTTCGTCTTCATCGAGCTTCACGATCTTTCCGTTAGTGTTGCCAAGCTTGTGAAACGCGTCTGGATTGGCTTTGATTCTATCGACAAAAAGCATGCCGTTGGTGTGGTCAATCTCATGCTGGAAGACCCGGGCTAAGAATCCCTCCGCTGTAAGTCTTACATCATTTCCGTTGATATCTTTCGCCTTTATTTTTACTTTAGTGTATCGTGGAACTTTACCGTAGACGTCCTTGACACTGAGGCATCCTTCGAACTCTTCAACAACGTCACCATCGTATTTTGCAATTTCAGGATTAATAAAAACCTGAAACGTTTTATCATTTTTGTTGTCAAAATTATTACGTATTACAACGACTCGTTTGAGTACATTTATTTGTACTGCGGCGAGCGCAACACCAACTTCATGGTCTCGTGTAGCTTCCCAGTCAAGCGTTGCTTTCTCCATCTCAGCAATTAATTGCTTAATTTTATCGTCGACGAATGGCACGCGTTTTGAGCGTTGACGTAGATTCTCGTGGGGTAGTGTTATTAGTTTGTCACTCATGATAGCCAGTATTGTATCGTAACTACTTAAAAACAGCTAAAATTCTACAGAAGGGTGAGAGGGTCAAAATCTTTAATTAACGTTGCCGGTAATGATTCAGTTGCGCGCAAGAGTGCAGATCGTGTAGAGGACCGGAGTTGTAATTGCATATAGTAATAGCCGTTCTTCTTGGCGTAGAAAGAGGGCAGTGGACCGTCAATGATTACAGCACTGTCTTGTTTCTGGATAGAGCTTTTCGCTTTCGTAAGAGTATTCATCGCTTTAGTCATAGACTTATCGCGAGCGATAACTTTAGCAGTGAACTTGTCTGGAGGAAAGCCATGTGATTTTCGCTCTTTGATCTCACTGCTGCGAAATGCACCCCAATCCTCTTTAAGTGCTTTTGCTAGAATATCGCTCGACGGTTGGAAAGTCTGAACGATTATCTCAGAATCCCCGTGACCACGATCGACTCTACCGGCGACTTGAGAGATGAGCTGAAAGGTGCGCTCACTGCTTGAATAGTCTGGAAAGTGCATAGACAAGTCGGCTTGAAGAACGCCTACAGTTCGTAGATTTGGTAAATCCAAGCCTTTTGCTAATTGTTGTGTACCGATAAGTATGTTTATTTTTCCGGCTTTTATGTCTTCGTATTGCTCAATAAAGCTATCGTTTGCAACTGTATCGCTATCGAATCGTCCTATAGTTGCTTCTGGGAACAGCGAAGACACTTCTTCTACGAGCGCCTTGCTTCCTAGGCTCTTTAGAGACAGTGCACTATCGCACTCTGGACAGGTTTTCTGTACAGTTTTTGTCAGCCCACATGTGTGGCAAATCATTTTATGTTTATCGTGATGATATGTCATCGGGAGTTCACATTTTTCGCATTCTGCCTGCCAGTCACACTTGTCGCAAAACAAAAGCTTTGCAGTTCCGCGCCTATTAATAAAGAGGAGCGACTGCTTATTCTTCTCGAGCGAATGTTCTATAGAGTGCAGCAGTACATCTGATAGTAGATTATGCTTCTTGAAGCTCTGTTTGTCTTTCAAGTCGATAATATGAACTTCTCGAGAGTAGTTCGAGGTAATTGCTTTTTCATTAAGCTCAACAAGCGTGCCGCCGCTGCGCAGAATGAGCTCAGTCTCAGTTATTGGCGGTGTCGCACTCCCGAGCAGGAGTTTTGCGCCGTGTGCATTGGCTAGGCCACCTGCAGCGAGCAAAGTGTTGTACCGAATATCATTCTCTTGTTTAAAGCTACTTTCGTGCGCTTCATCAATAATTATGAGGCCAAGATTTTTATGAGGTAAAAATAGTGATGAACGCGGTCCGGTAATGATGAGCGACTCGTCTGATAAGGCTATCTGCTGCCACAGTTCAGACCTCTCCTTGTTTGTGAGTTGCGAGTGAAATCGGACGACGTGACCAAGCTTTTCTAGCTCGCTAACCAACTGATTTGTTAATGCTATTTCAGGGTAGAGGACTAACGAATTTTTGCCAGCGGCTATATTTTTTCGTATGAGCTCAAGGTAGATTCGGGTTTTTCCTGAACCAGTAACGCCGCGCAGTACCGATGTCTTTTGCGCTGCGCCTATTTCTTGAACGGCGTGTTTTTGAGGGCCCGTTAGTGGCGGAAGATCGCTTGTATTTGGCTGGTTAAATTTATTCATATGCTGCCTGCCGACATAACTTGGTAAGAACTGTGCGTATGTTTGACCGTCACTTGCTCCGTAGAATGCTTTGAACCACTGCATGAATTTATATGTGGCATCATCCATTGCGGCATCATACTTTCCGATAATTGGCTTTACGACAAACGACGGTTTTTTAACTGCATACAGCACTAAGCCGAGCTTTTTCTTCTCTCCAAAAGGCACTCGAACGAAAGTGTGTTTTTCTAGCTTGTCGTCACTCGCGTAGGTAAAGACTGCACTGTTCCAGTGCTTATCAACACCGACTGCGACCTCAAAGTAGTACATACTAGCTAGTATCTCATCAATTGATATGAATTAATGCAAAAATATGTTGCAACAAAAACAAGACAACGCTATACTCGTATGTACGTTGTTCTAATAACAATAAAAGGCTTATGTTAGATACATTCATTACATCAAGGGTCAGACGCAAAATCGTTGTTGTTTATGCCAAATATCCTGACTTCAAAACACATGTACGGGGCCTTGCAAAGCTTATTAAAGAGGATGCAGGAAATATACAGCGAGAGCTAAAAAAACTCGAGAAAGCTGGCTTCCTTATTTCTGAAAAGCAGGGCAATACGAAAGTGTATTACACAAATAAGCACTTTTTAATATTCAAAGAATTACAGAGTATTGTGCTTAAGTCACAGCGTGCTGCGCAGAAAAGACAGCAAACTCCTTAAAACAACTCTTGATAAAGACAGTCAACTGAGGTAGAATAGAAATCCTATGATTCAAGTGAGCAAAAAAGATCCAAAAGAACCTCTTGAGAATTTATTGCGCCGTTTTACGCGTAAAGTTTCTCAGTCAGGTGTTCTTGCAGAGGTTAAGGCAACACAGCGGTTCGAAAAGCCAATGAGCAAGCGAGACCGTCGTGACAAGGCGATTATCCGCAAAGAACGAAAAGCAGTTAAGTTCAAGAAAATCCGACTCGGACAGAAGTAGTTCAGCCGCATGCTTAAACAGCAATTGAGTGATGACCTTAAGGCAGCAATGTTGGCAGGGGACAAGCCGCTCGTTGGTATTCTGCGTGATTTGAAAAGCGCAATTCTCTCTAAAGAGGTCGCTGAAAATAAGCGAGACCAAGGTTTGGAAGATAATGAGATAGTTGCTGTTCTTAAGAAAGAACAAAAATCTCGCAAGGAGTCTTTGGATGTCTACCAGAAAGCTGGCGAGCAAGAGCGGGCCAACATTGAGAAATATCAATTAGAGGTTATTGAAAAGTATCTTCCTGAGGAAATGAGCGAAGATGACGTCAAGAAGTTGGTCGATGAGGTGGTCAGTTCCTTAGAAGGCGATATATCAATGAAAGACATGGGGCGTATAATCGGTGTCGTGAAAGCAAAAGCTGATAACATTGATGGAGCTCTCCTGGCTCAAATCGTAAAAGACAGGATTACGGCATAATGATTCTATTCATGGGAGTGGTTGGTGCAGGTAAGAGTGTGCAAGGCAGGCATTTGTCTGACATGCTTGGATATCCATGGATCTCTACAGGCGAAATTTTGCGTCAGCATATCAGCGGTGAAAAGCGTGAACGCATGAATAAGGGAGAACTACTTACTGACGAAGAGTTATTTGAAATGGTAGATCCAATTCTTACGGAGCACGTGCACGATGGTAAGGTAAAGGTTATCCTAGATGGATTTCCACGCACACGTGCACAGGCTGAGTGGTTGCAGGCGTTCACTGAAAAGCATAATGCGCCAATAGATTGCATTATCAGGCTTGAGGCGGACCAGGATGTCGTTACTAAGCGTTTGCTCGCTCGTGGTCGACCGGATGATACAGAGTCTGTAATTAAAACTCGCTTTGAAGAATATGATAGATCAACAAAACCAATTCTTGATTTTTTTGAAAAACAAGGCGTGCCATCACCACGAGTAGACGGCAATGGTACGGAAAAAGAAGTACGTGCACGAATCGCACGCGTCATCGAAGATTTACGCATAGGAGGGTAGCGTGCGACCAAAGAACGCTAACGAGATTGAAGCCATTCGAAAGAGCGGTGACATGCTGCGCCGTGTATTGGATTTAATTGAGCAAAAGCTTGCACCAGGTGTAACTGGTGTTGAAATTGATGCAATGGCGCGTGTAGCGTTGAAGAAAATGGGTGGAAAACCCGCTTTTCTAGGCGTGCCTGCTGGCCCAGGAGTCCCGGATTTTCCTGCGTCTGTTTGCATATCTATAAATGATGCAGTTGTACATGGAATCCCAACCGATAAGCCATTTAAAGAAGGTGATATTGTTGGGTTTGACTTTGGCGTTCTGTATGGAGGGATGATTACTGACGCAGCACGTACGTTTATTGTTGGTGGTAAGGCCCTCTCGAAGGAAGAAGAAGATCTCGTAAAGAATACAAAGCGCTCGCTTGACGAGGGTATAAACGTCATTAAGAACGGTGCACGGACAGGCGACATCGGCGCTGCGGTCCAAAAAGTGCTAGATGACAACGGATTGGGTATCGTTCGCGAGTTAGTTGGGCATGGCGTTGGGCATGATTTACATGAAGCGCCTGAAATTCCAAACTATGGATTTAAAGGCATGGGAAGTGTTCTGAAAACAGGTATGACGATTGCAGTAGAGCCAATGGCAACACTTGGAGACTGGCGTGTGGTCGTTGATCCAGACGGTTGGACTATTCGTACTCGCGATGGATCAAAGTCTGCGCACTTTGAAGATACGCTTTTGATTACAGAAGATGGCGTAGAAATCCTCACCAGATAAATAAGAGGTAACTGCTTGCTATAAGGTAACCAATAGCGATATACTGCAAGCGTCATGCGCGAAACAAACACACCACATTTTGTCGGAATTGATATTGGTACTTCTGCTGTGCGCGTTGTCGTAGGGAGTGTAGACGAGCAAGGGCGTCCAGAAATTATTGGATACAGTAGTGTCGAAAATAGCGGCATGCGGCGCGGTGTAGTGGCTCATGCTGAGGAAACCGCTGTTGCCATTTCTGAGGCTCTAGCTGATGCTGAGCGATTATCTGGAAGACATATTAATGGTGGCACCATTAATATTAATGGTGCTCACGTTGAAGGGTTTAACTCTAGAGGTGTCATCGCAATCAGCGCTGCTAATCGGGAAATAACAGTTGAAGATAGATTGCGTGTTGAAGAGGCAGCCGCTGTGATGAAGCTCCCAGCGAACAGGGAGATTATTCAAGTGTTTCCAAAGGCATATCGTCTCGATGGACAAGATAATATTAAGGATCCAATTGGTATGCAGGGTGTGCGACTCGAAGTTGATACACACATCGTGACTGCTGCAACGCCGAATCTTAGATTGCTTGAGTCGGCACTTGAAAAAGGCTCGGTCGCACCGAAACATCGCACTGTTTCAAGTCTCGCATCTGCCGAAGCAGTGTTGACTCGACAACAGCGTGAAGCAGGTACTGCAGTTATAGATATAGGTGCTGGCACTACTAATGTCGTTATTATTGAAGATGGGGAAGTCCAGCATGTCGCTGTTATACCAGTTGGTGGCGTACATGTGACCAATGATCTTGCTATTGGGCTTAAAACTGATCTTGATGTCGCTGAAAAGGTGAAGATAGAACACGCATCCATATTGAAGCCCGTTCGATCTACCGTATCCGTTACTTATGATAAAAAGCAACATATTTTTGATGCTGATGACGTGCATATGGTTGTTGAGGCGCGCATTGAAGAGTTGCTTGAGCTCGTCGATAAAGAACTAAAGCGAGCAAATCGTTCACGAAAATTACCTGGAGGTGTCGTGTTTACTGGTGGGACTTCGCAGATTAAGGGTTTAGACGATTTCGCAAAAGAGAAATTAGAGCTGCCAGCACGAATAGGTGTCATGCAAGAAGTAGGTGGATTGGCTGATGCAGCTGCAGATTTACGTTTTGCGACACCAATTGGTTTGATGCTTCTTGACATGCTGCTCGAAGGGCAACATCCAGCGGGTCACCCAAATAATTATTCAGGTATGATTGACAACATTACATCTCTGTTCAAGCGTTTTAAGAATCGTTAGAAGCTCCTTTGGTTTGTTGCAAGTTATATATTCGGTCGCTATACTGTTCTTATAGATATTTGAGGAGACATAACATATGCCACAGGTAGCGCCGGCTATAGAGACGTTTGCAAGGATTAAAGTTGTTGGTGTTGGTGGTGCCGGAGGCGCAGCTATTAACCGTATGGTTGAAGCTGGCGTTGAAGGTGTTGAATTCATCGCCGTAAATACTGATGCACAAGCATTACACCACTCTAAAGCATCTACAAAAATTCACATCGGTAAAGATACGACTAAGGGGCTTGGTGCGGGTGCAGATCCATCGGTTGGAGAGCGGGCAGCAAACGAGTCGAAGGACGAGATAAAAGCTGCTTTAGATGGTGCCGATATGGTGTTCGTTACCATTGGTGCCGGTGGTGGTACAGGTAGCGGAGCGGGTCATGTAGTTGCGCAAATCGCCCATGAAGGCGGTGCGCTCGTCGTTGGATTTGCAACTCGGCCGTTTGCTTTTGAAGGCCAGAAGCGAAAAGTGAATGCAGAAACAGCTATTGATAGCCTTGGCAAGCACGTTGACACACTTATAACTGTACCGAATGATCGGTTGCTGCAGACCATTGATCGTAAAACACCGCTACTGGAAGCTTTCAAGGTAGCTGATGACGTGCTGCGACAGGGTGTTCAGGGAATATCAGATCTAATCACTGTTCATGGTCTAATTAATCTCGACTTTGCTGACGTGAAGGCTGTTATGAGCAACGCGGGAAGCGCACTCATGGGTATCGGTCGTGCTTCTGGCGAGAATCGTGCAGTTGAAGCTGCAAAGCAGGCAACTGAATCTCCGCTTCTTGAGGTGTCAATTGATGGTGCTCGTGGCGTGCTCTTCAATGTTATTGGTGGCACAGACATGGCTATGCATGAGATTAATGCTGCCGCAGAGACGATTACTGCTGCTGCGGATCCAAGTGCCAATATTATCTTCGGAGCAACAATAAACGATGATGTCGAAGGCGAGGTGATTGTAACTGTTGTGGCAACAGGATTCGATGCGTCTTATCATGCTCGTTCAACAGCAGCCGCTCCGGTAGTCACTAGTGCAAGTTCTGCTACAACCCCTTCTCAGAAAGAAGATGCCGATATTCAAGATGTTGATATGGATCTTGAGTCAGACGCTACGGTATCAAGTTCTGACGCATCACTTGGTGAGCTTAATGACAAAGAAGACACAGGTCCAAGTATCTGGTCAATGGATTCTCAAAAAGAAGATACTGATGACGAGAAATCTGATAATGCTAAGTCTAAAAAAGACGAAGTAAAAAAATCTGATGACGATGATAAAAATAGCGACGAACAATCAGACGAAGAGTCTGAGCTCGATAAGCCCTCGTTTTTAAGACGGTTTAAAAAGAACAAAACCAAAAAAACGCAAGACGAAACAGAGACAAAGTGACGTTCTCGTCATAAAAAATACAACTAAAAAACGATTGAATCACACTATAGATAGCGTTAGTATGTATATGTAAACGCTATATATAGCATAATGTACCTTACAAAAACCAACGGAAAGTGAGTGAAAAGCAATAATGCGATGTAATCAATGCGAGGCTACTGATACAAAAGTTATCGAATCTCGTGATGTATCAGAAGGCGACTCAATCCGCAGACGTCGAGAGTGCATTAAATGCCAAAATAGATTTACGACGTATGAGCGGATAGAGAAGCCGCAGCTTGTCATCGTCAAGAACGATGGCACAAGACAGCTGTATAGTCGTGAAAAGCTCCTAGCCGGTGTCTTTAGAGCGTGTGAGAAGACGTCAGTAACTAGCATGCAAGTTGAGAAGCTTGTAAGCGATGTAGAGCGGTCACTGTATGAGTGTGGGGACGTAGAGGTCCCATCGAGTCGTATTGGTGAAGAGGTTACAAAGCGCCTCTTTGATATAGACGAAGTAGCATATGTGCGTTTTGCTAGTGTCTATCGACGGTTTAAAGATCTTGCTAGTTTTGAAAAAGAGCTATCAGATATCAAGACAAAAAGAACGTAAAAAGTAGGTCCATGCTGGTTGCCGCGGGGGATAGGTCCTCTGCGGGAGCTAGCATAAGTGAACTCGCTACAAGAGAGACTGTAGCGTGTCGCATGTTACGCGAGCCTTTGGGCTCAACAATATAAAAAACTAAAAAATATACTAATTAAAGTGAGGGTAAAAATGTCACAAACAACGAGTCTCGGATTCTCGAGAAAATACACAAAAGACGGTCAAAAGGGGTATGACCAGATAAAATGGACAAAGAAGGATGCTGTTATCAGCAACCCAATGACAGGAGAAAAGGTATTCGAGCAGCTTGGTGCTGAGTTCCCTGAAGGCTGGTCACTAAACGCCGTTAACATTGTCTCTCAAAAGTACTTTACTGGTACACCGGGGACAGATGAGAGAGAAAATTCGCTCAAGACACTTGTTAATCGTGTTGTCGACACTATCACACGACAAGGTGTACAAGAAGGGTATTTTGAAAGTGATGACGAAGCTGAAACATTCCGCGAAGAGTTAAAGTATGTACTTGCAACGCAGCGAGCTTCATTCAACTCTCCAGTATGGTTTAACATCGGTGCAGAAGGACGAGCACAGCAGGCAAGTGCGTGTTTCATACTTGGTATCGAAGATACTATGGGATCAATTCTGAACTGGTACAAAGATGAAGGTATGATCTTCAAGGGTGGTTCAGGCTCAGGTGTTAATCTTAGTCCAATTCGATCATCGTATGAACCGCTTGGTAAGAGCGCTGGAACTGCTTCAGGTCCGCTGAGCTTTATGCGCGGTGCCGACGCTTCAGCAGGTGCTATCAAGAGTGGTGGTAAGACGCGTCGTGCTGCAAAGATGGTTATCTTGAACGTTGACCACCCAGATGTTGAAGAGTTTATCTGGTGTAAGGCTGTTGAAGAGCGAAAAGCACGTGTACTCGAAGAGGCTGGTTTTGACATGAGCCTCGACGGAAAAGACATCTTTTCTGTGCAATATCAGAACGCGAACAACTCTGTGCGTGTGACTGATGAGTTTATGGAAGCTGTTGAGAACGATACTGACTGGGATCTACGTG
Source organism: bacterium (assembly GCA_030427125.1). Classification (GTDB taxonomy): domain Bacteria; phylum Patescibacteriota; class Saccharimonadia; order Saccharimonadales; family SZUA-47; genus JAUHWW01. The sequence goes on along the minus strand of JAUHXF010000007.1, from coordinate 37,053 downwards.
GAGTTGCGGATGGCAAATCATACAAGAAGGTAAAAGCGCGTGATATTTGGCGACAAATCGCAGAAGCTGCATGGGAATGTGCTGATCCTGGTCTTCAGTTTGATACTACTATTAACGACTGGCACACAACACCGAACGCCGGTCGGATTAACGGATCAAACCCATGTTCTGAGTACATGCACCTTGATAATTCGGCATGTAACCTCGCGAGCATCAATCTTCTCAAGTTCCTTCGTGACGATGGCACATTTAATGTTGAAGAATTCAAGCATGTTGTTGAACTAGTATTTACTGGTCAAGAAATTCTCGTCGGCTACTCTGACTATCCGTTAGAGACAATTGGCAAGAATGCTCGAGCATATCGTGAGCTTGGCCTTGGGTACGCAAACCTCGGTGCACTATTAATGGCTCAAGGGCTCCCGTACGATTCAGCAGAGGGTCGCGCACAAGCCGCCGCCATCACAGCGCTCATGACAGGTCATGCCTATGCAACAAGTGCAAAGATTGCTAATCGAGTTGGTCCATTCGCAGGATTCACGAAAGACAAGCAGGGAATGATTCGTGTACTTAGTAAGCATCGAGATGCAGTCTCAAACATTGATGCAACACTTGTGTCAGAGGAGCTCTTGAGTGCAGCATCCGCTGCATGGGACGAGGCAGTAGAGCTTGGTACGCGATTTGGTGTACGAAACTCACAGGCGTCAGTGCTTGCTCCGACAGGCACGATTGGCCTCATGATGGACTGTGACACCACAGGTATTGAGCCCGATCTCGGCCTTGTGAAGGTGAAGAAGCTTGTCGGTGGTGGAACGATGTCTATCGTTAACCAGACAGTGCCTAGATCACTAAAGGTTCTTGGTTATACAAAGAAGCAGGTTGACGATATTGTCGACTATATCGATACAGAAAAGAGTATCCTTGGCGCCCCTCATCTCAAAAAAGAACATGTGCCAGTGTTTGCTTGCTCAATGGGTGATAACCCAATCCACTATGAAGGTCACGTGCGCATGATGGGTGCGGTGCAACCATTCCTATCGGGAGCTATCTCGAAGACCGTAAATATGCCAGAAGAAGCATCTGTCGAAGACATAGAAGAGCTGCACCTGCTCTCATGGAAGCTTGGTCTTAAAGCCGTTGCAATCTATCGAGACAACTGTAAGGTTGCACAGCCACTATCTATGGCGAAAAAAGAAGGTTCAGAAGAAGAGAAAAAGACTGCAGCAACAGTTGAGCAGACTGTTCAACAGGTAAATGAAAGAATCACTAGTGGCTCAGGTATACGAGAGAAACTACCAAAGGTACGGAATTCAAAGACATTCTCATTCCAAGTAGGGGACTGTCACGGTTACCTTACCGTTGGTGAGTATGATGATGGTCGACCTGGTGAGCTATTCATCAACACAGCAAAGATGGGTTCAACACTCTCAGGTCTTATGGAGTCATTCGGTAGAGCAGTCAGCTTTGGCTTGCAGCACGGAGTTCCATTGAAGACCTATGTCAAAGGACTTACTAGTGTCTCCTTTGCGCCAGCAGGTATTACCGATGATGCAGATATCCGAACAGCAACATCGCTCATTGACTACGTTTTTAGACGATTAGCATTAAGCTATCTTAGCTTTGATGACCGACTCGAGCTAGGTCTTGCTTCAATCGACGATATGCCGATGGAGCAGACGACGCTAGTAGATGCTGTCGAAGCACCAAAGGTTGCACCGGTTGAGTCGCCTGTTCTTGAACAGCAACGACCAGCGACGGTGAGTGAAGCACCAAAAGTAGAGAAGCAGCGAACAGTAGCACCTACTACAAGCAGCGCGAGCGTTGAGCAAGCACCTATGTGTTATAGCTGCGGCAACCAAACGCAACGATCTGGTAGCTGTTATGTATGTACGACATGCGGTTCAACAACCGGTTGTTCATAAATAAACAAATAAAAAATAGTAGCAAAGGGCCCCCGTTACGAGGGGCCTTTTTGTTGAGCTAAATCTTTCTAATACAAGCACTACATGCAGAGGTCGGACCTTTGCACAAGACTCTTCTATAAGATGTAAGAATAAGAAATATGCAGAGGTCCGACCTCTGCATGGGAAGAGAGTGGGGAGAGTGTTGAGGGTTTGAATAAAGAGGTTGGTTGAAGGATAAGCGGGATGGCGTTATACTTGCAAGTGCTATGAGACTAACAATTTTGTACCGAGAGAAAAGCGAGCACGCACGCGAGGTTGAGACATTTGTCGAGATGATGCGTCGTCATTATCCGGATAAGAAAGCCGAACTAGAGAATGTAGATACTAGGGAAGGTGCTGCATCTGCTAGCTTGTACGGAGTTATGCAGTATCCAGCAGTTATCGTCACGACGTTTGACGGTAGAGTCATGTTTCATGAAGAAGGCCTGCCGATGCCGATTGTTGGTCAAGTGGCCGGCCAGTTGCAATCCACACCTGTAGCGGTGTAAAATAGCAAGTAAGAGCGTTAGAGTGGCTATCACCCACAAGCTAGGAGAAGAACAGTCTGAAAGGCTAACTAGACCTCCTCGGGAGTCTTCCGTAACAGACGAATCGAGTGAAAAGCGAGATGGTACCGCCTCACCTAAAGGGGCTCTCAGCTAGTAATAGCTGATTTTTTATTTTAAGGGAGAGAAAAGTGAAGTTCACATCAGGCAGCAGAAGGCGAGCATTAGAGTACGAGAAGGATCTTGCTCAGATTTGGAAGAAGAATAAGACATTTGAGAAGTCTGTAGAGCAAAGATCAAAAGATAATTCATATGTCTTTTATGATGGCCCTCCATTTATTACCGGTGTGCCGCATCACGGTACACTGCTTAGTTCTGTTGTGAAGGATGCCGTACCGCGGTTCTGGACAATGCAGGGAAAGCGTGTAGAGCGCGTCTGGGGCTGGGATTGTCACGGATTACCAGCAGAAGTATTTACTGAAAAGAAGCTCGGTATAGAAGACAAGAGAGACATTGGTATAAAGATAAGTCTTGAAGAATACATTACAACATGTCGTGACAATATGGTGCAGACTGGTAGCCTCTGGGAAGATACGATTGATAGGATTGGTCGATGGGTAGAGTTTAAGGGTGCCTATAAGACGATGGATAAAGAGTATATGGAGTCTGTCTGGTGGGCATTTAAGCAGCTTCATGAGAAGGGCAAAATCTATGAGGGTGAGAAAGTCCTTATGTACTGTACGCGTGATGCGACACCTGTATCAAAGGCAGAGATTAGCATGGATAATTCTTACCAAGACGATACTGACCCTAGTGTATATGTAAAGTTTAAGCTTGAAGATGGGCGATTTGTCGTTGCATGGACTACAACACCATGGACACTACCTTCTAACAGTGCTATCGCTGTAAATAAGTCTATAAAATATACTGAAATTGAATACGAAAATCAGACGTTAATTATGGCGGATAAATTGGTCGAGAAGGTTATGACTGATGAAAAACACCAACCCTTAGAGTACAAAAAAATGAACACATTTAATGGTTCTGAGCTTGTTGGGAAATCATACGATCAACCACTTGGTTTAGAGATTGAAGACTCAAATGCATTTAAAATTTGGCATGCAGATTTCGTTACCGACGAGGACGGAACAGGTATTGCGCACGAGTCTCCGGCATATGGTGAGGATGACTATGTTTTGGCGAAAGAGAACGGTATTCCATGGGTCATGTCTACAGATGAGAGCGGTACGTTCACTCTAGGCCGATGGAAAGGTCTAAACGTGTGGGATACGAATAAGCAGATAGCTAAAGATTTACTGAAGGAAGGGATAGCTTTGAAGATCGACTATATTACACACAGCTACCCTCACTGTTGGCGCTGCGGCACGAAGCTTATGTATCGTGCGGTACCAAGCTGGTTTATGGATATTGATGGTCAAAAACAAGATATGCTCCAGCAGAATGGAGATATTAACTGGCATCCTAATCATATAAAACATGGAAGATTTGAAAAAACGGTGCAATCAGCTCCGGATTGGAACTTATCAAGAAATCGGTTCTGGGCAACACCACTTCCGGTCTGGAAGGGTAAGGACAAGGACGGTAATGAACAAATAAAAATCATTGGCAGCTACGAAGAATTGAAAGAGTTGAGTGGTAAAGAACTAGATGATTATCACCGTCCATGGGTGGACGACATAACGTTCGAAATTGAAGGGGTATTCTACGAGCGCATCCCAGAGGTAATTGACTGTTGGTTTGAGTCTGGATCAATGCCGTTTGCCCAGTTTCATTATCCGTTTGAGAATGTGCAGAAGTTTGAAGAAAGCTTTCCAGCTGATTTCATCGTTGAGTATGTACCTCAGGTGAGGGCGTGGTTTTATGTCCTCCACGCTATCAGCGTTGGCCTTTTCGGTGAGAATGCATTTAAGAATGTCATGGTTCATGGAACGGTTGCCGGTAACGACGGTCGTAAAATGAGCAAGAGTTTCGGAAACTACACAGATCCGAACGAACTCATGGATACGTATAGCGCTGATTCACTACGGTTCTTATTCCTCAGCTCATCTCTAATGAATGGAGAAGACTTTGCACTCATAGATAAAGACGTCGGTGACATTGCGCGAAAACTTAGTATGATTTGGAACGTGTATGATTTCTTCACGATGTATGCAGATGTTGATGGCTGGGAGTGGAATGGCGAGTTGGATGACCATTCTAAGTCATGCGAGAACATCCTCGATACATGGATTTTGTCCAAAACACACCAACTTATACATGATGTCGAAAACGCAACAAAAGAGTACGATTTACAGAGAGCAACTCGCTATGTATTGCCGTATATAGACGAACTGAGTAACTGGTACGTGCGACGAAGTCGAAAGCGATTTTGGAAGTCTGAAGACGATGGCGATAAGGCACTGGCGTACAAAACGTTGCACTATGTTTTGGTTCAGTTGGCGCATGTTATCGCACCATTCACGCCATTCTTGGCGGATGAGCTGTATAGAAATTTGACGGGCGATGAGTCCGTACATTTGCGTGACTGGCCGGAAGTCGGGCACGTGAATGAGCAGGTCATACGTGAAATGGATGCAGCACGTGCAGTTGTAAATGAAGGACTGTCACAGCGGTCGAAGTCGCAATTGAAAGTTCGTCAACCCCTGCAGAGTGTTCATGTGGACGGCGGGGAGGATCTTGGACCTCGCGAAACAGTCTATACAGATGTTCTCAAGGAAGAATTGAATGTGAAAGAAGTTGTCTGGAACTCTTCGGGAGAGTATAAGGTCACACTGGACACTGAAATAACAGATGAGCTGAGATCAGAGGGGTTGGCACGAGAAATTGTCAGGCACGTACAGGCAGCACGTAAACAGGCAGGACTTGAAGTTGACGACCGTATCAATTTAGAGCTTATAACAGAGGCAGACAGTGTTAAGCTAGCCATAAAGCGGCATGCTGACTACATCACCAATGAGACACTCACAGTTGATATGGTGACTGTTGTAAACGGATTCGAGACCTTGCAGAAAGTGGACGGTCAGGAGCTCTCTATAAAACTGGCTAAGAAATCGTAGAGTCTTAACCTTTACAAACAGAGGTAGATTTGCTATGATTTACTTCAACTCAAAATTCTAAAGAAAGTAGAATACGAATGAAAAAAGCAGTTATAGTCAGTGGTGGTGTACAGTATCTCGTCTCAGAAGGTGAAGAGCTCACAGTTAACCATATTCCTGACGCAAAGAAGTCTGTCGATTTTACTCCTGTTATGATTGTTGATGGAAAGAGTTCTGTCGTTGATGCGAAGAAGCTTTCATCTGCAAAGGTAACAGCTAAAGTCGTCGAAGATACCTTGCAAGGCGACAAAGTCGTGGCAATTCGCTATAAAGCTAAGAAGCGAGTAAACACAAAGCGTGGTCATCGCCAGACTTTGAGCAAGATCAAGATCGAAAAAATCGCTGCGTAGTTAAACCAGTATTGCAAAGAGGAGCCCCAGTTAGGGGCTTTTTTCTTGTGGAAAACTTAAAAAACATAAACGTAAAACCCTTGTATTACTGAACACAATTGTTATACACTTAGTGAGTCTAAGGTGTTATTGCACTATAGACGGGCGCAGTATCAGAAAATCTCGCAGTTTTCTGATCTCTGTGTTGCTAAACAAAAAGAGCAACACATGAAAAATAAATTCTCAAAAAAATACAAAAACGTACTTATTACTAAAAGTGCGCAAGGGATGGCTAAGCTATCCCTTGTGTCGTTAGGCGGCTTAAATGCAATCGTAAGATACGCGTTTAAGCCGCTTTTCATTGGTAAAGACCGTTTACGGTGTTCAGTTCCATGCGCCCGGATACTGAACACCGTGAGCGGTCTTTTTGCTATGAACCAGACTAAAGTTGGCTCAACCTCATGCGCCCGAGTGTTGAGCCAACTTTGGTCTGGTAAAAAAGGCCGTCGTGCGAGCTCAACCTCATGCGCCCGAGTGTTGAGCTCGCTTGACGGCTTTGAAAATAATGAGCTTCGAACAGGCTCAACCTCATGCGCCCGAGCGTTGAGCCTGTTTGGTGCTCTTGTTTTCGCTATGGCAATTCCACTCAGCATATTATTTGTGCAGCCGCAACAAGTGGACGCTCAAACTAATACTCTAAACTTCCAGGGTCGGTTACTCACCAACTCAGGTACGCTTGTCCCAGACGGCAATTACCACATAGAGTTTAAACTTTATAACGCACTTAGCTCTGTCGGGTCATCACAGGGGTCATGTGCCGGTGATGCTAACTGTCTATGGACTGAGACCCTCTCTACTGGAAATCTTGTCACGATACGGGACGGATACTTCTCTGTATACCTTGGTGACGTGACATCACTCCCAGATATCGACTGGAGCCAGGCACTATACTTAGGCATGAACGTTGGTGGAGATGCAGGTGCAGCGAGCTGGGATGGAGAGATGAGCCCTCGATTCCGTCTAACCTCAGTTCCGTATGCGTTTACTTCACGAAATGTGGCTACTAATGACACAAACGCAGTATCTACAGACTCAGACAACGTTACTATCCAGACAGGTGATGCGCTTGGTGCAACTAGTGACTCAGGAAACATAACTATAGATGTAGGTACTGCCACGCAAAACGCTGGTTCAGTGTCGCTAGGAGCTACAAATGCAAGTGCAATCACGATAGGCAACACATCAGCAACTACAACACTACAGGGTCCAGTGTCCCTTACAGGTACTGGCACAGCACTAACTGTCACAAATAATGTACAGGTTAATGGCAACACAACTCTCGGTTCTGATACATCAGATACACTAACCGTGGAAGCAGATGCTACCTTCAATGGCAGCTTAACAGTATCTAGTGGGGATGTGTTCACAAATGCAGGTGCAACCTTGTTTGGAGCTACCGCTATTGGGAATATAGCTGGTGGTGGCAATATAGGTAGTGCGGCTGCGACAGTGGATGTTGCTACAACATTTGATGTAAACCAAACGACTGCTGGCCAGACTCTGACGCTCCCGGCACCTACAAATACTGCATCAGGAAGGATTGTCTATGTTAACAACGTCGGCAGCACAAACTTCACAATGTACGGAGAGACAATTGAGACGGGAAGTAGTAGTACATTTATATGGAATGGCTCAAGTTGGACGACTTCAGTATCGTTCTCTAACACTGGCGTAGATACAATTGGTGCGCTCGACGGCGGTACACCGAGCGCGAACGGAGCTGAGATTAGCGGCACAACGTTATACCTACAGTCAGCTTCTGCTACTCAGCCAGGTCTTATTAATACTGCAAGTCAAGCATTTGCAGGTGTTAAGACCTTTAATGATGAGCTTGTCGCTGCTGGCGGTTTAACAGTAAGTGTGGGTGAGAACTTTGTTAATCAAGGTAGTACGTTGTTTGACTCTATCGCTGTGGCTGATGTGGCAGGTGGTGGAAACATCGGCACTGCTGCAACGACAGTAGACGTAGCTACAACATTTGACGTCAACCAAACGACTGCTGGCCAAACACTAACCTTGCCGAATCCTACAACTGCAACTTCTGGCCGTATAGCATTCGTAAACAACGTTGGATCAGTAAGCTTTACGATGTACGACAGTGTTATCGCTGCTGGCCAGAGTAATACGTTCATATGGAACGGAAGCGCTTGGATCACGACAGTATCTCTCAGCGGCAGCGTTGTTAATACTATAGGAACAATTGATTCACAGACTAAGAGTGCCGACGGTGCTGTTATTAGTGCCAATGCAATCTATTTACAGACCGCAGATGCAACATATCCTGGACTTGTGTCTGCGGGAGCGCAGACATTCGCAGGTGCTAAGACGTTTAATGACACTCTTACTGTTAACCCTGGAACAATCACCGACTCAGGCTCAGCACAGTCTATAAGTGTGACTCTTGGCAATGATGCTGATGTGGATGTTGTAAGTGCACTTTCAGTTAGTGCAACTAGTGCAGCAACTGGGGACGCTGATCAGCTCGTTGGTCTTTACATACAGGATCTTGCTGGTGACAACCCTACAGTTGGAGAGGCTGCGATACTTATTGGCAACAACTGGGACGTTGCACTGGCGCTTCAAGATACGTCAGCTAGGGTTGCAATCGCTGATGTTCTTAGGATTACAGACCTTACGGGCAGTACGGGAAATGATCTATTTACAATAGACGTGAATGGAACAGTTGGTGATGTTGGTGTTACAGGAGCACTTACAGCTGCCGGCCTCACGACCCTCAACGGCGGCCTCACTATCGAAGCAGGTGATACCTTCACATTCAACAGCGATGCCTTCACTGATCTCACAGGAAATGGACTCCAAGTATCATCTAACGCATTAACACTCCAAGTGCAAGCAAACAAAGGCCTTGAAGTAGACGCTAATGGTATCTCTCTCGTCGACTGTGGTGATGGACAAATCCTCCAGTACTCAACTGGTTCAAGCTCATGGGCATGTGCTGATCCAGACACAGGCTCAGATGAAATCATTACAGTTGCAGCAGACGATTCAACAGCAGCACAGAAAGCCGCGGCTGATTATGTGGCAGACAATACTGATGACCATCTGACTATTAATACGGCTATTACATCACTTGGGGCTAACGGTGGAACGGTACAGCTTCTTCCGGGTACATTCACGGTAGATGGTTCAATCGAAATAACAAGTAATGTCACACTTGCAGGATCGGGCCAAGAAGCAACTACAATCATTGCTGAAGCTGGTGCATTGGCCGCTCAGTACGATGTTATCGAAAACGCTAACCCAGGGTCTACAGATAACAATATTACAATCCGTGACCTAACAATCGATGGAAATAAGGATAACGTCACGGGTAACAACGTAGAGGGTATCCTATTCGATACAGTCGGTTCTGGAAGTGGCGCTACGTACGTACGAGGCTTCTTAATTGAAAATGTGACGGTCACTGATACTGAAGGTAATGGTATAGACATCGATACATCTGCAAACGGTTCAATCAAGAACGTAACAGTAAAAGACTTTGGTGCCGCAAACGGTATTCGCTTGCTAGATTCTGACTATATTAGGATAGAAGGTAGCGACATAATCGATGGCTTAGCCGACGGACTGTTTATAAGTGCTTCGGACAATAATATTGTGTACGGTAACTTTATCGACGACAATGGGAATAATGGTTTAGAACTAAATGGAGCAACTCGAGACAACGTTATAGATGGTAACAGGATTACGAATAGCAGTGATCATGGTATTGAGCTCAGCGGAGGAGGCGCAAAACAGTACAACATTATCAGTAACAACTATATAGGCAACAACACGGATCGAGGATTTACTTCTGTAAATGCATACCACAACACAATAACTGGTAACCAATTCTATACAAATGACGCGTCAGGCGTTGATAGTCATATTAATCTTGGTGGGTCAGGCGCTAACAACGTAGTTACAAATAACGTCATTCGTGAAAGCTCAAGTGATGGTTCGGTTTCTATTGCGATTGCGTCTGGTAACGCCACTACATATGTAGCGGATAACCTTATCGACAATGTTGGAGCTGTAGCAGACTCTAGTACATCTACAATTTACGCCAACCAGATGGATGCGTCCGACAACCTCGTACTCCAGGCGTCTGGCACGGCAGATGTATTGATTAACTCTGATACTGTGATTGACGGTAGACTAACAATAGGTTCAGGGTTTAATGGTTGTGGTGTTATACCTTTTGGTTTATGTGACGAGATTTATGTACAAAACAACCAGACGATTACTGATACAGCTGCGAATATCTATGCAGGCAATAGTACATGGCTAACGCTTAACCCTGCAGCATCTTCATCTGCTGAACTGATAGGAACTGATCTTGGTGTTGTTGTGAACGGATCTTCTGACACTGACACTCTAAGTGGGTATGTCACAAAGGTCTTAAATGCATCGTCAGGTACACTTTCATCTGCAACAGGAAGTGAAATTATCGTTGCTACTCAGGGTGGTAGTAGTGGAGACATCACTAATGCAAGAGGACTTGTCGTCGGTGTGTACAATGATGGGTCCGGCACCATTGATAATGCTGCAAGTCTAGTGGTTAATACTGCCGAAGGAGATAACTCGACGAACCTCTTGATCGGTACCGGCACAATACCAACTGGAAACTACTCAATCTACAACTCTTCTGTTCTGGATAACTACTTTGCTGGTAACTTAGAATTGAACCAAAACTTAGAGGTAAACGGCAACACGACTATCGGTGATGCTTCTGGCGATACTCTCACGGTGAATGCTGGCTCTATACAATTTGCCAATAACTTCACCAGCTGTACGGCAATCAACTCCGATGCGTCTGGTAACCTAGGCTGTGACACAAGTACATATTTAACGTCTGCAACTATCTCGCTACAGGGCGCTTATGAGGGGGGCAACACTCTTCTTGCAACGGATGCCGAAGGGGATATCGACTTTGAAGTTTCGGAAGCAACGAGCTTCATTGTTGACGTTGCTGGTACGGGTAGTTTCCAGATCCAGGATAGCGGCACCGCTGTACTGACTGTAGACGAGACGTCTATCACACTAGCTCAGCCGACAATCAACATCGGAGCAACAGTTGCAACGGCGATCAACATTGGTAATAACTCAAGCACTACAACTATCGATGGCGGAAACGTGTACACATCAGGCAATACATCCGTATTGAGTGGTAATTCATTCACTGTGCAGAGTGGCTCTACTCTATTAACAGGTCCTGGTACGGCAGCAAACACCCTCACGATTAACAACCACACTGGTACTGGAAATATCCTTGAGGTCCAAGATGCTGCCACAGCAGTGTTCACTATTGCCGATGGCGGTGCTGTTGTTCTGCAGAACACAACAGATTCGACAGCTGGGTTCCAGATACTTGATGCAGATGGTGGAACAGCAATATTCACAGTCGATACCACTAACGAACGCGTTGGAATCGGTACAAGCGCACCTGTCGCTGGATTCGAAGTAGCTACAGACATTTCTGTCGCCTCAAATAGAGCATTGAAGTGGAACGCATACTACAACGGGGCAAACGATGTGTATCTGGCGGATGGGTCTGCAGTTCAGCAATGGCAAGACGAAGGTGCTGATTTCTACAGGTTCTACGCTGCAGCAGCAGGTACAGCGGGTAACCCAATCAGCTTCCAGGAGGCGTTTGCTATCGATCTAAACAGTGCAAGCCTAGGCGACGTTACGTTTGATAGCGGCACCTTGTACGTCGATGCGAGCGCAAATGCAGTGAATATAGGTAACTCAGGCACGCTTCAAGTTGCCGGCCTCACGACCCTCAACGGCGGTCTCACTATCGAAGCAGGTGATACATTCACCTTTAACTCAGATGCGTTTACAGACTTTACCGGTGGTGGCCTAGTTAACACAGGCGGTGTCCTCTCTGTAGATACAACATCTGCATCAGGCTTCTTCCAAAATGGCGGTAATACATTTGGAGCTACTGCTGTGTTAGGTACTGATGATGCCTACGGCTTATCTTTTGAAACCAGTGACACAGAGCGCTTAGCTATTGAGGCCTCCGGGAATGTTATTGTTAGCTCAGGCAATCTGCTCGTAGGAAATGGAGGCACATCAGGCCTACTAAGAATATCTGATGGGTCATCGAACACTTTGTCAGTAGACGTTCAGGCTCTTGCTGGAGATTATACGGTTTCTGTGCCTACCATTTCCTCAAACGATACATTCTGTTTGCAGGGATTAAATAACTGTGCGAGCTTGAACCCTAATCTCACCGACAACATTACTAATGCTCTAGACATTCAAGAAGGAACCAACAACTACATCAACATCAATACAACTAATTCTTTAGAGAATATAAGCTTCGGTAACGCTACAACTAACCCTAGCTACAACTTCTTAGGAAGTGGCACATTGACGGTAGCTGGTCCAAGTGTATTTAATAATACGTTAACTCAGAATGCAGGCACTATAACAAACACTGGTGCTGCCCAGATAATTAACTTTACTTTGGGTGATGACGCTGACCAGGACCAGGTTGTTGGCTTACTTGTGCAGCCTACGAGCGTTAACGGAGGTGATTATGACAACCTAGCCGCTGTATACGCCGCTCCAATAACTGGATACGCTAATACCTGGGAGGTGGCCTACGCATCAGGCGGAGGATATGATATCGATTATTCTGTAACTGATACTGACGCGGTGTTTGCTGTAGGAGATGGTGGAACATATACTTTTAATGGATACAACGGGTCTACATTCGATAGTTTGCTTACTATAACTGATGCAGGTTCTGTTGGTGACGTCGGTATAACTGGCGCATTGCAGGTTGCCGGCCTCACGACCCTCAACGGTGGCCTTACTGTTGAAGCTGGTGATACGTTCACCTTCAACTCTGATGCATTCACCGACTTCACTGGCGGCGGGTTAATAAATACTGGTGGTGTTCTGAGTGTAGATACAACATCTGCAACGGGCTTCTTCCGTAACGGCGGTAACGACTTCGGCGGGACAGCTACACTAGGTACAAATGACGCAAACTCACTAGTGTTTGAAGTCGGCGGTGTGGATGCTCTTACTATCGCAGATGGCGGAGCAATAACAGTACAGAACGAGACAGATTCAACCACAGGCTTCCAGGTGCTAGATGCAGATGGTGGTCTTCCGGTATTCAATGTGGACACAACGAACGAGCGTGTGGGGATAGGCACAGCTACCCCTAACGCTTTACTCGAAGTCGCGGGAGCAAGTCTTACAGATCAACTACGCATTACTTATAATGCAACGTGGTACACAAATCTTTACACTGATGGAGCAGGTGACTTCACGATTACTCCAAGTGGAGGTAACACGAGCATATCGGGTACACTGTCGGTCTCAAGTAATGCAGACGTTGTTGATCTAGCAGTCGATGGAGGCGATCTTACGACTACAGCAGGAACATTCAACTTAGTAGATACGAATGCAACGACAGTCAATGCATTCGGTGCGGCAACTTCTATCAGTCTGGGTGCGGCAACCGGCACTACGACAGTAAACAATGGTCTAACTGTTAATGGTCCAGGTCTGTTCCAAAATGCATCTGATTCTACGTCTGCGTTCCAGGTTGTAACTGCTGCTGCGGGCACGAACAGAACACTGCTAAACGTCGACACCACCAACGAACTTATCACGGTAAAGAGCACAGTATTTGATGCAGCGACAGTTCAAGCATTTACTGGCAGTGGCAACATAACTCAGTCAAACATTGACGGCTTCGGTACTATCCTAATCAGCTCTGATGCTGCAGGCTACACGGCTACATTGCAAGATCCTACGAGTGCAACAGCAGGACGGCTTGTATACGTAACCAACACAGGATCATTTGATATGACATTAGCAGCTAACAGTGGTGGCTCGTTACAAGAAGTGACACTCAAGCCAAATACCTCTGCAACAATGGTTTGGAATGGCTCTGACTGGACGGCTGCGGGTGCATCTAGCTCAACCGACCTTCAGGCAGCCTACAACAATACTGCAACATCTGCGGGTGGGGCTGAGCTTATCTTGAATGCTCCAGGTGGCGCTGCAGATGGTTTGACCGTAAGAAATAATGCAACAACGCCTATTACAGGTGGACTCCTTGAAATACAAACGTCTATTGGTTCAAACCTATTCAGTGTGAACAATAATGCTACGGAATTCGCTTCTAACGGTGGTGCCGAAACCGCTGGTGCATCTGCAGGGGTCTTCCCATCTAGTACTTGGTCTGCGCCTCCAACGGGCGGTACTGTATCTCGCTTTACAACCACTGGCAATAATGTGGCGACGGGACAGGCCTCTGTCCAGGTAGTAACTGCAGGCACTGACGATGGTGCTGCAAATGATCTAGCCACAGCGCTTACGCCGAACTTGGAGTATACCGTTTCATTTACTGTGCGAGGTCTTACGAACTTTACAACCCTCGATGTTGACTACTCAAGGGATGGCACTAACACTTCCACTACAGCTTGCGACACAGGACGAACGGTAACAAGTGGTCAGTGGTCACGCATCACCTGTACATTCACTGCTCCTTCAAGTGGAATAACAGCAAGTAACGCGATATTTATTCGTCAAAGTGATGGCACAGCTAGAACATTCTACATAGACAATCTCAGTGTAAATATCAATGCGTCAGCAACATATGCCGCTGACGGTAGCGTAGATAACTCTGGAGCATTTGGAACCAACTGGACAAACTTTGATGGTGGCGCAGGTTCATCTGTAGTAACAGAGGAAACAAGTATCATTTATGATACTAGCGCATCAGCGGAAGTGGCAACATCTGCCAACGCTAATCAAGGCATCCGTAACAACCTTGCAATTGACCCTGCTACTAACACACAGTATCTTGTCAGCTTCTATGCTCGGACAGATACTACTATGAGCGGTAGTCTTGCGGTCGGGTTCTTGCCAACAGGTGGCACAAGCACTCCAAGCGGTACTGCTGCATGTACAGATTACAACACTCAGTCTCTGACCGCTGGAGTGTGGACAAAAGTTACATGTTTATTTACTACAACAGGAACAACTATAACAAACCCAGACCTCGTCATATATCAAACTGATTCTACGGCTCGATCAATATTTATTGACGCGTTATCGATTACACTGAACACAAATAACTCAAACAATGTGCAAGTAGGCGGGGGTAATCTAGGTGGTCCAGTAACACTGTTCACACTTGATAGATCCGCAGGCAACCCGATTGCTGACAATAACGAAGCGTATCTCGGTTCAATGTACTACGATACGATTACCGGACGTATTCAGTGTTATGAAGCTGATGGATGGGGCGCGTGTGGTGCCGCACCTGATAACGTCGTGAACCTAAACCCAGAGTATGCAGGTGCTGTATTGAATGGATCAGGTGTAGGTACGATGACGGCCGACTTCTGTTCTAACGACGTCGATCTATCTGTAAATTCAACGTTCTGTGGCTCTGGAGAAGCTAAGAACTTCTACAACTGGACATCTCCACAAGCTACTGAACAAACGTACAGCATTTACGTAACCTATCAGTTACCTGAGACGTTCAACGGATTTAGCAGTGATGATACTGTCCAGCTCGTGGGCCGAGTGGATAACACCTCAAATGCATCTGTAACGTATGAGATGTTTAGATCAACAGGTTCTGATGTGTCACAGTGTGGAACAGGTGAAACAGATGTCATTACAGGTGGAGGTGGTTCTGCAGACACTTGGTATAGTTACGGAATAAACGGAAATGAATCAACAGGTTGTGGTCTGAATGCCGCAGCTGCAGGTGACTTCATTATCTTCAAGATAAACCTTAAGGCTCAAAGTAATGCGAACGCGTATGTATCAACCCTATCCTTCGTGACAACAGGTCGATAAACAGAGAAAATGCATGTGTAAAAAAAGTGTTCAAAGTAGATCAAAAAAGTATTGATTTTATGCCCCTTATGCTAAACTGTTAGTACGGATTGACATAAGACAAACAATTAAGGGCGCGCATGAAACTAAAAAGTCTTATTCTGAGGTTTTACCACAGTAGTATTACACTTCCATGGCTAACTTCGGTATTTGATAAGGTGTTTGGGTCTCGAGGTAGAATGTTGCGTTTTCGGACTGCAAAGAAGTGGCATTCGCACCCAACCCATAAACGGCTCGGTTATTTGTCACTTGTTGCATTATTCAGCTTTTCGCTGCTTAGTGAATCATTCCTTTTCTTAAATACAGCAGGTGCGCTAGATCGAATAACGCCAGAGGTAAATAAACTATTAGTTGAGCCGATTCCTTCTTTTGGAAATTATCTTGAATTTGACAGCGAAAAACAAGAATTTGTCTACAACAAAGGCTATCAAGCAGGTGGCGGAATTTTTGGCACCAAGGGATCACCAAAATTTAGCGCTTCGTTCCCACTGAATGGTGCTGAAGCGCGCTCTATCATTGATCCATCAAGCGGCACTGCCATTAAAGTCACGCCTAATTTTGCTGTTGGGAATGGTCAGCGAGATCAAAATAGAGTTGTATATCCGATTCCCGGTAGAGACGCAGTTAAAGTTATTAGTCTAGGTGGCATTGGCTATAAGGAAGATATAGTTCTTAATTCATATCAAGGCTCATCTGTTCGCTTTTCATACGAACTAGAGATTCCTTCTGGGGTTGATGCACGTTTAGAGGCTGATGGATCTGTCGGCTTTTACGGTGTTGAAGAAGTGCTTCTCGGTAATGTAAGCACGGGAAGTGATTCAGATGCTAAGCTACTTGAGAGTGCACGCCAGAATGGCGAAAAAACAAATTTATTGTTCAGAATTCCAGCCCCATATGTTGTTGAGACGAACAGAAAAGATTCAAATGTCGACACATTCTTCACCCTAGAGGGTAATACGCTAACTACTGTCGCGACTAATTTACGACAAGCAAGCTATCCTTTGTCTATCGACCCGAGTGTATATGTCGAAACAGCTAGAAAATTCATGAGAGGTAACAACGAAACTAATATAGATTTTGATGTAGATAATGAACTAATTCAGAAGGGATCGACAACTGGTGCTCGTTTTGAGGATTGGACAAACACTATGTCATTCAGTTCTGGACTTACTGATGGAGGAAGTGCGATTGCAGGTGGGTATGTGTATTATCTCGGCGGTGTCGGTAGTGCTGGTGTCGCCTCATCTACAGAGTACACTTCAACCACACCTGATACGTATAGCGTACCAGCAGGCATCACTCAAATACTAATCGAGATGTGGGGCGGCGGTGGTGGTGGCGGTGGTGGTGGTACGAATGGTAGCAATGGATCCGGTGGTGATGGTGGCGGCGGTGCCTACGCTACAGCTGTTGTGAATGTGTCTGCTTTTGAGAGTCTCAATGTTGTTGTCGGCGGAGGCGGTGGGCGAGGAGATTTTAGTACCGGTACTCAAGGAGACGCAAGCGGTGATGGCGGCGGTGGTGGCGGTCATTCTGAAGTCAATCGATCGGGTACTCCTCTTGTTGTCGCTGCTGGCGGTGGCGGCGGCGGTGGTGGAGATAACTCTGGAGGAACAGCGAGCAACGGTGCCGGAGGTGATGGTGCGCCTGGAGGTGACGCTACCTCTGGAGAGGATGGCTCAGAAGGTTCTACGAATGCGCCAGGTGGTTCGGGGGCGACAACGGGGTCTGGTGGTTCAGGTGGAAACGGTGATGAGAATGATGGCGAAGATGGCGGCTCTGAATTTGGCGGTGAAGGAGCTGATGGAGCATCACAAGATGGCGGTCGAACTGATGGTTCGAAAAATAACGGAGGGTCTAACGGCGGCGGCGATGGCGGAAACGGTGACCAGGCTGACGGAGCAGGATTCGCAGGCGGCGGTGGTGGCGGTTCTGGTTATTA
The DNA here is from genome assembly GCA_030427125.1 of bacterium. Classification (GTDB taxonomy): domain Bacteria; phylum Patescibacteriota; class Saccharimonadia; order Saccharimonadales; family SZUA-47; genus JAUHWW01. The sequence goes on along the minus strand of JAUHXF010000007.1, from coordinate 19,278 downwards.
CGGCGGTGGCGGTGGTAGTGGGTCAGACTCTGGGCAAGCTGGTGGAGGTGGAGGTGGCTCTGGGGTGAGCTACTACGAAGGATCAGCGAGTGCTACGAGCTCTGCACCTGGATCAGGTACAGACCCTGGTAACAGTGGTGATTCAAATCGGAGCGGTGCTGGTGACGGAGGCACGGGTGGTGCCACTTCTAGCAGCGGAACCGATGGATCGGATGGAAAAATCATCATCACTCCAATTCTTAATAACGAGACTAAAGCAGAGCTGTATTGGGCAAATATAGACGATAATAGTGGAGCGCTAACCAGCCCAAATCCTGGAGACGGTGCATGTACCGACTGGTGTACAGATAGCGCATATGATCTGCCTGAAGATCGTCGCGGGTTTAGCCTCGTAGCATACAATGGTTTTTTGTACGCTATCGGAGGTGAAGACGATCTGGGTAACATAGAAGCAACTGTATACATTGCGAAGCTTGGTGCAAATGGAGAGCCAAGTTTATGGCACCCGTCTGACCCAGATAAGAGTAACTGGGTTTATTGGTATGAAGACGTAGGATCTCCTTTAACAACAGCGACAAAGTACGGAGCAGCTGTAGCTTATAACAACAGATTATATTTCATGGGTGGCGCAACCGCAGGGTCGCCAGGCGGTGTAACTACAGTCGCCTATACGAATTTCAACCCCACAGGCACTTTGAGTGGATGGACTACTTCTGGGACCGCAGCCTTAAGCACCTCTCGTTTCATGCATAGCGCTGAAGTCTACAACGGTTATTTGTATGTTGTCGGTGGTGATTCAAATGCAACGGGAGCGCTACTTAACACCGTAGAGTACGTGAAATTAGCCGCAGACGGAACGTTTAGTAGCTCGTGGGAAACGACTTCTAGTTTTAGTGGGGCACGGCGATCCGAAGGTGGAAGCTTTACGACTATTTATGGAGCGTACTTATACATTATGGGTGGCTGTACGTCTGTGAGTAGTGGCAATTGTCAGGCTATTGGGGATGAAATACAAATTGCTAGTATTTTCGCAGATGGCAGTCTAGGGACTTGGAGTACAGACAGCGCAACCACAAACCAGAGATTAGGGTACGGCTTACATTCATGGGAAGGCAATGTGTACAGATTGGGTGGTTGTATAACACTCAATGCTTCAGGTGATTGTAGTGTGACTTCTCCTGAAACAGCATTTGGAGTCATTAACCCTCCTGGAGAGGTCTCGACCGTCAACATTACTGAACCTAGTGGCTCCGGTGATTGTACGGGCGGTTCACCGACAAACTGCGACTTACCGACTGTTGGTGATGATGCTGGTGAGCTGGGCCATATGCTAAATATGTCTGTTGTACTAAACGGATTTTTGTACGTAATCGGCGGGTGTGCTGAGTACGACTGTAACGACAATGGAAACTCTCCGACGAACGACAACATATCCAGTAACACTGCACATGTTTCTATAGCCTCAGACGGTTCTTTGGCTGCGCCCAGCAGTTGTAGCGGCACGAGCTATGGAGCTTGGTGTGTTAATAGTACTAATACTATTAATGGTGCCAACGGTGTCGCTGCAGCTGGGGTCACCTCGTTCAATAATAGAATTTATATAATTGGCGGTATAGACTCTTCGGGAAATACGACGGGCGAACTCTACCATAACTCTGTAAACCCAACTACAGGTGAACTTTCAGGCAATTGGTCAACGCAAGACCTCGGAAACGCTGGTATAACTGAAGATATTTTCTATACCTATGCTTACGCTCGAGCTAATCCGAATGAAGCAGGAACCTACCCAGGAAATCTATACGTCTTCGGAGGTTGTGGAGACGGTGGTAGTGGTGCAGGCTGTGCTAATGGCGATTACGAAACAGAAGTGTATAAATGTAATATTGAGACCAACGGTGATATTGAAGAGGCGAACGCTAACGATTGCACTACAGCAGGTCAGCTACAAATCGATTCAACACCAGGCAGCGGTGGCTCTGACGGGCTGGGGATTCACTCCGGTACTGTATATGCAAACTATATTTATTTGATTGGTGGGTTTAGTCAAGCTGAGAATGATAAAGATGACGTATTGTATGCCAGATTTGACGATAATAATGACGTAGTTGCCGTATCAGGTTCTGATTGGATTGAGTCTCCAAGCAAACTATCAATTGGGCGTCGCCGGGGGTGGGCGTTTGGCTATAATGGGCACATCTATGCCGTTGGTGGATACGATGCCAGTGGCGGAGGGACAATTATTCCTTTTATTGAGTGGGCAAAAATTAATGTCAGTGATGGTAGCCTCGAATCCTTTGTGACCTCAAATGTGACGATCAATCAGCGATGGGGATTGAGTATGGTGGTTTCTAACTCTTTTGCCTATGTGATAGGGGGTTGCGACAGCGGCGCAAGCCCAAGCAACTGCTCTTCATTTGAACCATCGGTTCAGACGTTTCAGCTTTACAACAACGACTCGGGTGCACAGGCAAACTACACAGAATCAACTGGGAATTTTGCAACACTGAATAGTCGGATTGGTTCCAGCGCAGCAATTTTAGATGGGTATATTTATGTTGCAGGTGGAGAGAACAGTGGCAGTGTAACGAGCAATGTTCAGTACGCGCCTATAAATCCAAACGGTACAATAGGATCTTGGTCGGATACTTCTGCTTCACTTCCTGCAGGTAGGGCCTATGGCCAGCTTGAAGCTGTAGGGGGTTCGTTGTACTACGTAGGTGGAGAAGACACTGGTGGTGACGAAAAATCGGAAGTATACTATGCGACTCCAACTGGTGGTGTTGCTACAAATGATGTTGTTCGCAGTACAACGTATAAACTTAACTCAACCGAGTTTAGCGGTGCAAACTACACGCTTACACTTAATAATGATCTAGAGTCTGATTATTTTGTCATGGTAGCTGGTGGAGATGATACTGGGGGTACGAGCGGACCGGATAGTTCTCAAATAAGGGTAGACGGTGATCCGTTTGGCAATTTAACTGCAACAACGTCGTCAGACGAAATACGATTAGAACGAGGTAGTTCAGACGATAACTGGAACGGATCGGTAACTGTAGTAGAGTGTATTAGTTCATGCTCAACGGATGGTTTTCAGCTGGCAGAAGTAATCGATGGGACGCTTCCAGCCAGTGATTTGAGCGAAGATTTCACGCTTGGGGCAGCTCATGGTACAAACACCGTACCGTTTGGTGGTTATTTGGGTGGAGGATTAGTCACTTCAGATACTGGTCAGAATAATTTTAACGCAACGGCAGGTGTGAGAGTACGAAAAAATAGTACGAACCAAATTCGTGTCGAACGAAATGATACTCAGGGTACTGCTGCTGCAGCTGATATAACGATATATGTTGTTGATTGGGGGTCAAGCTGGAGTGTACAAGAAGTTAATGTAGATAATTGGAGTGAAGGTGGGGCTGGTGTCGACGCTACAGGAGAATACCACCAGGAGAGCATAACATCTGTGACTGGTGTAAATACTTGGGTTTGGAAGTCGCCAGGAACGTCAGAGCAGAACGGGCTTGGTGATGGAGCATTTGGTAAAGTATTGACACTTGGTGATGGTGTCGCCGATCCAACAGGAACTGTTTCGGAGATTTCGTTAGGTTCTAGATATAACGACAGTGCGGATGTGAGAGACGATACGGTGTATGTAATGGAGAGCAGTAATGTCGCTGTTGATTATCGTTTCCATACAGAAAGTAGCTCAACCTCATTTACGGAGTCCGTTGACTCTTCTATCGAGCCAGAATCTGTTGCGACAGTCGGCAATATTACAAGCTCTGAAGGATACAGGATTCCGTTGTTCTACTATTCGTCTACAGGTACTGGTACTGCGTATACTCGTGTAGCTGGTTACTCAAACTACTACACGAACGACACAACCGTGAGTATCTCCAGAGACTATAGCGGTCAAGATAATGCTGGTTGGCTGCAGTCAGTCGACTTCGGTAATATGGCTGGAAATGCTGGCGTGGTAGATATCAATTCTTGGTCAACTGCCTCGAATGGTCTTCCTGCTGATAGAACGCGTCACGGTGCAGCTGTCTGGAATGACCGAATATATGTGGTCGCAGGGTTGAACGACAGCGGATCAGAGACTAACACTGTATATGTGTCACCAAAACTAAGTAATGGCGGTAATATTACGTCTGCGTGGGCTACAAATGCCATCCAACCAGACGTTGCACGAAGTGGTGGCGCAGTAATCACGTATGCAAACAATATCTACTTGCTGGGTGGGAACGATGGTACAAATTATCTATCTGATGTACAGTTTGCTTCAATAGGCTATAAGACAGGTACAATAGGACAATCTGGGAACACAGTAACGGGGTCAGGAACAGCATTTACCTCTAGTATGGTTGGCGAAGAGCTGCAGTATGCTGACGGATCGACTGCGACAATTACAGCATTCAATAGCGCAACGTCACTCACCGTTGACGCAAGTAAAACGGTCACAGCCGGCTCTCGCTATCTGATTGATGATGGTTCGGTAGGTAACTGGACGTTTACAACAAGTTTGCCGCAATATGTCAGCGATGCCGACGGATTCGCTTCTAATGGATTTTTGTATCTGTTTGGTGGTAGGTCGGCTGTCAGCACCTGTACAAATAATAGTTATGTTGCCCCAATCAGCGCGAATACAACTATAGCATCTGGCAATAATCCGACAGGAATTGGCGAGTGGTATCAGACAAACGTAGAATATACGGGTGATCGTTACTCTGCAGGTGTTGCCTACAACGAAGGTAAGGTATATATCACTGGGGGTGGTTGTGGTACAGAGCTAACGTCTAACCAACACTATTACGGTACGCTTCGTTCTCAGCCACAGGTTGCTCGGTACTCTTATTACGTTGATGCAGATACTAATGTATTTCCTAATTCTTGGCTGCTTAATGGACTCGACAATAATATCGGTGCTCGGTGGCAGTTCGGATATCGTTCTAGTGCGGACGCCTCTAATGTATTTTTAAATGAAACATTCACCGGTACCGATGGTGCTTCATTGACCCCTGCAGATACCACAGATTTCGATACTTGCTATGCAGTTAACGGGTCTTCTTCGGCAACAGCACAATTTGATACGACTCATAGTGTTAGTGCATCTACATCCGCAGAGTTTGTTGCTAATGGCGGAGCTTCCTATGCTGGTTGTTATGATACGACGGATGACTCAGTTGTTCGGTATGACAAGTTCTATATAAGGCCTCAAAGCTATGCGACTCTATTTTCTTCAGTGCGGTTTTATCAAGCGGCAAGTACGAGTCCATCATATGAGACAATAGGAGCTTTGTATATGGCAGCTAATGGAGACATAGAAGTGCGTGATAAGTTTACTACAGACCAGACGTTTCCCGCGCTAACCATTGATACATGGCACAGAGTAGAAGTTGGTCTTGTTAATGATCAGATGACAGTTCGTATTTATCGTGATAGTAATTTCCAGGGCACTACACCGGATAACGAAGTGACTATAGATCTAGACTCTGCAACAGCGGACGAATTTAACGAGATACGAGTGGGTATTAACGCACCAACTAACAATAACTATGCATTCAACATAGATGATTTTGAAAGTTCCAGCTCGGATTGGGTGGGAGGGCCAGAAAGATCATGGGGTCAAGATACGGACTTTGGAGATGTTACATTGGGCCGGGTTGAAGAATATACCCCTATTGATGAGTCGGGTGTGCCTACCAATTTTGCACGCTACTTCTACGTAACTATGTCTATTGATGCATCACAGACTTTTGGCTATCCAGATGATGTCACAAGAGGGCCTACAATTGATGACTTTACGTTATTCTTTACTGCAGACCCAAATAAGCGTTTAAGGCACGGCAAGACGTTCATTCAGGGCGTAGAACAGCCTCTAGACACGCCGTGTCGTGTAAGTGGAGCTAATCCAGCTGGCAGTCAACCAAACTGCCCGCTCCCGTAGTACAATGTCATAAAGGGCGCGGATGAATAACGATTTACGTAACAGATTACGAAAAGCAAAAACACCGGACCAGTCGGTGGACTCAAAGCTTGCTGAATTCTTTTCGAGCGATGAAAAGTTAAAGAAGTACGGTAAAAAGAGTACAGACTCTGATCAAGAAGAAAATGATTTTGTAGTTGAACTGAAGAAGCTATATAGGAAAGTAGTTGGTCAAACCAAAAAAACAGTTGATTCTCTGCGATCAAAGAACACTTCTATTCTAAGGCTTCGTAGAAAAACTGTGTTGAGTGTAGGCTCTATAGCAGCAATTTTATTGTTTCTGCTTTTAATAGGTGGAATGTTCGCAAGGGATAAGCAAGATGGTACACCATCAGTGCAAGGGACGGCTACTGAGATCGAGGCTGTAGAGCCTGAATTTGCCACCGCAACTATAGGTGGTGAATACGAATCTACAAAAGTAGCGTATGACGCCGAAAGAAAGGTGGCAAGTTTTGGCGTAACCTTGGACTCCGGAACAGATGTGATTATATCTCAACAAGAGATAAGTGCCGCAGATGCAAGTCGTGAGAACTTTTTACTATCTGTAGCCCAGTCTTTTGATATCAACAGAGAGGTTCAGACTGAAAAAGGGCCGCTATTTATTGGCTCTAATCAGAAGCAGCGTGTTGTTACTGCTGTGTATCAAGAGGGCGTATTCCTATTCTTTATTCGGTCTAATAATCTTGTAGACGATGATCAAATCATTACTTTAGTCGAAGAATTACAGATATGAACGGCATATATCGTTGAGTAAAATTCAACGATATAGTTGTACGAATGCTCTTTGTATAATTGATAAACTGTGGAAAACTTATAACAATTTCACTTAAGTAACGAACAACAGATGTGTACAATTTAGGTAGGTCAAAAAAATAAAAAGACTGACCAAAACAAAAACAAAAAATCAAAAATGCAAAGACCCAAGACTCGCGTGGGTCGACATACCGACCCTTTGACTAATAAGGGCCAAGGCTTATACAAAGCTTTTGGCCTCTTTGTGGTTTTAGCGCTTTTTATTAGTAACTCTATAGCTGTATCTGCAAGTACCATAACAGAGGATTTCAACGGAGAAAGCTCATATCCTAAGGGGTCTGTAGTTAGTATTAAGAAAGGCGAGCCAGGAGATATTGAGCTTACCGATTTGAACAACAGTGAGTACTTGCTCGGTGTAGTTGCAGATGACTCTCAGAGCTCAATAAGTTTTAAAAAACAATCATCAAACGTTTCAGTCGCACTTTCAGGTGAGGTAGAAGTTCTGGTTAGCGATGCAAACGGAGACATCGTCAGAGGAGACTTCATTGGTGCTTCATGGTTAGAAGGTGTCGGCATGAAGGCTATTGATGATGAAAAGCAAAAATTGTTAGGAGTTGCTCAGGAGGGTCTAGATAGTGTTAAAGCTGAAGAGTACGGAGGTATTGATACTGAAAATGGTCGTAAAGACGTTAGTGTCGGAGTGATCAAAGTTCGGCTTTTCGATAAAGAAAGTCCACTCGCTAGTGCATCTGAAAGTAATGCGGTACAAGGAGTTCTCTCGTCCGTGGTTGGTAAGGATGTATCAATCACTCGTGCTGTTATCGGCTCTATCTTGTTCAGCGTTAGCCTTATCGTAGCAGCAATGTTTATCACATCTTCTGTAAAAGGAAGTTTCATATCGATTGGAAGGAATCCAATGGCAAGTGCCTCAATACATAAGGGCATGGTTCGAGTTGCCATTCTATCAGTCGTAATTATCATAACGGGGACAGCGGTAGCTTACGCTGTATTGGCACTATAGTCATGGAACCAGGTGAAGAACTGCCAGAGCTGAAAGAAGCACCACTAGCAGGCAACGGTACTGCTATCGACGCTACTGATGCGACTAACTCAGGTATGGATAGCTCTTTTGCAGCCACAAACCCGTTGACTAAAGGAGAGTCAAAACTGAAGCGCAATGCATTAATGACTGTTTTAGTACCGGTCATTGTTATATTGCTGTTGCTTTTGGTTGGGATAGCTGTACTTTTTTCTAACGGGGAAGACTTAGAAGAAAATTCAGTATCACGTCAACAGCCTACGAACCAAGTTGATACTACTAAGTTACCTGAGATTCCATTCGATGTTATTTCTGAGAACCAGGCGACAGAAGTTGTCTTTAATAATAAAGTGATCGCGAATGGCGCTCTTGTGCTTTCTCCGGCGTTGCAGCCTACAGAGTCGGTGCTTGGACAGATATACTATGATCAGCTAACGCAAGAAGTGCGTATCTTCACCGGAGAGGGGTACTCTTCTCTTCTAGAGAAGGAAGTTGGTCGACAGTTATGTTATGTGGGTGAGGATTGTGGCTTTGCGACCTTGGATGACATACCGACAATTCCTGACTTTCCAAATATACCTGATTTTCCCGAACAGATTGAGCTGCCTCAAGATCTTGCAGTTACGGCAACACCTACATTTACAGGCTTAAATTTGTCTAACTCACTAGAAGTGAGTGAAGGTGGAACCGGTGTCTCTAGTTTTGCGAACAATACATTATTAATAGGGAATGGAAGCGGGGCGATCGGAACGACTAATAGCGCCACGTCTGGCCAATTAGTTGTTGCTAATGCGAGTGGTCAACCACAATTTAGGTCATTAAGCGGTGATGCATCGCTAAGCGCCTCAGGTGCACTATCATTGAATAGCAACACAGTAGACACTAGTGAGCTGGTTGATACTGGTGTCACCTCTGGAACATTTGGAGATACAAATAATTTCCCTGTTGTCACGGTTGATGCTGATGGGCGAATTACAGCTATATCGACGCAGGCAGCACCAGGTGCAGCCGGAAGTGTAGCTTCTGTAAATGGTTTGACAGGAGCTCTATTGGTTCAGGGTACCTCTAACCAAATAAACGTAGCATCGGTTGGTTCGACGATAACTCTTTCCACGCCTCAAGATCTTGCTGCAACTTCTTCACCTGTATTTAATGGACTCACGATAGCAAGCATCACAAGAGGTCTAGATACTATTACAGATTTCACCGGCGCTGGACTCCAGGTTGTTGCTGGTCAACTGGAAACAACGCTTGGTGATAGTATCCAGGACGCAGAAGTTGACGACAACCTCACCATCTCAGCCGGCGGTTCTATCGCTGATGGGGCATTGTCCACGAACGTGTCATTGCTTGGAAGCTCAATAGATCTAACCAGTGAAATAGTAGGTACACTATCTGTATCTAATGGTGGTACTGGCGCAACGACAGCTGCTGCAGCTCGAACCAATCTAGGATTAGGGACTCTTGCAGTTCTAAATTCTGTCACAACAACACAGATAGATAATGACACAATCCTAGCTGTCGACTTTGATAACACCGTAGCACCTGGAGCTACTGAAGACGGTTATGTTCTCACGTATGATGATGCAACAGGTGGTTTTACATGGGTTTCACAAGGCTCTGTTGTGTCGGGTGGTGGTGGTGATACTACTCCTGATACGATTGCAGACGACGGAACTATTACACTAGGAGTGGAAACAACAGGCACTTATGACTCAACACCTGACACCATCGCCGATGACGGTGTCATATCTGACGCAGAAGCAGCCGATGATCTCACGATCTCAGCTGGTGGCTCTGTTGCTGATGGGGCGTTATCATCGAATGTATCCTTACTTGGTGCAACAATTGAAGACCTGGAGGTATCCGATGCGATAACTATCTCTGCTGCAGGCTCAGTGGCTGATGGAGCTTTGTCTGCCAATGTCTCACTATTAGGTAGCTCAATAGATTTAACAAGTGAAATAACTGGTACACTTGCTGTTTCTAACGGCGGTACGGGCCTAACAAGCTACACGACCGGTGATTTAGTATTTGCATCTGCAGCGAATACTCTATCAAGCCTAGGCATAGGTAGCGAGAGTCAGTGTCTATTAGTATCTAGTGGTGTTCCTACTTGGGGTAGCTGTGTTGTTGGCGGTGGTGGTTTTACTAACCTTAGCCTGACTGCAGACAGTGGCACAACTCAAACAATAGATGATACAGACACAATAGATATCGCAGGTGGTACTAACATTAATACAGTAGTGGGAGCAACCGATACGGTCACTGTAAATCTCGACTCGGCTCCAACTATCACAGGATTACTTTCACTAACAGGAGCTGGTACAGCGTTGAACGTAACAAACAATGCAACAATTGGCGGTGACCTAACCGTCACAGGTAACTTAATTGTAGGAACAACAACATTCAGCGAAGCTGATCTTGATGCACTAGACGACGGACTTATCACTCTTGGTACAGAAACAACTGGTACGTATGACGCAACTCCTGACACTATCGCCGATGATGGTGTCATATCAGACGCTGAAGCAGCAGATGATCTCACAATATCTGCTGGAGGTTCTGTCGCAGATGGCGCCTTAAGTGCCAATGTATCGTTGCTTGGAAACAGTATTCAGGATTTAGAAGTTGACGATAACCTTACTATCTCAGCGGCAGGCTCAGTAGCCGATGGTGCACTCTCAGCAAATGTATCACTGCTCGGGAGTAGCATCGATCTGACAAGTGAGATAACAGGTACGCTTGCAGTGAGTAACGGTGGTACGGGTGTTACTTCAATAGCTGTGAACGGAGTCGTTTACGGTGACGGTACAAACGCAATCCAGACAGCAATTGGCACAGCAGGCCAAGTACTTCTTGCAGACGCTTTGGGTGTTCCAACATTTACAACACTAACCGGTGAAGTAACTATAAATTCATCCGGTGTTACAGACTTAGTCAATGACTCTCTAGGTGTTAACACCGGGAATGGTTTAACTGGTGGTGGCGCAATAACCCTAGGAGGTTCACGCACACTAGACCTCGGCGACTTCACCGCCGACTGGGTGCAGTCTGCTAGTTTTGATATTGTTTTGGACAACGCTGGCTCTGAGCTGCGAATCAGAGAGGCTTCGGGTGTATTCTATGGTGAATTAGATGTTGCGGATATTACAGCAGACAGACTATACACATTTCCAAATGCCGACGGTGAAGTGAGTGTGCTTGGTCAAACAATTGAAAACGCCGAGCTTACAAATAGTAGTATTACAGTTACCGCAGGAACAGGTCTTACAGGAGGCGGCACACCGTCACTTGGTGGTTCTGTCACACTCAACTCCTCACTTGGCACTACCATCGAAGGCTCTGAGATTACTAATGGCACTATCGAAGGTGTCGACTTAGAGGTGACTGCAGCTGGAACTGATGACTATATTTTGACATTTGACTCTGCAACAGGTGGCTTTGAATGGGTTAATCCATCTGCAGTTGGTGTCACGCTCTCAGAGGCAGAAGTAGAAGCCTTCATCTTTGATGGAGATAACGTTGGTACCTTAAGCTCAGGTACACTTGCATTAGATAGTCTTAGTTATACAGGCACATTGGATGATGTAAATGTTAACGATACTCTAACAATAGGCTCTTCAAGCACCGTAGACGACGGTGCATTATCTGCGAATGTGTCACTTCTTGGTGCAAGCATAGCACTTGGTACAGAAACAACAGGCAATTACGTAGAAAGCATTACAACTGGTAATGGGTTGCAGGGTGGCACAGCAGGAGTTGGTTCAACTCCAACCCTTGCATTAGGTGATCTCACTGCGAACTGGAGCCAAACAGCAGCCTTTGATATAGTTCTAGACAACGTAGACAGTCAACTAGCAATACTTAACGACACGGGCACATATTACGGTGAATTTAATGTCAGTGGATTGGCTTCTGATCAGACGTATACCTTTGGGTCCGGAGGATCAGTATTAACGACGGGTAATGTAGATACATACGCGACAACAGGTGTAACTGCAGGGTTTGGTTTATCGGGCGGTGGAACAAACGGAATTCTTACTCTAGACGTTGGAGCAGGCAATGGACTCACAGCTAATGCAAATGATATAGATGTAATATATGGTGTCGTTGCAAACTCTGCCGTCGAAGGTAACACCACTATCACCATCAATGGTGGTACTGGCTTATCTGGTGGTGGATTATTAACTCTTGGTGCCGGTGGTACACTCACCCTCAATAGTGATCTTGGAAGCACCATTGAGACAGGTGAGATAACGAACGACACTATTCTTGCTGCAGACTTAGACAACACTGTTGCACCTGGTGCTTCTGAAGATGCATATGTAGCAACCTATGACGATGCATTAGGTGGCTTCACCTGGGTATCTCAAGCATCTATTGCAGGTGCAGGCGGGGTCACATCACTTAACTCTCTCACTGGTGGTCTTAATATTGTTGGCAACTCTCAGATCGGTGTCTCACCAACAGGCAGTGATATTAACCTAAGTATCTCTTCAGGTAGCATTGGTGCAACCCAACTTGCTTCTACTGCAGTCACTGCAAGTAGCTATGGCTCAGCATCAAGTGTAGCGACATTTACAGTAGACGCAGACGGACGGCTCACTACTGCTGGCAACGCGCCAATTGCAATTGACGCATCAGCAGTGACTTCAGGCACATTGCCTGTTAACCGTGGTGGTACTGGCGCAGCTACTCTCACAAGTGGAGGAGTATTGCTTGGTAACGGTACTGGCGCTATTCAAAACTCAGGTGTCTTAACAAATGGTCAGCTCCTCATTGGTGACGGTACAGGTGCACCAACTGTAGCGACGCTTACCCAAGGCTCAGGTGTCACCGTCACCAATGGAGCAGGTAGCATCACGATTGCATCTACGCTTGGTACAAGCATCGAAGGCTCAGAAATAACCAACGGCACTCTTGAAGCTATAGACCTAGAATCTACTAACGTTGCAGGTGCTGGTACAGATAACTATCTTGTCAGCTATGACAATGCCACCGGTGGCTTCACCTACATTGATGGCGGTACCGTTGGTACGACTCTCTCAGAAGCTGAAGTAGAAGCCTTCATCTTTGATGGAGATAACTCAGGCACACTCAGCTCAGGCACCCTTGCGCTTAACTCTCTCAGCTACACAGGAAACCTAACAGTAGCTGAAGGTGGTACAGGCCTCACTGCAGCAGGTGCAGCCGGAGGTGTCTACTACTCAACAGGTACAGCCTTTGCTAACTCAGGTGCAGGTACTGCAGGTCAATGTCTCCTCAGTAACGGTGCAGGTGCACCAACCTGGGGTAACTGTGGTGGCTCAGGTGCAGGTGCTGTTACCCTTCAAGTAGCATATGGCCAAGGCAACATCATCACCACAACCAACAACCGTAACATTGGCTTCACCCTTGCCAACACCACTACTGACTCAGACTTCATCGTCAACATAGCAGCAAGCTCAACCTCAGAAATAGCCTTCCAAAACAATGGCTCAACTCTCTTCCGTGTTGACTCTGGTGGTATTGATCTCCTTGATGTAGACACTGCCGACTTCACTGGAGCTACCGTCACCTTTGATGCAGGAGAAATCCTTGAAACAGAACTAGCACAGAACACCCTAGATGACTCAGAGATACAGGACAACTCACTGACAGCCGCTTCTCTAGCAACAGATTCTGTTGATTCTGATGAGATAGCGGCGGGGGCTGTTGGTACATCAGAAATAGCCACAAACGGTGTCGACTCTGCAGAGATAGCTGCTAATGCGGTCGGAGCTTCAGAGCTTGCAAGTACGACTGTTGGCTCTGGTAGCTATGGCTCAGCTTCAACTGTCGCAACCTTCACAGTTGATGCAGATGGTCGTCTCACTGCAGCAGGTAATACTGCAATAAATGCCACTCTTGGTACGAATACATCAGGCAACTACGTCCAATCTATCTCAGCAGCAAGTCTTGGTGGTCTCACTGTCACTGGTGGTAGCGGTGAAGGCTCTACACCTACGATTTCCCTAGATCAATCACAAACCCTTGCCTCTAACCCAGCTCTCTCCGCCAACCAAGTTATTTTTGGTACCACAGGTCTTCTCTTTGAAGGTAGCTCAGCTAATACAAACGAAACACTCCTCACCGCAGCTAACGCTACTGCAGATAGGACGATCACCCTTCCTGATGCATCAGGTACTGTCGCAGTATCTGCAACAGGTAACATCGCCCTTAATGCCTCAGGTCAAATTAGCTTTACAGGCACACTGCCAGTCAGCTCAGGCGGCACCGGCGCCACCACCCTTGCAGCTGGTGTCCTATTCGGTAACGGTACAGGAGCTATTACTTCAACTGGTACATTAAGCAACGGTCAACTCCTCATTGGTGATGGCTCAGGTGCCCCAACCGCAGCAACCCTCACCCAAGGCACTGGCATCACCGTCACGAACGGAGCAGGGACAATCACTATTGCCTCTACCTTAGGCACTAACGTAGATAGTGGTGAGATAGTGAATGGAACTATCCAAGAGATAGACCTCGAAGCAACTAATGCACCAACAGACAACTATATCCTGAGCTATGACTTAGCTACTGGTGGCTTTACCTGGGTAGATCCAGCTACCCTTGGTACCACCCTCGATGAAGCTACTGTCGAAAGCTATATCTTCGACGCAGACAACACCGGTACCCTCAGCTCAGGCACTCTTGCTCTTAACTCACTCAGCTACACAGGTGACCTAAACGACGGACAAATAGCCAACAACCTTACTATTAGTTCTTCAGGTAACGTCGATGGTGCTGCACTCGGTGCAGGTACAGTGGCGAATGGAGCACTAGCTAACTCATCACTCACTCTAACTGCCGGCAACGGTCTGTCTGGTGGAGGTGTAACAGCACTTGGAAGCTCAGCGACATTCAACTTAGGAGCCCTTACCTCAAGCTGGAGTCAGACAGGGGCGTTTGATATAGAATTGAACAACCAAGATAGTGAACTACGAGTCAGAGAGTCTGGAGGTGGTACTGACTTCGCTACAATCGATGCAGGTGTTCTCACCGGAGATCAGACATTCACATTTACGAACGGTGGTACTGTACTCACAACCGGTAATATTGCAACATATGCTACTACTGGTGTGACTGCAGGCTCAGGATTAATTGGTGGCGGCACAGTTGGCATATATGATGTGTCAGTTGGAGCAGGAACAGGTATATCTGTTAATGCAAACGACATAGAAGTAGATTATGGATCTATCGCAGGTACTGCTGTGCAAGGAAATACAACACTAACGGTAACAGCAGGCACAGGGTTAACTGGTGGTGGTTCAATTACACTTGGTGCTGGAGGTTCAGTAACACTTAATAATGAGTTTGGTACCACAATTGATAGTGGTGAGATAGCTAACGGGACTATTCAAGAAGTAGATCTCGAAGCGACAAATGCACCGACTGATGACTTCCTCCTAACATATGACAATGCAACGGGTGGCTTTACATGGGTCGTCCCTTCTGCAGTCGGTGCCGATGAAGCAACTGTTGAGGCCTACATATTTGACGGAGATAACAGCGGCACGCTTTCATCAGGGACGCTCGCTCTCAACTCATTGAGCTATACAGGAAATCTGTCAACTACCAACGGCGGTACTGGTCTAACTGCTGCAGGTGCAGCTGGAGGAATTTACTACTCTACAGGTGCGGCATTTGCAAATAGTGGAGCTGGTACTTCTGGGCAGTGTTTACTATCAAACGGTACGGGCGCCCCTACCTGGGGTAACTGTGGTGGTTCAGGTGCAGGTGCGGTTACGCTTCAGACAGCGTACGACAATGGCAACCAATTAGACACAACAAACAATCGTGATATATTGTTCAACCTCACGAACACGACAACAGACTCAGACTTCATCGTAAATATCCAAGGCGCTGATACACAAGTGTTTGATGTCCAGAATAGTGGTACTTCTGTATTGACTGTTGATGGAAGTGGTGACGTTGGAATCGGCGACAACACCCCGAGTTATAAGCTAGACGTTGAAGGTACTGGACGCTTTACTAACGACTTGCTTGTTGACGGAAACGTAGAATTGGGTAACCTCGATACAGACACAATCACGTTTAATGGCGAAGTAGACTCAAACGTATTGCCGAGTGCAGATGATACATATGATCTTGGTAGCTCTGCAGCTCGTTGGCAAGATCTCTACCTTGGGCCAGCAAGTCTACACATATTCTGTAATGCTGCAGAGTGTGGCTCAGATCGTGACTATAGCCTCGGTGTTATAGAAGCGGCAGGTGCAGACCAAGGTAATCTACGTCTCGGCATATCTGGAGCAAGTAACCTTGTCATCAGTACCGGAGGTAACGTAGGTATCGCAAACACAACACCAGCCTTCCCACTAGATGTGACGGGTATCATCAGCTCTAGTACTGGATTCCGCGTTGGTTCATCAAATGGTGTGACCGTAAGCTGTGGTGGTAATGCGTATATCGAGAGCATAATCATAGCCGGTGGTATCATCACGGGCGGCACCTGTCAGGCTGATATAGACACAAACAGTGGTGGTGACATCACAGCAGTAACAGCAGGTAACGGACTTACAGGTGGTGGTGCATCTGGAGGGGTTACTCTCACGGTAGGTGCGGGCACATGTATAAGTGTAGGAACTACAACAGTCGGTATAACAGGCAACTGTATCGGTGATGCCCAAATAGCTGACAACAGCCTTACTGCTGGAAGTCTTGCAGCAGGTAGTGTTGGCACGTCTGAGGTATCAAATAATTCACTTACAGCGAGCGACTTAGCAGCGAATAGTGTTGGAACAAGCGAGATCGCAACAAATGGTGTAGCAGCTGCGGAGATTGCAGCCAATGCTGTAGGAAACTCCGAAATAAGCAACGGTGCAAACTTTGACTTTAACGATGTGGATGCTAATGGTGGTGATGTATATGTCCGGGCCTCAGGTAGCGGTACGAACTTCACTCGGGTACACCATAATGGAACAAATGGGTATATTGACACAGGTAATGGAAGTTCTAACTCTAATTTGTACTTACGCCCTCAAAACGCAACAATTACAAGCGCTGGCTTTTTTGGTACTTACATATCTGCTTCGAGCGTATTAGGTACTCCGTCTGCTTATGGAACAAGCGCGAACGTATGTAGGAGCGGAATCGACGGGCTTGGCAATTATCAAATAGGCGCTTGTACATCACTTGCCAAGTACAAGGACAATAAACAAGATCTTACGTTGGGTCTAGAAGAGATTCGTCAATTGAGACCTCGTGAATATGACTGGAATACTGTAGGAGAAGGGCACAGTCTTGGTTTTATCGCCGAAGAAGTAGAAGCTGTGTCTCCATTGCTGGCAGAATATGATAAGCCGGGTGGCACTCTAAAAGGCGTGAAATACACTGAAATGAGTGCACTCTCAATTAATGGAATAAAGCAACTAGACGTGATTGTACAGAATAATGAATCAAGACTTGACGTGCTTGAGTCATCAACTAACAATCTGACAAAAAAGAATCTTGTTGTAACTAATCAAACTACTACAGAAAAACTTACTGTAACAGAAACTGCAACAGTTGCATCGCTAACAGTAACTGGTGTAACTGAAGTGCAAGACTTAAAGGTTAACGGTAAATTTATCACAGCAGGTGCTACTGCTACTGCAGTTCTAGGCGCATCAGCCGGAACTGGTTCATACTACATTGTGGAAGGTAACGATACAGCAGGGTTCGTTGAAGTACAGACAGGCACAACAGTTAGCGATGGGGAACAAATCGAGGTAACATTCGACGAAGCATATGATGTTGAGCCGCGTATCGCAGTTACAGCGAAAGACGCAGCCAGCGCGTCAGTACGATACTTTGTTGAAACAACCGCGACAGGATTTACCATCAACTTTGTTGATGCGCCAGAAGAGAACACAGACTACTCGTTCGACTACATCGTCATCCAATAACCAACAAGTATCTACAGGCTAGGGCTCTAGTGCAAAACCAAAGCCTCTTTATACGCACCACACAGACACCTAAATCTAGCAACCCCTATGCAGAGGTCGGACCTTTGCATAACATACATAAGTCAGAAGAGTTTGAGTACACTTATGCAGAGGTCCGACCTCTGCATGAAGGGTTGCGGTGTGGTACGTGGTTGTGGTAGGGTTGGGGTATGCCGAGTAGGAATATCGTGAAGCAATATGAGGAGGATGCATACTACCACATCTATAACCGTGGTGTAGATAAGCGTATCATTTTTCAGGATGAACAAGATTATCATATGTTCCTTGGCTTGTTGAAACGACACCTCACGCGAGATAAAGAAAAAAATAGTCGCGGTAAAGAGTATGAATCTTATGCAGGTAGGGTGGAGCTTTTGTCATACTGCCTGATGCCCAATCACTATCACCTGTTCTTTTATCTGAACAACGATATCGATTCTATTCCAGAGCTTATGCGAAAAGTCATCGGAACGTATACGCAATACTTTAATAAGAAGTACGGAAGAGTAGGTCCGCTGTTCCAGGGAGTATATAAAGCCTCTCGAATCACCAGTGATCCATATCTGCTGCATATAACGAGGTACATCCACAAGAATCCAAAGGACTACTATTCATATCCTTATTCAAGTCTGCAGTACTACATCGGGGACTGGAAATCAGACTGGGTAGTACCAGATAGAATATACAGATTATATGATTGGGGCGGATACGAACGATTCCTCAATGATCATGATGATCATGCAAGATTTGATGACGAAATGCGGTATATTTTTGCTCATACCTCAAATACGCGGTAGTGCTGTTGAGCAAGAAGTAGGGTTGCTCATAATGTTGTAATAATTAACAACATTAATCCACAGAATCAACCATATTGAACAAAAAAAGTGTACAAAAACCTTGCTTTCGTAACTTGCTTACGGTATTTTCAAGTCACGGACTGCGTTCGTAAAACATCAAAAATCACTTCAAATAAAAACAACCAAAAAAAGAAGTGAAACAAAAATAGGTAAAAACAAAATGCTCCAATCGGGAAGGGACGCCCGCAAAGCGTTAGAAGTTATAAGCGATGCACAAGCTTTGGTTAAAGCCAAGGTTTGTGCTTTTTTTATAGCAAAAAAAGTCCAACAGAGTAAAACATCCGTATCCGCACTGAGGTACATAGGAGCAGTGATCGCAATTGCTTTTGTGTTCGTCCCACTCAGTGCGGTTATTGGTGTTTTACAATTTGATACAGCCACCGCCCAAACCAACACCCTTAACTTCCAGGGTAGGATCCTCACCAACACAGGCTCCTTAGTCCCTGATGGTGACTACAACATCGAGTTCAAGCTGTATGACTCTGCTGCAGCTGGGGCATCTAGCCAAGGTGCCTGTGTTGGTGGTGGCACTGATGACTGTGTCTGGGTAGAAACCAGAACTGGTGGTAACCAAGTATCCATTCGTGATGGCTACTATTCTGTCTATCTTGGTGATGTGACTGCTCTCCCAAACATTGACTGGAGCCAACCACTCTGGCTCACCATGAACATTGG
>JAUHXF010000023.1 GCA_030427125.1 bacterium | reverse complement strand
GATTACAATGCAAATCAGTTGGCAAAAACTGAAGAAATAACTCCAGAAGACGTTATTGTTGCTTCAACAAGATGTTTTCGATTTTATTCAAATGCTGAAATTCCTGACGACACATCAACTCGAGACATAGAAATCAGAAAAATTCACGAGTTAACAGGAGTAGACGTCGCTCCATCTTCACAATCAACAGATTAAACGACAACGCTTACTAACCGGTTTTGTACGTATATGACTTTTTTCGGTTCTTTTCCATCGAGATGAGCTTGTACGTTTTCTTGAGATAGCGCTTCCTGTTTTATTGCTTCTTCCTCAGCATCGGCAGCAACTTCAATTTCTGCGCGTACTTTGCCATTTACCTGCACTGCGAGCGTCATCGTGTCCTGAACTAAATACTGTTCATCCAGCTCTGGCCAATGGCTGATATGGATAGAGTCACCATGTCCCAAGTCTCGCCAAAGTTCTTCGGCAGCATGAGGTGCGAACGGCGCCATAAGCTGCACTAGCGACTCAAGCGCAAATTGCCATGCCGGCGATGCATATGTGTCATCTTCTTTTATCTTATGCAGGTCATTTACAAGGGTCATCATCGCAGCTATTGCTGTATTGTACTTGATCGCCTCAATATCAGTCGTGACTTTTTCAATTGCCTTATGAGTTGCCTGTAATATTTCTTTATCTTGACCTTCTTCAACAGAACCATCTGTTTCGTTGAATTCTTGCACCAATGTCCACGCCCGGTTTATGAATCGGTAACAGCTCGGAAGACCATCGCTATTCCACGGAGACTCAACGTCGGGTGGTGCCATAAACGAAATGTACGTACGAAGTGCATCCGCACCATAACCACTCTCAATTATTTCAAGCGGATCGATACCGTTACCTTTAGACTTACTGAAGAACGTGCCATCCTCGGCAAGAATTTTGGCGTGGAAGTACATTTGCTGGAATGGTTCAGGATCTGGGACTAGGCCTTTTTTGTTGAAGAACCGTGTAAAAAAGCGTGCGTACAACAAGTGGGCTGTAGCATGGTCGCCTCCGTTATAGAACTTCACCGGCATCCATTGCTCTGCGCGTTTTGGATCCCAGGCCTGTGTATCGTCATGCGGAGATAAATATCGCATCTGATACCAACTTGAGCACACATAACCATCCATAGTGTCGGTTTCGCGCTGTGCTTCACCACCACACTTTGGACAGCTAGTCTGCACCCATTCAGGTGCGTTTGCAAGCGGGCTCCGACCATCTCCAGGTGGTTGATAATTCTCAATCTCCGGCAACTCGACTGGTAACTTGTCTTCTGGTACTGGCACCACCCCACACGCATCACAATGCACGATAGGTATAGGTGCTCCCCAGTATCGCTGACGACTGATGAGCCAATCGCGAACCTTATAAGTGACCTTAGCTTCACCTGTGCCGTCTTTTTCTAGTTTTGCAACGATATTTTGACGTGCTTCTTCGAGATTCTGACCATTGAATTCGCCAGAATTTGCCATTGCAAACTTTGTTCGGTCGGGCTTGATTTCGGGACCATAGCTCACGAACTCATTTTTGTCTGTCGTATAGACAATTGGTAGGTCATACTTCTGGGCAAACTCATAGTCTCGCTCATCTTGACCCGGTACGGCCATAATGGCGCCACTCCCGTACCCCATGAGCACGTAATCAGCAATCCAGACGGGAATTTTCTCACCATTCACTGGGTTTATTGCGAATAATCCCTCGATTGGCACTCCGGTCTTAACCTTTTCCTTTTCGCGATCTATGTCACTCTTGCGCATTGCGTGCAACACGTATTCATCAACATCCTGCGCGTTATCAGCATGCTGTCCATACTGCGCAACAAGCGGGTGCTCTGGAGCCAAAACCATAAAAGTCACGCCATAAATCGTTTCAATAGCAGTCGTAAATACATCAAGATGCTCGTTATCAGCACCTAACCCGTCTAATTTAAATGTCGCTACAGTACCTTCCGAGCGTCCTATCCAGTTTTTCTGAGCTGTCTTGACCCATGGCGTCCAATTCAATGCATCGGTTGCTTCTAGAATCTCATCTGCATAATCAGTAATTTTGAAGAACCACTGTCTCAAGGACTTTTTAGAAACGAGCGGATCATCATCTCCATCATGTCGCCAGCATTTACCGGCAATAACCTGCTCGTCTGACAAGACACTTTTATCAATGTCACACCACCATTGCAGAGATTCTTTTTGATAGGCTAGTCCGTCGTTGTATAACTGCAAGAAACACCACTGCGTCCACTTGTAATAATCTGCTTTAGATGTGTCGATTTCTTTGGTCCAATCCATTGACCAACCCATCTGTCGATACTGATTACGATAACTCTCGAGTGCTTCATCAGTCGTCACACGTGGCGATTGGCCGGTTTTAATCGCGTAGTTCTCGGCTGGTAGACCGAAACTGTCGAACCCAACTGGTGAATAACTTTCATATCCTTGCTGGCGCTTAAAGCGCATCAATATATCGGGAATAGTAAAATTTTTGGCATGACCAAGATGTATGCCCGCACCGCTTGGGTAATTAAACATGGCGAAGCCGTAGTACTTTTCCTTATCAGAATCCAGATTAGCCACATACGTACCGTTCTCATCCCAATATTTTTGCCATTTGGGCTCTATGTCTTTCGGATTATACTTCTTCATCTTGAGCTACAGTATAACAGAGATACTGTTATGAGCTTTTACCTGTTTTGTTTAGAACAAATTCCAGTAAAGTATCTTTTTGGTCTTTTGATATATCTCTACGACGTCTTAACTCACGTGTTACTTTCTCTTCGGGCTCTGCATAATGTGCCATATTTTGTAAGAATATTGTAAAGTTGCTTTCGCCAGAGCCTAACGCGAGACGCAAAACATTTCTTCTAAGGGGACTTGAGACAGAAACGCTCAAATTGTTTGCCCCGCTTTGCAGCCTGGAATTCATTGCTGTTATTGGTGCATCCTCTCTCAGTCCATAAGGAAGCGCAAGTTCTATGCCGGGTCTCTCAAGCCTCATCGTAGATATGAATCCATCAACGAGTGGTCTTAGGTCATGGTCTGCTATCAACCTACCTTCACGAGTCATGACAGTTGCTAGCACAATGGAGCTTGCCTGATTAATACTCGTCAAGCTACCGTCGACCATAGTGTGCCAATCAGAGTCGACTGCCGCCGTTTTCTGGGTGCCGTTCGGTTCGATAAAAGGGTGCTCAACAAGAATCTCACTCATACTAGTAGTATGAAGGAAATCTTGTTGATAAACACAAGCACATTTCAATCTAAACTATTCTTGATAGCTGCTTCGTAAAGTAGGTTTTGTTCTCCAAGTTATCTCACCTGTAGTGTTACTAATACATACATATGCGTCGAGAGGATGATCTTCTCCACGATATGGGTACTTCGTTACTCGGACTATTTGTGACACTGCTTCAATAACCATGAGTTGAATATCTTCTTCCTGCACACCAACCAAGCCTTCTACATGTTCTGTTATTTTATCGACTGTATATGGCCTGTTTGCATTTCGCCTAAGGAGAAATAGAACAACTCTCGTCATATCGTGAATTTCTTGACTCTTTAACCATGCATACTTCCGCGGCTCGAGTTTCACCAAATCATTAATGTATGCGATTGATTGTTTAAGATGCGTATCACCTTTTGAATTAAAGAACCTACACTGTTCTGGTTCTGGTTCTGGTTCTGGTTCTGGTTCTGGTTCTGGTTCTGGTTCTGGTTCTGGTTCTGGTTCTGGTTCTGGTTCTGGTTCTGGTTCTGGTAATTCTGCGTCTTTTTCTTTTTCGTTCGCAATCAATAATTCTTGATCACTCGCCCGGTCCTCACGCTTGTGAATATCGGCTAACTTGCTAAAAAAGCTCTTGCTTCTTCATCAAGCCCAACGAGTTCGTATGTTCGGCCATTGCGTTCACCCTCAATGTCCCATTCGACATTAACACCTTTTGCTTTAAGGTGATTCACGATTTCTTCTCTAATAGCTTCAAAATCTTTTTTGAAATCGTCCCATTTTGATGAAGAAACTCCTTCTAATTCCGGAACTAACTCATTATCCTTGAGGCTTGCAGTCCTTACAGGACCTGCTTTTGCAAAGTACTTTAATAACGAGGTCCCTAGCTCATCAAGCGTGACATCATCATTCTCTCCGCTACCCGGATCGGAGTCTGCAGCGTCATTTTGGTTTTCGTCCAACTCTGAAGAATCTACACCTTCTAGACCTACTTCAGACCCTTCATCGCTAGGGCCTGCAAGCAAACCTGATAATCCACCTAAAGATACATCAACAGATAAAGCTTCATGCATACCCGCTAACTGCTCAGCTTCTGCTGCCCCCATTTCATCTATTTCTTGTTCTAGCGCAGATCTCATACCCGTAACACTATCATTGTAAGCTCTAATTCTCTCCGACATAGCCTGTAAGCCAGTAAGAGCTGAGTCAAAAGCATCCAACTGTTCGTTTGTGACAGAAGGCATATCACCAGCTTCTGCAGACTGGATGATATGAACCATTGTCTCGAATGGCGACGGCTCTCTTTCGTGCAAACTCACTTGTGTATCGTCAATAATAACTTGATCTGTCATACGTATACCCTCTTAATTATAATAATATAAACATGCTTAGCATTAACAAATCAAGTTAACTTTCTTGTCGTCTCTGCTTTAGCATTTTTCGTCTTCCCCTCTCTGACGCACCTCCCCATACACCATGCTCAATTTTTTCATCTAAAGCGTAGTTTAGGCATATAGTCGCCACAGGACATGTCAAACAAATTCGCCTTGCCTTTTCAACTCCAACACCGTCCGAAGGGAAAAATACATCAGGTGGATACTCCCTGCAATTTCCTTCCAACTTTCATTCGTCGGACCTTTCAAATATAGATGTCTGTAAACCTGTCATACACTTCTTAATCCTTGGTTAACCCAAAAGCTGTATAATACACGATCTTTCTCTTATAAGCACAAGAGCTAAAACTGTTTTAAAAAGTTTGTCGAGAATGTCGTGTTGAGCTTCTGTTTCTCTGACCAGCGTGTTTCGGCTAGATCCACCAACTCTGTAACAAGCTCGACGTTCGATACACCAGATGCACGCCAGTTATGACTGTAGAGACTTCCTGGTAGCGGGTTAATCTCATTGAAAAAAACTTTTTTAGCCTTCTTATCGATAAGCAAATCAATACGTGCAATCCCCTCGCAGCCGACTGAGCGATAGATGCGACCCGCTACATCGAGAGATTCATCGTATAGCGACTTCGGAATGTCAGCAGGCAGACGGCTGTAGCCCTGTGAACCAGAAGATACACCGTCGACTTTCGAACCACCCATCTTCTTTCCCTCGCCCTTACCCTGATTCATGTACTTCGTATCAAAATCAAATACACCATCTTCTGGAGAGAGCGGCTCTTCGACAAGCGCGTATTTCAAAGGCGTGTTCCTATTACCTATTATTGGAACCGTCACCTCAACGAGGTTCTGCACTGCTTCTTCAATAATCACTTTATTATCATAATGTGTTGCGACCTCGATAGCGTTAGTTAATTCGCGCTCCGATTCCACTTTACTTATTCCGATACTTGAACCCAACGATGCCGGCTTTACAAATAACGGAAATTTCAAAGACTTAGATAACTCTTTTACGATAGTAGGGCCTTTTTGTGCAAAAGTGTCTGCATAGAGATATTCGTACTTTGGTACAGGAATATCGTTCACCGTCGCAACATCACGCGACAATACTTTGTCCATGGCAATAGCGCTTGATGGCACATCACAACCGACATATGGCACGTTCGCCATTTCAAGCAGCCCCATCAATGCGCCGTCTTCGCCGTAGGTACCATGCGTGGCTGGGAATACGACGTCTATTTTTTTGTATTGTTTTCGTCCAGCAAATTGACTTGATTTTACCAAGGTTAATCCACCATCAAGTTGTAGTTGTACTTTCGGTGCTTTCTTCATGAATTGCTGAATCTCACCTGTTTGATAAAGGGCTATCTCCTTCAGCCGGTCATCCCAGAACCATTCGCCAGTCTTAGAGATATAAACCGGTTCTACCTTGTACTGTTTCGTCGCTTCAAGCGGTTTTATAATTGCTGAGATTGCGGTAATTATCGATATATCATGCTCGGCTGACCGACTTCCAAAAATAACTGCAACTGTTTTCATGTATGGCTCCTAATTACAACAAAAAGTATGACAATTACGGTATGCAATTACAAGCTATTAAATGTTAAGGAAATCTTTGATACGAGTGTTGATGTCCTCTGTGCACCTTCACAATATCCCCTATGGACGCGCGTGCCATCACTGATAACAATATCTGACAATCCAAACCGAATAACCCGCAACAATCCATCTTCATGTCGCTTTTCGAATGCAGCGGCATCTACTTCTGTAGTGTCATCAATGGCCATGTACCCTCCGTCTGCCGTCAATATCGACGGTGCGACTGTAAGATCATCTACATGCGGGACCATGTTGTCATTGAGCCGAGGAATGAAGCGATTCGAAAGCACCCTAACAAGCTTCATTTCTGTAGGTTCATGAGGAAAAACCTCGCTATATGCTCTTGCAAACGTAGACCTAGCTGAATCGGGGTCGTTGATATTTGAGTACGCTGCTCTGAGCATCGCATTCCTGCCATCGCAACCTCTGTCTGAAAAACTTCCTTCGGCTTCGTCTATCATAGCCTGGGAGAAAGTAGGATGTAATACATCGCGCGCAATGACAACTCCCACTTGGCTAAACACTTCCAAACGTGGAGTAATATCGATTACTGCACTTTGGTCTTGCCCGAAAAGCTCGCCAGGAAATCTGTCAGCTAATTCAGCAGTCATTGGAAAATTAGATCGAAATTCAGGGGTAATGCAGTCACTACCAAGAGATTGACTCATGAAAAATTATTATACACTAATTATAGTTATCTGTCCAATCATTCTGCATTAGTACAAAATCGCCGGCAGCTAATTGATGCTCAATGTTCAGATAAAACTCAAGTGGCTTTTTCTCAATGCGCAGCTCACCTGCGAACTTTTTCTTTTTCATGGCTTTTTCAATAATTGGCCGTGCTGAGTTTTCCATAAGTACGACGATATCTGGACTGATTGCTGCAATCATTTCGCCTAACTTTGTATGGACACGCTCATTTTCTTCACCCTGATCAACCAATCCAGGCGTCACATACATTTTTCGTTTGAAATCTAGCTCTCCAAGAAGCTTCAGTCCAGCTACCAGCCCCTCAATATTGCCGTTATACGTATCATCGATGATCCAAGCTCCTTGTAGATTTCGAGGCTGCATACGATGCTCAAACGGCTTCACCTTTGCGCATCCGGCTTCAATCTGTTTTCTACTCAATCCCAGTTCATGCGCGAGCGCTGCACCAAACGCAACTGGTGCTACTTGATGCCTACCAAGCAGACCAGTTGTAATAGCAAGTGTTTCTTTACCCTTTCTCATAGTAAATGACGTTTCGGTGACCGAAACGAGCACATTGGTGATCTTCCAACCCATAACTTCTTTACTCGAGAATTGTTTTACATTACTAGGCGTATATTTCTGCAGCATCTCAGACTCAGTGGTTACATAGGTCTGTGTCTTCTTGCTTTTCTGTACACTGAGCAAGTCTTCAGCTAGCGCTTTAAGCGATGGATAATGATCTAGATGATTCGGTGCCAAGCCAGTAACGACCGCATAATCTGGCTGTACAGTTTTTGTCATGCCAGCAACGTCTCCCGGAGCACCTTCACCAAACTCAACTATGATAACGTCCTCAGTTCCTTGAAGTGTTTGTGCGAATCTAGCCTGTGAAAGTGCAGTGTTCTTATTTCCTGGAGTGGCCACCACACTCTTTCCCCCCGACAATATTGTCGCGAGGAGCTCTTTCATGGTTGTTTTACCGTAGCTTCCGATAACTGCAACCTTCATTGCCTTGTGCTCACTGAAAATCTTTGCAGCTTTATGGATTTGTCGGCGTTGCGTAGGTCGAACAATCAACACCCAAGCGATACCCGCAAGCGCACTAAGACTGAGCTCTAGCACAAATGGAAACGCGAATAGAGCCGTCACTATATATGCCACATAAAACCAAACTGATAAGTCAGGATCGGCAAGCATGAAAGCCCCGGCAAGCATTGCAACGAACAGAAGTAGAGAGAACCCAAGCAAGATCAATGCTTTAGTCGTTTTGACTAAACGCTGTCGGTACATGACTGATTGTAGCGGTTTATCGCTTTTAAATAAATCCTCTAGCCAATCAAGGAATTTGCGTGGATTATATTCAACCTGCTGTAACATATAGACGAAATAGATCGGTGTTTTGAAGCTGTAGAGACTAATAAATGTCTTCATGAAATAAATTCCTTTATGTACGATTCTACCTGTTCAGCATGAGTCTGATGAAGAAAGTGTCCCGCCCCCTCGATAACATGTAACTTTGAATTCGCGATTTTCTCAGCAAACATGGATCCATATGCTGGAAGTGTTGCTGTATCATCAGATCCGTAGAGGAGTAGTGTATCCGAGGTTATCTTTGCTGAACTTGTCAACAAATCTTCACCAACAACTTCCTTGAACGTTTTTTGGAGATGTTCAGCCACAAATAAATCTGAACCAACAGCTGCATAGGCCTTCTTTTTCAATTTTGCTTGTACGTTTTTTGGCATGAGTTTCGTCGGTAGTTTTGCTGTCTTGGCAGCGATTCGCAAGGCCTTCTTGCGTCCTTTGTAAGTGCTTCTGATGCCTGAGCTTGCAAGCAAAACGAGCTTTTTAGGCTCGAGCTCTGCAATTGAGATAGCTTTTATCGCTATTGCGCCGCCGTTCGAATGGCCAATAAGTGTGTCAACTTTGTTAATGCCAATTTTATCCGTAAAATGATGCACGAATTCTGCATATGACT
>JAUHXF010000006.1 GCA_030427125.1 bacterium | reverse complement strand
CGCCTAAAAATGATTAAAGAAGAGGGCCTGCGTAACACAGCTGAATACGACGCTTTCCGAAAAGACGGAACATCTCCAACAGTGACTACTCCTGAAGCACCAGAAGGGGATGAGCCAGAGGGTGAAGCGCCAGAAAGTCCAGAGCCTACACCAGGACCTGAAAAGCGAGAAGATGACTCCTCTGAAGCTGAGAAAATCCACGATGAAGAAAAAACTCCAGAGGAGACTGCTATACGGGGCCTTGGAAGAGTTACGAAGAAGTATAAAGATCGTAAAGAGACTCGAAAGGTAAAAAGAGAAGCAAAGAAAAGTGGTACACATGGCATTGAAGTAGTACCGACACCTGCTGAATTAAAAGAGCCAGTTGAAAACCCAGAGGACAGGATCAACGAAGAAAACCTTAAGTCTGTTGAATACACGTATCCAGAAGATGCAGTAATGATGAAGGGTGAAATCGAGGCATTACTAGAAGAAGGCGCAGAGACGCCTGATGATCTTGCACGAGCGAGCATAATAATGAAGAAACTGTACCGAGGCCTTGTTAAAGACGGTACGATGACTAGAAAGCAGGCTCGTAAAGAACGAAAGGAGCTCTTTGATAAGATTATCAACGAATATCGTGAAGAGCACCCAGCCGGTTCGCGATCTCATAGAAAGAATGAAGAAGCTCCTGCTGACTCTGCAGTAGAGCCGAAAGCTGAAAAGCGTTCATGGGATCCTTTGCGAGATAGAGCTGAGTTAGAAGAAGAACTAGAAGGCTTCAAAAGCAATGGGGCGTATAATCGCGCAGATAAAAAGCGACTAAATAAGGTGCTTCGTAAGCTTGGAAGAAACTATGTGCGCTTTGGAAATTTTGATGGTAAGCAAGCGAGAAAATGGCGAAAAGAACAGAAACAAGAAGTTAATCGACTCGCCGAGGAGCGTCAGCTCGCTGCGGTTACAGCAAAACCTATAGAAACGGATGTACCGGTTGGAGACTCGCTGGATGATTGGGGAACGCCAGGCATCGGTGCGTTGATGGACTCATTCTTTGACGTAGACACAAGAGGCAAGAAAACACCACTTGAAGTCTTAGGTAAAGTAGGCGATGACGGTAAAATTCGCTTTTACACACCAGATGCAGACGGCAACGTCGGACGTCAGATAAGTGAAGATGAGTTAATGGAAATTTCGGATGAGTATGAGCTACATGCGAAATATATCAATTCCGAAGGAGTCGAAATAGTCTTTGACGATGACGATTCTGAAGAAAAATCTAAAAAAGCAACTACTCGTAATAAACAGTCTCGTCCAGGGTCTGTCGTGAGAACTCCACGTCGAGAGTGGGAAAGACTAAAGGCAAGCTGGAAACAATAATAACCACAACCACCTTGACAAAAAAGCAATAATTTGCTAATATAATAACATTACAAACAAAAATACAAAAACTAGATCAGCTAAGTAAAGGAAACTTATACACTCATGGAACGACACGTAACCCCAGAATCACGCCTTGCAGGCATGGAAGATGCAACCGCTACGGCACTTGCAGCTAACGAAAAAGCAACACAGCTTGAGCAACTCATGAATAATGCAGAAACCTCTGCAATGAATGATACTGCTCAGATGGAAATTTATGGCTCAGGAGCTCGTACATATACAGATGCATCAGGTGAAGTAGTCGCATCTCCAGATAAGCCAGAACCTGGAAAGCTTGAAGAGATTCGATCAAACCGACGTTACGGCAAGACTGAAGCTGAACGAGAAGCTGTCGCTCAGAAGTACGAAGAAGATGTAAACAGTCTCCTAGAAGATGGTTATGAGCTAACACAGGCTAAGCTCATCATGGATCTTCGTGAAAAAGATACAGAAGAGATAGGTAAACTTGCAGGCAAGTATATTGCTGATGGCGAGAACCCACTAATCGCAAAGAAAAAGGCCAAGGATCTTTACAAGAAGAAAGAAGCAAAACGCCTAAAAATGATTAAAGAAGAGGGCCTGCGTAACACAGCTGAATACGACGCTTTCCGAAAAGACGGAACATCTCCAACAGTGACTACTCCTGAAGCACCAGAAGGGGATGAGCCAGAGGGTGAAGGTAATGATCTTAATGCTGAAGGTGGTGTTGGTGATGAACCTTACGGCCCAGAAAAACCAAGCACGCTACAGCTTGAAATGGATGCGGCAAACGAACGCGTTGCTGTCGCGCGTGACAAGTATATTGAACTGTCTTCAAAGAGACGACGTCTAAGCTTCGGCTTCAGAAAAGCGAATCGTGAAAAAGCTATAGAAGATGCATTGGCTGAGTATAACAAAGCAAAAACTTTTGCGAACGAGCTCGCTGGGGAAATGTTTGAAAGAGATGGAGCCTCTGAAGAAGATATTCTAGCGTTCGCGAGCCTTACAACCGCAACTGAAACAGTAGCTGTATACGATGGTATGCAGCAACAACAAGAGAGCCTTGCGAACAGCAACGCATTCATGAAGAAGTTCAACAACCTGTGGACCAAGTGGTCAGAGGTTGACGAAGAAGGAAAGAAACCAAGATTCGGTAGACTAAAGAAAATCGCATTAATGGCTGGCATCGGTGCAGGTGCTGCTGTCGGAGCTAGCTTTGCAGCCGCAGGACTCGGTCTATCAGCTTCATTCGCTGCTCCAGCATTACTTGCTGCACGATTCGGTCGTGGACAGGCGATGGGTCGTTTACGACATAACGCAGAAGCTGGAACACAAGCTGGTATTCATAACCAAACTGACAGAGACGCGGTTCTGCGTGCAGTCAGTGAAGCTGACTCTCTTGAAGCCCTTGGTGCTGTAGATATAGCAGGGGCTTCACACGAGAAGACAAAAGAATATGTTAAGAAGAACCGACGTCGAACAATTGGTTCAGCAGCCCTTGGTGGCGCCGGATTTGCTGCTGTTGATGCACTAGGTCTTGGACTTAACGAGTTCGGCAAAATGGATGTAGTCAAAGATGGCGTTAAGCAAATTGGAAACCTCGCACAGGGAGTCGGCGATACGGTTGCTGATGGTGCTGAAGTGGTTGGCGACGTCGCAGGTGACGCATGGGATAAAATCAAGGATATTGATATAAATCCTTTTGATGGAGACGGCCTAGACCTTAATCCGTTCAATAACGAAACATCACAGAGCGGTATTGCAACGGGTGAAGAACCGTGGACCCCTGAGGCACGTGGTATAGATGTTGATGTGGATGTCGACCCTGATGCAGGAAGTGCTCCTGAAGTAGAGCCAGCAGCAGACGAGATAGAAGCTTCTCCAGAAGATGAAATTGCAGAAATAGTCGATGGTCGTGGGGATAATTTGGATGAAGTAGCAGGTGAACAAGCAGAAACACAAGCAATTGTCGGTAATGAATTTAATGTTGAGTCCGGTAATGGATTTATACAAGAGATTAACGACTTCGCTGAAGCAAATGGTATGAGTAGAAATGATTCAATCTCAACTCAGGTGTTCAATGAAGCACGTGCTAAATTCGGAGATGATTTACTTACTGGTAGTGAATATGTACAGAACGGTGATTTACGAATTAGCTCTGCAGGTCAAAATGCATGGAATCCTGGTGTAGCTGAATTTATGCTACAGCGAATGCAAGAGTTGGCCGAAGCACAAGCAACAAGCTAAAGTGATATAGTACGAATATAACGAATAATAAAAACAGGAAAACAAAAATGGAACTATCTAAAGAAAAACTACTCAAAGATCTCGGTCTTGAAAGCGCTGAGAATGACGTTAAGGAAGCTGTAAGCCAAGCGTTCAGCCAAGTAGTAATGATGAAGCTACGCATGACAGCAGTTGAATCATTGTCAGACGAGCAACTGGAAACACTGAAAAGTGCAAGCGATGAAGAAGCTGAAAAGATTGTATTCGAAGAGGCATTAGGCGGAGAGCTGGACAAGCTCATCGACAGTATCTATGAAGAGACACTTCAAGAGTACAAAGCAGACACTCAAAAGACGTTAGATAGCTTGAAAAAGAGCTAATAGAGTAGCTCTTGAGGTAGACACCCCTGTTATACGGGGTGTTTTTCTTTGGAAGAGATTGACAAAACACAAGCATTTTGCTATAATGTCAATGTTAAGGTAAAAATAAATATGAAAAATGAACCAAACCAAGCAGAAGTTGTAAAACACTTCGACCTCCAATACGAAGACGTAGAACCAGTGAAGATTGAAGTTCGAGTAGGGTAGTCAGATCAAGTCTGACCACCATCAGTTAATTCTAGATGTATAATACCAATGAATCTAATGAGTAATTCAAGCGGCAAAACCCCTGAGCAACTAAAGCTGGATGTAGGAGATGTGGAGTATGCATATCGTCCTCAGCGTGACGTTGGTGATGTTGATGATTCAGGTAGCATACCAACAGAAAAAATCACTGCGTGGATTGCTGGTGTGCAGCAAGAAGCAGATGCAGCACTAGCAGATCTGGATATGACAGCTGCTATTGATGAATCTCCAGAACAACAGATACAGCGAGCTGCTAGGCTTGGGGCTGTTGGTGCTATGCAAGATGTTATTGACGACGTAGCGAGAAGGATAGCAGAATATACTGAGCCGCCTCAGAGTTAATCGCCACAGCAGCAAAAAATCACAAGAGACACATGACAACTAAACCAGAAACAAATACATCATTCATCATAGGTTACGCACAGGAGTTTGTTCGCGATGGCGAGTTAGCACCAGAACACCAAGCTGATATCGCCGGATTTGTTGGTGAGATAGAAGATTTTTCTGAACGTACCCAAGCTCTCAGGTCGTTGCGTGAAATGGTTGATCGACCAAGGGAGGATTTGCAGAGGCTCCTGGAGCGCAATGCTGATAGACGCTTTGGCCACGGTCTTGCCGAAATTGGCGAGGGAACTGAGCTGTGTATGGACGATCTCAAGCTTGGTTTTGATAGGCTTCTTGCCGGCAAAAACACTGGACTCGTTGTTAGAGCTGGTGCCACCACAGAGCAGTTAGAAGAAGGGCAAGAACCAATTGATCTGCTAGAGCAGCCACTAATTTCAGACAGTAGAATCCAAAAACATTCCTTAATGAGCTTCCCTCGAACTGGGCAATTTAGTGGTGACTCAAAGGTGCATCTTGATAATTTTCTTCGTGATGGCCCAGGAGAGAAGGGTTTTCGTTACGACATGAGTGCTATCGAAGTACAAAAAGGATCCATCTTATTTATTTCGGGCTTTGCCTCAAATACAGCAATGCAACAGAATCAGGAAGGATACGTAAGAAGGCAAAAAGCGATTCAAGAGCACCCAGCTGTTAAGGGAGTTGTTTCAAAGGCAAAACGAATGAATGGCTTAGCGAGTGGCAGTGTCGAACTCCCAACACTCCATCAAACACTAGATTACGCATCATTACACCAGGGAGATATAGTATTCTTCCCTCAAGGAGCTGGATTATCTGAGCGTCCAGTCTGGCATGCAGTCATAGAGCACGGTGACAAGAACCTGCAAGGACACACGTCGCGTGAAACGGTGTCACATCACTACGTTTCTTCATAAGCACACCGTTATAGTTGATTTTTTGATATTATTATAGTACAATATCTATATAAACAGAGGTGAGTGGGCCTTGTAAATGGAGATGTATTTACGATGAAAAATCCTTTTCGCCGACGAGAGAATCAAACGATCGCTGAGCTTGAAAGCTACTATGCAACACAAGGTAAAAGCCAAGGACGAGGTCGTGCGTGGCTAATGGCTCTAATGAGTTTGATTGTGACAGTTATCGTGGTAGCTGGACTATTCTTTGCGGCACGTTGGGTATATCGTGCAGTTACAGACAATTCATCAGAATCTGAGGTAACAACAGGCTCAACCGAGGGTGATGGTACTGTGACTGTTATTACAGATGGCTCAAGCGATCCAAGAAGTAGTGAAGATGTTGTTGCGGGCGTATTAAACCAAGCTGAAGATACGGATAACCCTGGCGATGGTGACGTAGGTAGTGATTCAAATTCTGAAACCGAAGAAGGTGGCGTGGTATCAGACGAAGCTGCAAGTACAACTCGTGATGTGGCTGGTGATTCAGCTACTGATAGTTCGCTGAGTACATCAGATGACCTCCCAAATACCGGTGCAGGCGAAACGGTCGCACTAATTCTGCTTACAACAGTAGTTATCGGTTATGCTGTATCACGCCGATTTCAAGTTCGCTAGAGGGCTAATACTTACGAGTTCTGCGCCTGCGAGAAGTAGTTAATCTCGTTGATGATGTCCAAAAGTGCTTCGGCTCGAGCTTTATCATCTGATATGCCTTTTGCTGCCTCGAGAGCTTTATCGAGTAACATGTGATTATCGTTTGCCTGAATCATCATCATGGTAGTCTTAAATGTTTCTTCTGGAGATCCGTCTATGTGGTCAACGAGTGGTTCAAGATGGCTCATTGCCTCTTGCTTCATGCCGGCTAGCTTGTCGTGGTCTACTGCAGGCGGTTCTGGTGTGTCGGATGTATTTGTAGTAGGAGTAGCAGGCTCTTCTGTCTGGTAAACAGGTGCTGGAGCAGGCTGGCTTGCTGGAGCGTCTGGTGCTGGAGCAGGTTGTGCAGAAACCATTGGGTCCGCGACAGGAGCAGGAGTTGGATCAGCTGGTGGTGTAGGCGAAGGTGTTTGAGATACAAACGGATCATCGGTTGTCAGGGGGTGTTGTTGAGCAAAGTTCTGTGCTTGTGGGTCGCTTACAGGCTGCGCGGTTTGAGTTGGTTGCACTGGTGATTGCCCTTGTAAATCTTGTGTTGATACATTATCGAGCATCGAAGGATTTTGCGCTTGTTGTGCGCTGCCCGTTAGTTGCTGATCATCTGGTTGTCCAAACATTTCCCACCCCTGGTTCTAAGTTATTCCTATTTACGCTATAGTATAACTAGAATTTTCGTGCTTTAAAACCTCAATAAAGTGTTTTTTGACAACTATAGCTTTTGTTTTTCTTTTCAATGTGTACATTTACGCCTTTTAAAGAAAGAACAAACATTCTAACCAGCCAAAAATTCACTTTTGCTGAAGCCTTAAAACACGTAAACTCTAGTGCATAAGAGGGAAGAGACAAACATGCTAGATGACTTAAAATATATTCATCAAAAAGATTCGCAGGATGCACTTGGTATTGCAGCAGCTCAGTGGAAAATGTTGGAAACTGAGTATGATTTACCGGCATTAGATTATGAGGTAGACAATATTGTATTTGCTGGCATGGGAGGCTCGGCGCTGTGGGCGCAGCTATCCGAAACATGGCCTGGGTATACGGTGCCGTTTAAAATCTGGCGCCGTTATGATGCACCGGATTATGTGTCCAATAAAACACTGATGATTATCTCCAGCTACTCCGGCAATACTGAAGAAACGATCTCAGCTCTAGAGGCGGGGGAGAAGGCAGGAGCATATATTGTGATATCTGCTGGCGGTGGTAAATTGGTTGAAATTGCCAAGGAGAAGGGCTATCCACTGACCTTGCTGCCGAAGTCTTCGCAGCCAAGATTTGCTGCTCTGAACGGCTTAAAATCACTCGTTACTATCTTGGAGCGTGCTGGTTTAGTAAAAGAGACCGGTGCAGAGAAGACGCTGCACGAGGCATCGCAATTTTTGAAAAAGGAGATAGCGAATTGGCTACCGGACGTCCCGACGGATAAAAATCCTGCCAAGCAGCTAGCACTAGAGGTTGCAGGTACGTCACCAGTAATCTATGGCGGACCGATGATGTCGCCTGCGGCGTATAAGTGGAAAATTAGCTTTAACGAAAATGCAAAAAACGTTGCGTGGACCGATGAAATACCTGAGTTTTCACACAACGAGTTCCTCGGCTGGACGTCGCATCCGGTTGATAAGCCGTATAGCATTATTGATCTTCGTTCTAGCTTCGAGCATCCGCGTGTGCAGAAGCGATTCGAGGTAACTGAAAGACTACTGTCTGGTCAGCGACCAGCACCGCACGTCATAGAGGCAAAAGGCGACACCGTTCTTGAGCACCTCCTGTACTGTGTTGCATTCGGAGATTTTGTCAGTATGTACACAGCACTGTTAAATGGGCTTAATCCTACACCGGTTGATCTCATCGAAAAGATGAAAAGAGCCCTAGATGAGTAGTCTAGGCAGCTTGTTGCTTGGTATATAGTGCGTGTACTTTATTTATTGCTATTAGCGTAATGAAGAATGCTGTGGAAGCAAGGAGAACATTAGCAATGATGAGGTGTGTGTAGGTCATTTCAGTTGGATAGAAAGTAAGAGGCTCACCTTCGTTTTGCTCAATTTCGTAGGTTGTTTTTATGAACTGAAAAGGGAAGCCATTTGATTCTTCTACTACATAAGGAATGCATGCTTCAGGTGATTGCAGACTATTGTTCTCTAAATTAACTTCAGTATTGCAGGTCTCGTATGGAAAATAATCTGAATAATACGTGTGAGTAATGAACAACGAAGACCAATAGGTATATCCAATTCCGAAAAGTAACGAAACAACAACACACAGCATGATGAATTTTTTTGTCATGCTGTGGATTATATACCGAAAATGAACAGTTTTATATCAAAATGAATCAACGAAATTTGAGTTGTATTGGCCGCGTGTCCAGAGGATGAAGCCAATTGCGAAGATAAGTAGAAGTAACAAAATAATCGTTCGTTGCTTTTCTGTTATTTGCCAATTCCAGAGTTTTTTCAGAAATTTCATAGTGTTGCAGCCTCCATATTCTCGATAGGTTTTGCAACGAGAACGAGTCGATTCTTCGCAGTCCAGATAGGGTCGCATGTATAAATAGTAAGTTGCTTTTCAGCGGTGGCAGCTTCTATCTCAGTTGCCGTGGCATCAACAACTTTTGATTCAGTAACCTCATAGACTATTTCCTCACCCTCCCAGTAGACAGCTAATTTGTCGCCGATATTTACCTTATCAAGGTGGTAGAACGTTGAGATATCATTGCCAAACCACCTATGGCCAACGATGACGGTATTGTTTTCGTCGGTTGGTATAGCGGTATTTGGTCGTCGCCACGTCCCACCGTCATGTATAGCAGTGATAGAGTTACTTTCTACGATAGGCTCATCTATTTGAATTGATGGTATGACAATTCTGTTGTCTGTCGGGATGTCTTTGTTTGTCGTACTGCCTTCAGAGTCCGCTAGCTGACCTACGTACGGTGCACGTGTCTCTGGTGATTTATCTTGAAAAATAAAGACTATAGAAGGCCAAAACGGCGCAATTGCAATGTAAAGTCCGAGCGCAATAACGATAAACGATAGTACGTTATTAAAACGACGATGGGTGAGTCTCATATAAGAAAAAGTATAGCCTACGCGTCAGTGCGGAGGGAAGCAATTGGGTCTTTTGCTGCAGCTTTTGCTGCTGGCAATATTCCAGATACTATGCCAGTGACAACAGATAGTCCGGCTGCAATTGCAACCACTTGCCAGGTAGTAACAGGCTGTAAATCAGTAGTGACACGGATAATAGCGTTGGCAACAAAGGCGAGTAAGACGCCAAAGAAACCACCTAAGATACTCAGTAGTGCTGACTCCATGACAAATTGACCAAGGATCTGCGAGTTGGTTGCACCAATTGCTTTTCTGATGCCGATTTCTCTCGTGCGTTCGCTGACCGTTGCAAACATGATATTCATAATGCCAATACCACCAACAATGAATGATATAAAGGCAACTCCTGCGGTAAAGACGGTTAGCTGATAGAAGACAGCATTGGTAGCTTCAAGCGCCTCTTCACGCTCAAGAATTGTAAAATCTTCTTGGCCGGCGTGGTTTTTAATGAGCGTTTCGCGCACATCATCAGACACTGCATCAACTTGTGTGGCGTCTTCCGCCTCAACATAAATTTGGAGAAGTTGAATATTCCCACCGATATCCTTAGCAGATTCATATGGAATCATGATCGAGTTGTTGATGTTGATCGCTGCGAATGTGCCGGAATCTTGTTGCTCGAACACACCCTGAACGATAAATTTCTCACCTCGGATTTGTAGTGACTTGCCAATCGGAACATTCTCGCCAAATAATTGTTCGGCAACGTCGCGCCCAATGACGGCGACTTTCTTTTTCGTACTGCCTGAGTCTGTAAAGTACTCACCAAATTCTATATTTTGGTTCAGCAATCGGGGCAGTCGTGCAGTGCTGGCAATAATGTTGCCGTTATATTCTGCATCTTCAAACGTGGCAATGCCGCTTACTATGCCAACGGGAACTGATGACGAAACATTGTCGACTTCTAAGGTGTCTTGCCAGTCTTTTTCACTGAGCGAACCGGTGTTATTGTCGACGTATGTTCGCAGGACGTCGAGCGAGAATGCGCTTGCTTCTTGTTCTTTGCCTGGTCGTATAACAACCAGTGAGTCAGAAATTTCACCAGCTTGTGTGGTGACTTGTTGCTTTACTCCTTCACCGAGGCTAACAATTGTGACGACTGAGCTCACACCAATGATGATGCCAAACATAGTGAGTGCAGAGCGGAACTTTGCTCCACGAATTGATGTAAAGGCCATCTTGCGGTATTCATTCCACATTTATTTCTTCGCCTTCTTTCCGCGTTTTTTTCGAGCAGATTTTCGTCGCTTCTTTTTCTTGCCTTTATCCTCGTCATCAGATGACTTTGGTTCAGGCATCGTTTCCATCATCGCGGATACACTTGCAAGCTTTTCATCATCATCTGATGTCCGAAGTGCTTGCACCGCTCGTTGGACACGAGTGGGCATCTCACCAACTGCGCTCGCTTCATCATAGACGATACTGCCATCAAGCATATAGAGGATTCTGTCTGCGTATCGAGTAAGGGAAGGGTTATGAGTCACCATGAGCACGGTGTTACCGAGTTTATGGATTTCACTGAGGAGTTCCATAACAACTCGCGCGCTCGTTGAGTCTAGATTACCAGTTGGCTCATCGGCAATGATAATGCTTGGCCCGTTGACAAGCGCTCTTGCTATCGCGACACGCTGTAATTGTCCGCCCGATAATTGTGTTGGGAGATTGTACTCTTTGTCAGATAACCCTACTTGGTCGAGAGCTCTCGCGGCTGCTTTGAGGCGACGTGTCTGAGGAACGCGTTTGTAGGCAAGCGGTAGTGCTACATTCTCAAGCGCTGTGAGACGAGGAAGAAGATTGAACGACTGGAATATATAACCGATATTGTCACGCCTTGTCTTTGCTTGTTTATTGCGTTTCTGCCGGGAGACGTCACGGCCGTTTAGTTTATATATCCCGTGTGACGGGCGATCAAGCATACCGATAATATTCATGAGCGTCGTTTTACCTGAACCGCTTGGACCCATGACAGCGATGAATTCGCCCTTGTTAATATCAAGTGACACCTCATCTAGTGCAACTGTCGTTGCATCACCAAAGCCATATACTTTGGATACGTCTTCAATACTGATAATTGGTCTTTGTTCTGCCATGAGGTTTCTTTATGTGTATTTTACATCGGTCGCACAGTGTTTCAAAGCATAAGTGTAGAGAAAATTTTCACTGGCGGAGAGGAAGGGATTCGAACCCTCGATACGGTTGCCCGCATACACGCTTTCCAAGCGTGCTCCTTAAACCACTCGGACACCTCTCCTTGAAATACAATTGTATCTGAAATGAAAAGAATCGACTAAAAGTCGACTCTACATTCTGGCGGAGAGGGTGGGATTCGAACCCACGGTACCGTTGCCGGCACGACGGTTTTCAAGACCGTTTCCTTAAACCACTCGGACACCTCTCCAGTAGAGATGGATTATACCAGAGATAACTCTTCAGGTGAACACCTTTTGAGTCATGATATACAGAGGTGTATAGTAGAAGTATAACGAGGGAGTTTCTATGGGAGCAGTCACTTTTTTAATAATCGCAGTATTTGTATTTTTATTATTTGGTCTTTTTACTGTCAGGCAACAGACTGCAGCACTAGTCGAACGGTTCGGTAAGTTTAAGCGTGTGGCATCGGCTGGGCTAAACTGGCGTATACCACTTATCGATAGAGTCGCAGGCCGGTTGAGTTTGCGTGTACGGCAGCTTGATGTACGCGTTGAGACAAAGACAAAGGACAACGTTTTCGTCTTTGTCATCGTCAGCGTTCAGTACTACGTCATTCCTGAGAAGATTGTTGATGCTTTCTATAAGCTCCAAAACCCAGAAGCGCAGATTACCAGTTATGTGTATGATGTTGTGCGTGCGCGGGTGCCAGGTATCAAACTAGATGATGTTTTTGAGACAAAAGACGATATTGCACAAGCGGTGAAGATTGAACTCGAGCAAATTATGGATGATTTTGGTTACGGCATTGTGAAGACGCTTGTGACTGATATCGATCCAGATGCGAATGTGAAAGCGAGCATGAACCAGATCAACGCCGCGCAGCGACAGCGCGTAGCAGCGGTTGAAGAAGCTGAGGCAGAGAAAATTCGTGTCGTGAAGGCTGCCGAGGCGGAAGCTGAGAGTAAAGCGCTGCAAGGAAAGGGTATCGCTGATCAGCGAACAGCAATTGTGCGTGGTCTCGAAGAATCAGTTAGTCAGTTCAAGGAAAGTATTGAAGGCACCAGTGCGCATGACGTCATGAATCTCGTCCTCATGACACAGTATTTCGACACGCTAAAGGATGTAGGACTCTCGAGTAATTCCAACACGATCATGATTCCGCATAGTCCGAGCGGGATGAATGATATTTCAGCGCAAATGCGAGATGCAATGATTCAAGCAAATGAAGTCAGTAAGAAATCTACCCGTAAAGCTCCACCGGCTGCTTAGG
Source organism: bacterium (assembly GCA_030427125.1). GTDB lineage: Bacteria > Patescibacteriota > Saccharimonadia > Saccharimonadales > SZUA-47 > JAUHWW01. The sequence continues at coordinate 39,803 of JAUHXF010000006.1, read as the reverse complement.
AAGAGAGGTGTAATTTTCAGATGAATATGTTTAAGCCAGTTGGCGCTAAAAATGAAGAAGAATATATTGCCATGCTTAATGAAGAGCGGCGTGATGTCATTGAAACACTCGATGCACTTATTAAAAAAGAAGTGCCAGGGTTGAAGCGTTGGTTTGCCTATAATATGCTCGGCTATGGCGAGTTTCCGTATACAGACTACAAAGGCAATGAAGGAAAATGGCCAGTAATCGCACTTGCGAGCCAGAAAAATTACATGAGTCTGTATGTCTGCGCCATTGACAAGAATGATGAATCACAATATATCGCTGAGAAGTATGAGAATGAACTTTATAAAGAAGGCGTAAAACCAAACATTGGAAAAAGTTGTATTCGTTTTAAGAGGCTTGATGACTTGAATCTAGATATGGTACGTGTCGTTCTGAAGGAAGCAGAAAAAACGCCCGGTCTTGTGGGCGCAAAGAAATGATACAAGCGCTTCAAAAAGAGTTGCGAGAATCTGTCGACCCGGCTCGAGCGACCCATGCGTACCGGTTTTTTAAAACGGGTCCTGGTGAGTACGGAGAAGGAGATAAGTTTCTCGGCGTTCCAGTCCCGCTGCAGCGCAAAGCTGCGAGAAAATATAGGAAACTACCATTTGATCAAGCTCTTGAACTGCTTTGTAGTGAGTGGCACGAAGAGCGTTTGACAGCACTATTTATTCTGACGTTGCAGTTCGAGCAGGGTGACGAAACGGATCGAGAACGAATCTACGATGCTTACTTGCGGCATACAACATATATAAACAACTGGGACTTGGTCGATAGCTCTGCGCACAAAATCGTAGGTCCGTATCTCGCTGGAAGAGCGGAACAGATGAAGGTTCTTTTAGAGCTCGCTCAATCTGAATTACTTTGGGATCGACGTATTGCCATGATTAGCACGCTATATAATATCGCGAGGCTGCAGTCAGCAGCAGAGGCGCTAGAACTGGCAGAAATTTTACTGTATGACACGGAAGACTTAATGCATAAGGCAGTCGGTTGGTGTCTTCGGGAAATAGGAAAAAATATTGATGAAGAAATTCTGAGAAGCTTTTTAGACGAGCATGCCCACGAGATGCCACGCACAATGCTTAGATATGCTCTAGAGAAACTTGATAACAAAACCAGACAATACTATATGAGCATGGGTTAGAGTACTATAAAATTGAACACGGATGAGAGATAAGTATACAGTAATATTTGATTTTGATGGCACGCTTGCTGATTCACTAGATCTAATGCTGCGCCTCTATAACGAGAGTGCACAAGAGTTTGGCACGCTGCCGGTGAGCATGAGTGAAGTTGATGAATTGCGTGAGCTTGGTTACAAAAAAGCCATGAAGGCGAAGAAGATACGACTTACTATGCTGCCGAAGCTCGCTATACACATTACGAGAGAGATGAAGCTACACATGGATGAAGTCTCGCCGCACGAGGGAATGATTCAGATGCTGAAACAGCTTCGAGAAATGGGTGTCTCTATCGGTGTGCTTACATCGAATAATGCAGCGTTAGTTGTAGAGTTTTTCGATAAAAAAGGATTTCCAGAGTTTGATTTTGTCGTGTCGGAAAAGACACTATTCGGTAAAGAAAAGGCGCTCAAGCGCATCATGAAACGCCACAAGCTCAAGAAGGAGCGCGTAATTTATGTCGGTGACGAACCACGAGATGTGTATTCGTCGAAAAAGGCAGGCGTCAAAGTGTTTGGTGTTACGTGGGGGTTAGCAGGTCGTATCGGTCTAGAGAAGAATCCGCCCGATCGTATTGCTGACACAACAGAAGAGTTGTATAAATATATACTCGAAGCAATTCAGTGACAAAGAGAAGCTAAAGAAACTCAAAACTTGACAAATAGTAATATATAATTTATAATACTATTATGGCAGGTAATACACCTCACTCACTATTAGAGACGGGCTTCTTTTGGCCTAATAGCCCAGAACTCACAGATGGCCTCAACCTTCATGAAGCAGTAGTGAATATCGCAGATGCTTTGTCAGGCATTCCCGGGGTTAATGACCACGAAGCTCATGCGCTGAACGCACGTCGGTTAGTAGCAGATTCAGCACACGTCGCAATAGCAGGCTATCTTGGGAGGCCAATACAAGATAGGGCTCGCATGGTGGAGTTAAACCAGAGATTGCTAGAACCCGGCACGATGTTTAGCTGGCGTACCGATTTTGATACTCGACCGGATTTAGACCCAGCTCGATATATTGGTATAACCGCTGGAGATAGAAGTCAGTTGCTACTTGCATCTGATAAAGCGCTTTTCAAAGCTGCTCCTGTCGCTGAAACAGACGGATACCAAAAGCTAAGAGGAATACTAGAAGATGGAGCTAAAAAAGGTCTATTGCTCTCAATGGAAACACATGCAGGAACTCGTATGCCCTCTTATTATGTTCGAGAAGACAGTAGAAGCGGATACGGTGAAGGTGCTGTTGATAAAGATTGGCGCAAAACTTCAACGGGAGAAGCTGCAGCCGCTATAGCATTATCGCCACAGATGTTCGATCTGCTTAATGTTATACGCAGTGCAGAAGGTTTAGCGCGGGATGCTCTGGCGTCAGATGTGATGCTCGAGGGTCGGAACACTCAACCAACAGGACAAGCAATGCTCACCGTTGGGCGTTACCTAAAAAAGTAAAATACTAAATTACAAGTGATGGTACGGGTGGTTCGTGTGTATCGCATACGAGCGGTAAATTTGCTCAATCAATACCAGTCGCACTATCTGGTGAGGCAGAACAAGAGAAGATAAGGATATAATTCGGTCTGCTTTCTGCTTCACCTCGTCAGTTACACCGTGCGCACCACCTACGATGATAGTGATATCTCGGTTTGATTTAAAGAGGAGATGAGACAGCCCAGTATTGTCGAGCTGCTTGCCAGTTTCGTCTAACAGAATAACCAATGAGTTCGGCAAGAGTACTCTCAGGATGTTCTCAGACTCTTGTTGTTTACTAGTGCTCACATCAGCCGAAACGCCGTGTTTGAGGAACTGCCATTCTATCCTCACAGAAGAAGGTAATCGTTTCTCATACTCAGCGATGAGGGAGGTCATGGCGTCGGTTGATTTATTGCCAACAGAAATAATTTTAATCATCATATACGGCAAGTATAACAGATGTAAAGCCCGTGTATATTGGCACTCTAACATTGCTATTGCCAATTTATATGCAAAGGTGTACTATAAATACCACTACAGAAATATTTAAGTAATCACTTAAACATAGAAGCCTGTAGGCAAGGAGGGAATAAAATGTATTCAGCAGCAGTAAATGCCCACATCCGAGAACTGATTGAACAAGCGATGGAATATCGTGACCAAGGACAATGGGATAAACTTGAACAACTTTTTACAGAAACACCATATATCGATGAGAGTATGTTCAACAAAGAAGAAGCCGGTAAGAAAGCGGCCGCAAATGTACTTTATGGATGGCGACGGATGATTCGAGACCTATATTACAGTGCTCGACACAAGCTCGGTGCTATGGATATCGAGAGAACAGGGAAGAAAGAAGTACGCGCCGAAACAGAAATCGCGGCTAGCTATTACACGATGAAAGACGGCCAGCGTTACGTACGCCGTATGGATGGTGTGTACGACTTCGAATTCCGTAAAGTAGCGGGACGTTGGAAGATCGATAGTTTGAAGCTTCGAGTGAAGAAAGATTCATTCAAGCCAATGAACGCCTAAACGCACAGATCAGCCCTTAGCTCTGCATAGCAACGAAGTTGCTAACACAAGCAAAGGGCTTTTTTGGTTCTTTGCATTCTTTCTGCTTACGATGCGCACTTCAACGTATTTGAATACGTATCGTTTGCGCTTCTCGCAGAAATAACACAAATAACTCAAAATCTGAGCGTTTAAGAAGTAAATTATGAATAAAGGAATAAGCATGTTCGTGGCATAATATAGTCATGAACGTGCTTTTTATTTATGCGCATCAAGACCCGGAGTCGTTTGGAGCAGCAATGCATAACCGTGCCCTCGGTTTTTTTGAGCGACGTGGTGATAGCTGTGAAATATCAGATTTGTACGCTTCGGGCTTTCATGCGGTTGCAGAAAAGTGGGATTTCAAAACCTCAGGCGGATCGCATACGAACTATATGCTTGAGCAAAAGCGAGTTGCGCAGAACGAAGCGTCTGGATTCGCGGAGGACATTAAGGCCGAAATAGCTAAGATTCGCAAAGCAGATGCAATAATTTTTGAGTTTCCGCTCTGGTGGGGAAGTGTGCCGGCCATCATGAAAGGCTGGTTTGATAAAGTGTTTGCGCTCGGTGTTGTCTGGGACGGCGATCATCGCTATGAAACAGGATTATTAAAAGGAAAAAGAGCGCTTGTCATAACAAGTACGGGAGACAATGCTGAACACTACACAGCTGCAGGTATCCACCGTGCTACTGTTGAACAACATCTTTTTCCACTGCTACACAGTACACTCGCACACGCCGGGTTAGACGTGATTAAGCCATATATTGCGACTGGCATGACGATTGCATCAGACAACGATAGACAACAATATTTAGACAATCTTCAGCTCTATTTACAGGATGTGGTTGATCGACCTGTATTCTTATACAAGCATTAAAATCTTAAAATGGGCGTGGCTTTAAATGCAGTAGCCAGCCGACGATATTTGCAACAGGGTGCAGAAGTGCATACACGATAAATATAGTTATATATGTTGAGACATTTAAGTTGGCAAAAGGGATGCTTATTAGTAAGCCGCCGATTATGAAATCAGTCTGATCAAACGGGAACCAACTCTCACCCGATGGCACACCAATTTGACGCTTGAAGAAGCTTTTTATCGCGTCACCGGCAAGTGCACCAAAGCCGAGAACTGCACCAAAAATTATAACGTTTGGATTAGTATAGTCTATCTTGTCGGTAAGGTCAGCAAACCATGCAATGTTTGACGCCAAGAGCCATTGCACAAATCCGATGATGGCACCGTTAGCGACCCCTGCGCCAAGACCTCGCCAGGTCTTATGTGTCCCAAAAATACGCTTCCCGCGGAATGATTTACCGAAGTCGAGCGGGGTGTTGTGCTTGCGTAAGTATGGTATGTTATTCGCCAGAATTGGTGCACTATTCGCACTGCCTGCAGGCCAGAAAAACCAAAGTGCGAAGAAAAGTGATTCAATCATTTTAGTTTCTTTCTTAAGCGATTTGCCTTTGGCGCTAACAGGTCTCTAATACTCGGCCGCTTATAGCTCATACTAGCATCTTTCAGCAATTGCGGTAGTGTTTTTACCGTAGGTTTCTGTTCGATAACACTGTAGGTTTTGCCAAGTGCTGCTGCGCGGTGTGCATCACTTGCGGCCACGATAGCTACGTTATGTTCACGCGCCCAGGCAATGGTTTGATCGTCTTTTGGCTGCAGTGAGCGGCCGTTGGGCGCTTCGATTGAATTTACATAGTCTGCAATTTTATTCAACGTACTAAGAGTGATGCCTTTGCGTACGGTTTCAAAGGGATGCGGTATATGCACTAAGCCACCTTGATCCAGTATTACCTGAACTGTTTCTGTGGCGCTTAGTCCTGCTGGCACTTTCTTTTGCAGGTACAGGCCAATAATCTCACCATCAGCAGTCGATATCTCCTCGCCAATGATTATTTTGTCTCCTAGTTTTTCATGTGCATATTGTGCGAATGAAATCGAATCATGATCGGTTATGGCAATCATATCGAGTTTTTTACTTCTCAAAGTAGCTTCGTATTGGTCTAGTGTGATGCTGCCGTCAGGCGACGCTTCACTGTGTGTATGCAGGTCAATCTTGAGCATGCTTCTTTGTGGTTTTTGTGCGTTCTTTTTGGTCCTCTACGTTCAATATACGCGCAATTTCTAGGAATCTGCCTGCTGCCGTAAAGAGGTTGAGAGCCACCATAAGTCGCAAGATTGGTCCGAGGAAATCGGTGAATATAAGTCCAGCTATGAGCACGACCATGCGAACCTCATAGCGTGATAAGCCATTAGAGAATGCACGATTGAGTGCTTGTTTGTCATGACTGTTAGCGCTGACGGCCATCTCTCCTTTTGCCTTTACATAGCTGACAAGGATTGATGTGCCAGCCACTGCGACGACAAGCCATGGATCTACGTTGTTCACGTGTTTTGCGGTGTAGACGGCGAGACCGCTGTAAATAATGATTTCTTTTAATCTATCAGTCACAGCGTCATAGAACATGCCAAGTTTTGACGCTGTTCCTTGCTCTCGTGCCAGTGCACCGTCGAGCGCATCAAGAAGCCCAAAAAACGCAATAAGCCCTGCTGCAAGTAATGGCCTGCATGTCCAGAGAGCCCATGCTGCCGGGATATGCCCGACGAGCGAAAGTGTCGTAATATGTGAGGGTTTCAGTTTGCCGCGAAACAGCTTATTTAGGCCTTTGGCGACACTTGTCATCAACACGCGCACATGATTAGTTAGTACTTTGGTTGGATCTTCCATCTCATAATGATTTTACAGCAAACGCATAACAGATGACAGGCTAGACAAAAAAGCATAAGTATGTTAATATATATAATGTAAAATTCAAAACACAAAAAATGTATACCAAAGAAGAATTTCCTGCTCTGACTCAAGGGGCAAAACCTATAGAGCAAACCGAAAGGTCGTTGGTCTTTCTCGGAGGTATTGGTTATGAGCAGCACAGGAATAGCGAGGTAGGCTCAGCTATATTGCATACTACGGGAGTAGTGGGAGATGTGATTACCATCCCAGATGAAGGCCATCTCGTTAGTGGTGACTCTGCAATAATTGTTCATCAAAACGGTGAGCATGAAGAGGTGCCAGGTAAAGAAGTTATGAGGCGACTTGATGAGCCTGCTGAAGCACGCTATTCAACACTCCATCAGCGAAGAGCAGAGAAATTAATAGCCGAAATAGAAGCTGCCGGGGGTAGTCCTGTTGACGCTATATTTCAGTCTGTCGATGTATCTACGGGTTTACTCGCTATGAGTCAACGACCAGATTTGTTTAACGATGTTGTGTTGCTGGATCCATCAAGTATTGTTAAACATCCATCAATAGCTAAGTATGCACGTGAAGAATGGAAAAATGGAAACCTTAAAGAAGTAATCACGAAACGAAAAGGAACCGAAGACATCGAGCGATTTGAATTAAAAGCATCGATAAAAGAAAAAAGAGCAAGATCACGAAATTCAGCTAGAAGTGGTAATAGAGATGCATCGTACTATTCTTTTCAGGCTGGCATGCTACATGAAATAGCAACTTCTGAAAATGCACCGAGAATTTCAATAGTAGCGAGTCGGTATGATCACGCGTACAGCCCACTGGCAATCGTTGACTCTCTTGTTGATTTAAACGACGTGGATTTTATGTTTGTGACGAATACACGTCATGGGCTTGGAGGTAAAAAACAAAAACTTCAGGAAGTAGTGACTGCACTTGGCGCTACTGCGGGCGAAACAGATTCGTTTGTTCAGAAGCTGCATTTCGCTCCAGGCATCTCTGAAGAATATATGCAGAAAATGGTGGAAGCTGTGCGGCGAAAGGAAGCTACCTCAGCAATAGACACTGTCATGTAAAATACTGGTATGGTGACAAGTGTATTACACAATGATTTAAAGCTGGCGACTATTATTGAGCAACCTGATACAGAAGGACCAAATCCACTTGTCATATTGCTACACGGAAATACTGGGTGGAAAGAAGAAGAGCATCTTGATTCGCTTGCCGAACTACTTGTTGATGAAGGCTATATAGTCGTTCGTTTTGATGCTCCTGGCTCTGGCGAGTCAGCTGGGACCTGGGCAGATGATTATCGAGCAACTACCTATATTGAATCTGTGAAAACTGTATACGAATGGTGTGTTACGAACCTAGATCTTGATACTAATAAAGTCGGCATATGGGGTCACAGTATGGGCGGCATGGTTGCAGTCCAGGTTGTTGCGCGTTGGCCGGAACTTTTCCATGCACTGTGTGGTTGTCAGCCATCAACGGGGAAAGCACCACAAACAAATTCTTGGCGAGAAGACGGTGGCTATATGATGAAAACTCAAATCTTTGGTGATGTCTGGCTTCCAGCAGATTTTTTTGAGGATAGATTGCAATACAACACTGCAGAGACAGTAAAGAACCTACGAATTCCGCAACTATTTATAGCTGGCACAATTGACTCGCTTGTGCCTCAGTCTGCAGTTGAGGAGATTTTTCTTACTGCGAACGAGCCAAAACAACTTGAGGTGTTTGAGACAGATCATTTTTATAAAGAAGACCAGGCAATGCTTAAGAAGGTTAACGCTGTGACTGTGTCGTTCTTTAATAAATACTTGAATGAATAGTAATTTAGTGTTTTAATATAGCTTATGATTGCATTAATCAATATTACTGGCCGCCGCAGCTCACGTATTCACGGGAGCGGTGCTCGTATTGATTAAATAATTCTAATAGACGCCTTCACATCGCTCCCCACACGAGGGGGCGTTTTTATTTGGAGAACAACTATGAAAAAAATATGGGGCGACTACAGTGTGTCACCACAAATTCACAAATATACCGTTGGTAAAGACTATCTTGTCGATGCAAAACTAATTGGCCACGATATCACAGCAACTATCGCACATGTTCACATGCTATATGCGATTGAAGTGCTCACAAAAGAAGAGTCAAACGAGTTAAAAAATCACTTACAACTTTTGCAAAAACAAGTAGAAAATGAATCCTTTGCTATTAATCCTAAGATTGAAGATGGCCATAGCTATATCGAGTTATTTGTCACAGAAAAAAATCCAGAACTTGGTAAAAAGATGCATTTTCTCAGAAGTAGGAATGACCAATCGCTGGTAATGCTGAGGCTTTTCATGAAAGAGCAGCTACATATTGTGATGGAGCAGAAAAATAGTTTAATAAAAACTATCAACAACAAACAAAACAAACATAAAAACCTACAATTACCTGGCTATACACATCATCAAAAGGCAATGCCAATGATGTTCGTAGATTGGATCGGGCAGTTTAAAGAAGGATTAAAAGAAATCAGCCCAATACAACACGAGCTTGGGAAAATGATTGACTCAAATCCATTAGGCTCTGGAGCAGGATATGGTTTTGCACACCAATCCATTCAGCCGGACATCGCTTTAACGTCGTACCTATTGAACTTTAAATCCATGCAACAAAATCCAGTGTATGCAGCATCGACCAGAGGATTTTACGAGCTATACGTACTGCAGCAGCTACATCCAATCATGATGTTCGCGAGTCATTGGGCGAATGATGTTCTGTTGTTTTCTATGCAAGAAACAGGGTTTTTCAGCTTACCAAAAACATTCACGACAGGCTCGTCAATCATGCCACAGAAGAACAATCTAGATGTGTGCGAGATTATGAGAGCAAACGAAGCTGTGTATTGGTCTAAGATTGAACAAATTCATGGCCTTATCTCAAAGAGAACAACTGGATACCAAAGAGACTTGCAGCTAACAAAACAACCATTTATTGAAGCAATAGAACTTGTCAAAGATACGCTTACAACTTGGGAGTTGCTTGTAAAAAATCTTAAAGTTGATTCTAAAAAAATTAAAGGCGCAATGACAGATGATTTATTTGTTACGCACCAGGTCAACGACAAGGTGCTAAGCGGTATGAGCTTTAGAGATGCGTACATTGAAGTAAAGCAAGGTTTGGAGGGTCAAAAATGAGCAAGTCATACGTAAAAACAGCTACTCACGAAGCAAAGAAGGGTGAATTTGATATATGTCTGCTGCTGTACTCTGGCGGACTGGACACAAGTGTTATGTTGAAGTGGATTCAAGAAAAATATGATTGTGAAGTCGTAACGTTAACACTAGATATTGGCCAAAGGTCGGATAATTTACAGGAGATAAAGCAAAAGGCACTAAAGCTTGGTGCTAAAGAGGCGATTGTGTACGATGCAACTCACGAGTTTGCATCGAAAGTACTGACGAAGGCAATAAAAGCGAACGCTGACTACCAAGGAGGATATGCGCTTAGTACACCTCTTGGAAGGGTTGTTATCAGTGAGATTGCAGTTAAAGTTGCACAGGAATACAGCATCAACGTCATTGCTCACGGTGCAACTGGAAAAGGCAATGATCAAGTACGATTTGAAACGTACATTCCGGTACTGGACTCAAAAATTAAAATAATTGCTCCAGTAAGAGAATGGTCTATGGGTAGAAATGAAGAGCTTGAGTACGCGGAGCTTCACGGTATTCCAGTCAAGCAGACAGTTGTTAGTCCATATAGCTACGACGAAAATTTGTGGGGCAACACTGCTGAGGGTGGAGCTATTGAGAACCCAGCTGAGGTTCCTGCTCTGAAGGATATTCTACAGTGGTGCAATACGATTGAGAGCAGCCCAGAAGACTCGGAGAAAGTCACAATCTCATTTGAAAAAGGCATACCGATAAAGCTCGACGGCGAGAAGCTGGACACAGTAGACATAATCAAAAAGCTAAATAAAGTTGGAGCCAAGCACGGAGTTGGTGTCATACAACTAATAGAGGACAGACTTATTGGAATGAAGGTCAGAGGAGTTTACGAGAACCCAGCAGCAGCGATTTTAATTGCTGCACATAAAAAACTAGAAATGCTTGTGAGTACAAAAGAAGAAAACTACATGAAAACTATCATTGATCAAAAATGGTCTGAACTAGTCTATGGTGCACAATGGTATGAACCGCTAATGCAGAATCTCAACGCCTATATTGATGCGCAAAGCAACAAAGTGTCCGGTGATGTCACGGTTAGACTACATAAAGGTAATGTGGATGTAGTTTCATTGAAGTCAGAAAACTCACTTCTAGATATACGACAGGCTAGCTTTAATAAAGATATAACCTTTAATCAAAATGCAGCCCCTGGATACATAGAATTCTATTCGTTAGCTCAAAGGACAGCATACGCCAAGAAAAATGGCGTATAATGCACCAGTAATGAAGCAAAGTATTCAAGAGGCGGTGCAGGGAGTCTGTAAAGAACTATTCGATGCTGATATTACTGTAGAGCTAGAGCGGCCAGAAGAACAGTTTGGTGATTTTGCAACTAATGTCGCTATGCAGTTGGCAGGGAAACTGCAAAAGAACCCTCGAGAGATAGCGGATCAAATTGCAAAAAATTTGCAATCTCTAGATGAGGTTAAGTCTGTTTCTGTTGCAGGACCAGGGTTCATAAATATGACGTTGACCGATGACGCTCTATTGTCCGGGTTATCTAGTAAGCCGAGTAATAATCTTTTAGGAAAAAAATACCTCGTAGAATATTCAGATCCAAACCCGTTCAAGCCTCTCCATGCCGGCCACCTCTACACAACATTAGTTGGTGATGTCATGGCACGGCTGGTTGAGTCGGCGGGGGCGGAGACGATTCGTTTGAACTTTGGTGGCGACGTCGGTATGCATGTTGGCAAGACTATGTGGGCGGTTCTGCAAGAACTTGGTGGCGAAGATGTCGAAAAAGTGAAGAGTCTACCAGTTGATTCGCTTGGTGAGTGGATGGGGCAACGATATGTTGAGGGCAATAACGCCTATGACGATGATGAGGCTATACAGGCTGACATAAAGGCAGTGAACAAACGTGTGTATCAACTGCATACTGACAATGACCACGACTCTGCCTTTGCACAAATATATTGGTATCTACGTGATAAAAGTTATGACTTTTTTAAAAAGTTATACGAGGATTTGCAGGTTCATGCCTTTGATCGTTTCATCCCAGAGAGTGAAGTGTCTCAGCCAGGATTAGAAGCTGTAAAGACCCATACACCTCAAGTATTCAGTGAGAGCGATGGAGCAATTGTATTCAAGGGCGAAGACTTTGGGCTGCACACCCGTGTGTTCATCAATAACGAAGGCCTCCCGACTTATGAGGCCAAAGACGTCGGACTAAGCTTGACAAAGTGGAATGACTATCGCGCCGACCAGTCAATTATCATCACGGCGACCGAACAAAAACAGTATATGGAAGTCGTCATGAAGGCGATCGAACAGTTTGAGCCTGAAGCTGCACAGACTACAAAGCATCTGACGCATGGCGTTGTGAAACTTGCGGGGGGTGTAAAGATGAGCTCACGCAAAGGCAACATTCTCTCCGCCTTTGATATTTTGCAGGCAGCGCGCGAGGCAGGCAAAGAGTCGGGGCAGGCCGACAACGAAGAAGTCATGCTGGCAGCAGTGAAGTACGCGCTGATTAAGAATCGGGTTGGTGGAGATATCATCTATGATCCGAAAGAGTCTATCGCTACTGAGGGAAACAGTGGTCCGTATCTACAGTATGCACATGCCAGAGCACGAAGCATTTTGCGTAAAAGCGATACAGAACATCAGCAGCCACAGGATATTTCTGACGGCGAGCACGCACTTGTACGAAAGCTTGGTCAATTTGCAGAGACCATTGATGTTGCGACCACTGAGCTTGCACCACATCACATCTGCACCTATCTGTATGAGTTGGCTCAGACCTTTAACCGCTTTTACGAAAACAGTAAGGTTATTGGTGATGAGCGAGAAGCAGTACGTCTATACCTCGTCGATAGTTATGCCAACACACTAAAAGACGGACTCGCATTGCTCGGCATTCACGCACCCGAACAAATGTAATAAAGGAGGATATATGGGAATTGTTAAAGCACTTAAAAGAAAAGACGGCTACAGTATTCTAACTGCGGTTGTTGTTGGTCTGGTATCTGCTAACTTTTTATCAGTATTCTTTGGTAACTTATCGGCGCAAATAATTGATAATAGTGGAAGAGAACAGATTGACTTGTTGGATGCTTCTCAGGGTTTGAGTATAAATACTCAGATTTATCTTCGATCAGTTTTAACATTTTTATTCTCGATTCTATTGATTGAGATAATTATTGCTACAGTATTTTTACTCAATCGTAAGAAGTCTTGAATGTAACAAAGCTTGTGCTTATCTCTGTCATCGGGCACAATAGAGCTTAGATTAATTGTGGGATAAACATTGAAAAACGTACTTTTACTATACCCAAACCAACTCTACTCAGTTGATGAATTACCTCGAGACGTCGATCAGATAATACTTGTCGAAGAGCCCTTGCTGTTTGGTCGAGATCAGCAATATCCTATGTATGTTCACCGACAAAAATTGGTTTTCATGCGTGCTACCATGCGGCGCTACATCGAGGAAGTGCTGTGGCCTGCGGGGTTTGACGTCGACTATGTCGAATTTCATCATATGAATGAGACGGGTGATATCGTCAACAAACTCGAGCACTATGAGGAGGTGCTGTACTTTGACCTTACCGATGACGTGCTTGATAGACGGCTTCGTGGTGCTATTGCAGGACTTGAACAACAACCAGCGTTGCACGTACTAGAATCACCGAACTTCTTCTTAAAGCGATCTGAGGTAGAAGGGTTCTTTGCAAACAAATCTAAGTCATTCTTTACGACATTCTATCAATGGCAACGTGAACGATTTAACATCCTTATCAATCCAGACACGTATAAACCAGTCGGCGGCAAGCTGAGCTTTGATAGCGAAAATAGAAAAAGGCTACCGAAGAACCATAAGTTACCAAGTTTTCAGGTGTATGGTTCGAATGACTACGTAAAGGAAGCAATACAGTACGTTAACAAACATTTTCCTGATAATCCAGGCAGTGTTGAAGACTTCCCATGGCCAACTAATCGCCAAGAAGCACATGAGTGGCTCGAGGAATTTTTAGAGCACAGGCTTGATAATTTTGGTCCGTACGAAGATGCAATTGATGGCTCGGCACCATGGGTGTATCACAGCGGATTGTCGCCGCTACTAAATGTCGGATTGCTGAGCCCACAAGAAGTGGTGCAAGCTGCACTTGAACGACACGAACATAAAGCGGTACCAATCGCATCGCTCGAAGGTTTTATTAGGCAGGTTCTCGGCTGGCGCGAGTACATTCGAGGCATGTATCTCAAACAACATGTGTCGATGAGAGCAGGTAATGTCTTCAATCACCAGCGGAGATTAACTGCCGACTGGTATAACGGCACTACTGGCATCCCTCCCGTCGATGACGTCATCAACAAGACAAAAGCACGAAGTTATGCGCATCATATCGAGCGACTCATGGTCGTTGGTAACATCATGTTCCTCTGTGAATTCCACCCAGACGATGTCTACCGGTGGTTTATGGAAATGTACATCGACGCCTGGGATTGGGTCATGGTGCCAAATGTATATGGCATGAGCCAGTATGCAGACGGCGGATCCATGGTGACAAAACCGTACGTATCAAGCAGTAATTACATCTTAAAAATGAGCCACTATGAAAAAGGTGAATGGTGTAATATCTGGGATGGATTATATTGGCGTTTTATCGAAAAGCATGCGGACAGATTCAAGAAAAATCCACGCATGAAGATGATGGTGAGCCAGCTGGAAAAAATGCCCGAAGAACGACGACGGATTATTGGATATCGGGCTGATGACTTCTTGAATGAGAAAACGGTTTCTTAAATATATACAGTTGCATTGTCGAGTAGCGAAGGCGTAGTGTGTAGACAGTAAAACGAGGTTACACGTGTTAAAAACTGCGCACCAAGAAATAAAAAAAGCTGCAAAGAAGCTTAAATTGTCCGATAGTGAACTTGATGAACTGTTGCGCGTAGAGAATGAACATGAATTCACGATTGAGCTTACATCTGGCAAAAAGGTACAGGCTTTTCGTATGCAACATAGTAGTAAGCGTGGGCCATATAAAGGTGGTATTCGCTTTCATCCAGATGTCGATTTTGATGAAGTGAAGGCTCTCGCAACACTTATGAGTTTCAAGACAGCTGCAGTGAATATCCCACTTGGCGGCGGCAAGGGTGGTGTCATTGTGAACCCGAAAGAGCTTAATGATACAGAGCTTGAAGAGCTGTCTCGTAAATATGTACAAGGTCTCCATGAACATATCGGCCCGAAGCAAGATGTGCCAGCACCTGACGTGAATACAAATGGTCGTATTATCGACTGGATGGTTGATGAGTATAGTCGGATTACAGGTGATACGAGTAGGGCAAGTTTCACAGGGAAGTCGCTTAAAAATGGTGGCAGCGAAGGCCGTATTGCAGCTACAGGTCGTGGTGGCTTTCTCGTCATCGAGGAGTTGCTAAAGCAGCTTGGTCGTGCCGACCAAGCGCTGACTTTTGCTGTGCAGGGTCTTGGTAATGTTGGTGAGTATTTCGTACGAACACTGCAACAGCAGAGACCAAACTGGAGAGTTGTAGCGGTGAGTGACTCGTCGGCCACGATTTTCGACAAAGATGGTCTCGATATACAAACATTCCTTGCCTATAAAGAGGGTAAGGGTCGCTTTGCGCATTACGAGGACGACCGAGCTCAGGTTCGCTCAAGTGACACTATTCTAAGTGTGCAATGTGACGTATTGGTATTGGCGGCACTTGGTAATGCAATAACTGAGGATAATCAGGATGCTGTACAAGCATCCTTTATCTTGGAGCTTGCGAACGGGCCTGTTACCGCTGAAGCGGCAGATATGCTGCAAAAACGCAATATAGAGATAGTGCCAGATATTATTGCAAATGCTGGCGGTGTGATCGTGAGCTATTTAGAGTGGCAACAGAATATGGAAAATGAGTCGTGGAGCGAAGAAGTTGTTCATAGAAAGCTCGAAGACGCGATTATTTCGGCTACACGCGATATGCTTGTGACTGCCCGTAAAGAAAAGGTGCACTACAAGACAGCAGCATTTATGAATGCTATTAAAAATCTTATGTGATTCTTGCTTAAAAGTGTAGTATTCTATGGAAAAATAAGGGAGTATTACGTATGTTAAAAGATTTTATGAATTTTGTGCGCGAGCAAGGTGTTGTTGGAATAGCAGTAGGTATCGCAATCGGTATTCAAGCGGCTGCATTTGTGAATGCAATTGTTATGGGGTTTATCAATCCAATCGTCGGTGTTCTATTGATGGGGACTGACTTAAACGGTATCGAATCTACAGTTACTATTGATGGAGAACCACAAGTATTTGCTTGGGGTATGATAATACAGGCCGGTATAACCTTTGTTGCAACTGCGTTCGTGGTGTATTTCTTGGTAAAGAAAGCAAAGCTCGATAAGCTCGATAAAAAAGCCAAATAAAGCAGCCTGATATACATACACCGATTCATCATTGGAGGGTTTGTTTTGTATACTGGGGATAATGACGAAACAACTCAACCCTAATCTTAGTGATCAACAAAAAGAAGTTCTGTTGCACCGTGCAACAGAGGCACCATTTAGTGGTGACTTGCTTCATAATGATGAAGATGGTGATTATCTCTGCGCAAATTGTGGAGAGGTGTTGTTTGGTGCTGAGACAAAATTTGATTCAGGATCTGGGTGGCCTAGTTTTTACGATGTGAAGAACACAAAAGTAGTGAAGCTCTCTGAAGACTCTTCACATGGTATGCAGCGAATTGAAGTGTCGTGTGGTGCGTGTGGTGGTCACCTGGGTCATGTGTTTAATGATGCGAATGATCAGCCGACAGGCATGAGATTTTGTGTAAATTCAGTATCGTTGGAATTTAAAAAACACTAATAACGTTTACAGCAGATTGTATAGATTTCTTGCAGCGCTAGGTTCATACTGTAAGTATGTATTACACACTTACGAATAGTACGTTAACGTTTGTCATGGAAGGCTCGGAGCAAGTAATTGCGCTACGGGCAAAAGTTTCTATAGACAAGTCAGATATTGAATCAGTGCGTTGGCATGAGTCATTCCAGGATTGGCCAAAGTGGCATATGCGTATGCCAGGAAGTTATTTACCGCAGTGGGTTATGGCAGGCAGTTATTGGGGCGATGATGATTGGGATTTCGTATTAGCGCGCAAACCGAAGGGTATGATAAAGCCTCTGTTGCGGGATGTCCTAGTTATTACGACGAACAAAGAAAAATATAAGCGTGTCATCATACAATCAACTAATGACGCATATAACGAAATTAATGAATGGTTTCAGAGGAAATAACGATGATTAAGTACACCAAACAACAGTGGCAAAATAGACGATTTAGACAAGCGGTAGGCATTATTGTTATTGCCGCTGTTATTGCAGCAGCTATTCTTGTGACAATTGCGGTAACGAGTGATAACGAGCCTGAGGTGAACAATCGTATCAACACTACTGAATAAAATTCTTTGCCTTGCTCAGGTTCAGCTAAGCGATTACACTGGTATTCAATGAGTAAAAATAATACACTTCCAACAAAATTTTTGTGGGTCGACCTAGAGATGACTGGTTTAGTGCCAGAAAAAGACGTTATTTTGGAAGTTGCTGCAGAGGTTTCTGATGCTGGGCTTGAGACGCTTGCCAGCTATGAATCGACAATACAGCATCCACGTCAACTAGTGTTAGAACGAATGAACCAAAATCCATGGTGGCGCGATTTCCCAGATAATCGCGATGACTTCCTCAAAAATCTAGCGGGATCTAAGACACTGGCGCAAGTTGAAGAAGAGCTGGTTGCTTTTGTTGATAAACACTTTGGCGATGAGCCGGCCGTATTAGCAGGGAATTCAATACACAGTGACCGCGCGTTTATAAAACAATGGATGCCTGAGCTAGAGTTGCGACTACACTATCGTATGCTCGATGTGTCTTCGTGGAAGCTCGTGATGCAATCAATGTACGGTGTAGAGTTTGAGAAGCCAGAGGTACATAGGGCATTTGATGACATTAATGCTTCGATTGCCGAGCTGCAGTATTATCTAAACTGGTTCAAAGAGCATGGACAGTCATAAATCGGTAGAAGAATTTATACTCAGCTTGCCTAATGCCAAGCTTACCTTTCCGTTTGGTGAAGATGTATCAGTATACAAGGTACCTGTTGGTAGTGAGGAAAAGATGTTTGCGCTTATGCCAGAAAAGAAAAGCCCTGTAAATCTTAGCTTGAAATGTGATCCACAATTGTCGAAGATTCTTCGTGAACGCTATGAATCGGTCATGGAAGGATATCACTTGAATAAGAAGCACTGGAATACGATAATCCTATCCGGGCAATTAACTGATGGTGAAGTGAGAGATCTTATTCTGCACTCCTATCAATTAGTAACTGGTACGCAGACAACGCTTCCAGCGTTTAATTAGTTTGCTGTAGGCTGTTGAGCTACAGTTTGGACATTATTGATTGCAACCGTGAGTAAATTTGATTCACGAGTAGACGCAGCACTGGATGAGGCTCTTTGTAATGATTGCAGATACTGACCAGCTGCTGCAGCAACTGCATCTTCATACGCTGGGTCAAAATCATTCTTCTGTTTTGCTTCATCGAGAGAATCCTCAACACTAGCATTGAACGATGCCTTTAACTCGAATGGCTCTACTTTTACTTCACGTGTGGCAAGCAAAGCTGCAATTTCTTGAGCGTCGCTGGTACTCGAAGTAAGTAACGTTTGGAATTGACGCTTGAGGTTCACATCAACGACATCATCAATACCTAGTTCGATGACGCGTGCCATCTCTATTTGATCGGCACGAGCTTCTACGAGTGCATTGCGGTTGCTTGCGCCACCTGAAAAGAGAACTGAAAATAAAACGATAACTACAACTATGACTACCGCGAATAAACCCACAATCATTAATAGTTTCTGTGGTCCAGCGAAATTAGGACCGCTAGATTGTTGCTGTGGGTTCATGATGAATTCGTAATCAGGCTGGTTTGGCTGCATACCGTCCATAATAAACCAAAATGCTTATACTAGCTACTCCTTGAATAATGCGCCATAATAGGGGTAATGAGTGACGCTGTAGCTGATATCAAAGATCGTCTTGAGATTGAAGATGTAATTTCAGAATATGTTGAGTTGAAGCGTTCTGGTAGAAACTTTAAAGGCCTTAGCCCATTCACATCGGAAAAATCGCCAAGCTTCATGGTGAGCCCAGAAAAACAAATTTGGCATGACTTCTCAAGCGGTAAGGGAGGCGATATGTTCACCTTTATTCAGGAAGTTGAAGGCTTGGATTTCAAAGGAGCATTAGAATTGCTCGCACGAAAGTCAGGTGTCGACCTTGCTGAATACCAAGTGCAGCGTAGTAGCGGTGCCGCTAAATCAAAAGAGCGATTATTCAAAGCTGTCGAAGAAGCAGTTATGTTTTATCAAAAAGAACTTTTGAAACACACTGCAGCCTTAAAGTACCTCCGTGAAGCCAGACAGTACGAAAAGCAGACGATTTTAGATTTTCGCTTTGGTTTTTCACCGGAGAAGGGTGATGCGCTGACGCAGCATTTAATGCAAAAAGGCTTTGAGCTGCAAGAGTTAAAAAAAGTTGGGTTATCAGGTGATCGGAATGGTCGCGTTTACGATATGTTCCGTGGGCGTATCATGATCCCGTTGCTCGACCCACAGGGACGACCAGTCGGCTTTACGGCAAGACAGCTAAAGAAAGACGCTGACTCGCCAAAGTACATCAACACACCTGCAACGCAGCTGTATGACAAAGGTCGTCAGGTATTTGGGCTGTCTCAAGCAAAAGATGCAATACGTAAACAGGGATTCGTCGTCGTCGTTGAAGGCAACCTGGACGTAGTAGCCTCGCACCAGGCAGGAGTGCAGAATGTCGTTGCGTCTGCCGGTACAGCACTCACCATGCATCATTTAAAATCACTACAGCGTTTTACAGGAGATGTGCGTGTCGCATTTGATGATGATCGTGCAGGGCAGGATGCTGCTGAACGAACCATACCACTAGCTCAAGAGCTCGGTGTTGAGATGAGTATTATCAGCTTGCCCGAGGGCATGGATCCTGATGAGTTGATTCGGGAGAATGTAAAGGCTTGGCAGAAGACAATTACACAAACGCAGTACATGGTGGACTGGCTCATGGACCGTGTAGCACAGGCGGTAGATCTGAAAACAGCCCAAGGAAAACGACAATTCACAACCAAAGTTTTCAATATCATCCGTCAACTTAAAGACCCCGTTGAACAAGAACATTACGCACAACTTGTAGCCGAACGAACCGGTAGTAGTATTGAAACAATTAAAGATAAATTACAGCAGCAACCAACAGTTAAGAAACGATTAAAACGGGTGAAAGCACCTGAAGAATCTCGTGAAGATCAAGAGCAACGTGTGCGCGAACAACACCTACTTGCTATTAGCGCGAAACATAAGGAAATCGGCAGCACGCTCGCGAAATTACCGCTTGACGTGTTTTCAGAAGAGGCAAAGGAGACGGCTGCCTACATCCAGGAAAATCCGGGTATCTCGCCGACTAGGGGTGAGTATGGTAAAATGTTGACACTTCTATTTGAGGAATACTACCAAGATACGAATGATGACGAGCTGGTGTATCAATCACAAAAGCTTCTCTCACGACTGGTACGTACATATGCGAACATGAAAAAACAAGCGCTTGCACAAGAGATTGATGCAGCCGATGACTCAACACAAAAGACATTATTACAAGCGGTCAAGCAGCTAGATGATTTGATCAAACAATTTGCCTAACGATGAGCTTCGCGTTGGGCGTGAATAAAGGAGTATAGATTGGCAAAGGAAAAGAAAGAAAAGACAACGAAGACAGCTGGTAGTCCAAAGACGGCTAAGGCAAAAAAGCCAACCAAGAAAAGTGCAAAGAAATCTGATGATTTAACGCTACATAAATTGCACGCAGTATCGAAAGAACTATTCGAGCAAGCAACAAAAGACGGCACCATTGATCAGAAAGATATTGTAAAAAAGATTCCTGAAAAGCCTGAGAACTTGGAATTGCTCGATAAGCTATATAACGATCTTGCAGATGAAGGCGTTGATGTAACAGGTGCAACTGAGCCTAATCCGGAGCTTTTTTCGGATGAATGGGCCGATGAAGATGATGAAGAAGCGGATAAGAAAGCCGAGCAAGACACAAAGTATCTCGATGACGTAGCTGATGATTCAGTTCGATTGTACTTGCGAGAAATTGGTAAGATTCCACTTCTGACGGCCGAGGAAGAATTGGCGCTTGCGCAAAAAGTGGTCGCTGGCGATAAGCGTGCGAAAGATAAAATGGCTGAAGCGAACATGCGTTTGGTCGTGTCTATCGCGAAGCGTTATGTCGGGAGAGGATTAGATCTACTAGATCTTATTCAAGAAGGAAATACAGGATTGCTTCGTGCTGTCGAAAAATTTGATCCTGACAAAGGTTTCAAATTCTCAACCTATGCAACATGGTGGATCCGTCAGGCAATCACTCGTGCGATTGCAGACCAAGCTCGAACGATTCGTATCCCAGTACACATGGTTGAGACTATCAACAAGTTGCTTCGAACACAGCGGCGACTGACACAAGAAATGAACCGCGAGCCAACCAACGAAGAAATCGCCAAAGAAATGGAGATGGACGTCGAGAAGGTTGAGCACATCATGAAGATTAAGCAGGATATTAGTTCGCTTGATGCATCTGTGCGTGACGACGAGGAAGACTCTGTGCTTGGTGACTTTATTGAAGACGAGGATACTGTTACACCCGAAGAATCTGCAACCGGCCAGCTCTTAAAAGAGCAGGTGAAGGATTTGCTTGGCAGCCTTTCAGAACGCGAGCAGAAAATTTTGCGATTACGTTTCGGACTTGAAGATGGTAAGAATCACACGCTTGAAGAAGTCGGGCAGGAATTCTCTGTTACGCGTGAGCGAATTCGTCAGATTGAGGCCAAGGCGCTCGCAAAGCTGAAAAAGCACAAAGATTCTAAGAAGTTAATGGACTACCTAAAGTAGTTTGAGAGGGGAGCATCCCCTCTCAACGCGCAGCAAAACTGAGTGAATCAGTTTTGCTGGCTACTCACCCCTGGGCTACAATAGGAATCACGGATATTTATGGGAAACAATCAACATGATAGCGAAACACCGGCACACGGACAGCAGGTTATAACTGCAGTTGCGTTCATTCATGCAGAAGTTGATGGGGTCATGAAGGTATTTTTACCTAAACGTGCCGCATCGAAAAAGTTCTTACCAGACGTCTATGAACTACCAGGTGGCCACATTGACTTTGGCGAAGATCTTGAAGAAGGCCTATCGAGGGAAATTCAAGAAGAGTTCGGGATGAACGTCGAAATAGGCGAAGTATTTGGTGCTTTTACGTATACAAATGATGTGAAAGGCTCACACTCGGTTGAGCTTATATACTTTGCACAATTTACAGATCCTATAGAGAATATCAAGCTTGACCCAGCAGATCACTCTGAATATATTTGGGTTTCAGAAAATGAACTAGACACTGTTTATTCGCAACAAAAAGGTGCTGACGATATAGAGTATTCATTTGTAAGAAAAGGCTTTACTATTCTTAAAAAGGAAAAAGTACAATGAAGTTAATCGGTCTATCGGGTACGAATGGAGCAGGAAAGGATACTGTTGCTGAGATACTGGCTGAGAAGCACGGGTTTTTATTCATCTCAATGACTGACATGCTTCGTAATGAGGCGCTTGCACGCGGACTTACTACCGACAGGGAAAACTTACGCACAATTAGTGCTGAGTGGCGGCGTGAACACGGGTTAGGCGTGTTAGTAGATCGAGCAGTTGAGCAGTATAAATCTCAAGGCGGGGACGCAAAATATAACGGTTTAGTAGTCTCAAGTATTCGTAATCCGGGCGAAATAGGCAGTCTTCACACGTATGGCGGTGAACTACTGTGGGTTGATGCAGATGTTGGAGTTCGATATGAGCGTATCCAATCACGAAAGCGAGCTGACGATCCCACAACGCTAGAAGAGTTTGTGAAACAACAAGAAGCAGAGATGCAACATTCCGGCGATGAGGCCACTCTCAGTATGGCTGACGTAAAGGCACGTGCCGATAAAACCTTCATGAATAATTTTGATTCTGTTGAAGCGCTTGAACAAGTAGTCGAAACGAGCATTATTCAATGACCAGTTTTGAACAAAAGCTTGGTGAATACAAACAACTAATTGATACAGATATAGAGTCGTTCGCTGAACAGTTTGTCGAGCGAACACAAAAAGAGTTTGGTATGTATCCAAGCGAGGCAGTGAAAGCATATCAACGCTTTCTTACACGTGGCGGGAAGCGGATTCGTGGTGTGCTAGCAATGCATACGTACTTTATGTTTGGAGGGAGCGACAATCAGGCCGCACTGGAGATAGCACGCGCCATAGAGATGTTGCATGCATATATATTGGCGGTTGATGACATTCAGGACCGCTCCGAATCACGGCGTGGTGGGCCGACAGTGCATATCGATTTAAAAAAGTACCATATTGACCATTCGCTGAAAAGAGACGCACAGCATTTTGGTGAATCTATTGCGATGAATGCGTTTTTGTTCGGTGTTCATAGTGCCCTCGATGTCATCGCGAATTTGGGTGTGAGCGACGAGCTGAAAGTTGCCGCTATCAAAAACGTGAACAAGCATTTTATCGGCACAGCACACGGACAAACGCTCGATATCTTTAATGAAGTAGTGGATGTAGTGAGTGAAGAAGATGTAAACAATGTGTTGCTATGGAAGACGGCTTTTTATACTTTTGCAAACCCAATGCAGCTTGGTGCAATATTAGCTGGGGCAGATGAGCGGGCGCTTGAAACACTCGAAACGTTTTCTATGGATGCCGGTAGAGTTTATCAGATTACAGATGATATACTCGGTGTTTTTGGCGACGATGAAGAGACGGGCAAGCATGCGAAAGATGACATTATAGAAGGTAAGCGGACAATCCTCACCCTAAAGGCTATAGAGAATGCGCTAGCTGAAGACGCTGCATTTTTAGAGAAGTGCCTTAAAAACTCAGAATTAACCGACGAAGCATTCGAACGATGCAAAGAGATAATTAAATCGTCAGGCGCGCTTGAGTATGCACAAGAAGAGGCTCGTGCAGCAGCAGAAAATGCTAAAAAGATAGTTGAGAATATTCCTGGATCGGAAGAAGATAGAGCCTTTTTAAAGAGTTTGATTGACCTAATTGAGCAGCGCAACAAGTAGTATAGACAAGAATTGATAAAAAGTTTATAATATATCTCAATGAGCAGTATTGAGATTCTACGAAATTTACATGCAGATCCAGTTGATTATGCGGCGGCGCTTGGACCGTATGTCTATAAACTTGGTGTGGATGCAGATATTCAACGCGAACCAAATCAATACCTAGAGCAGGTACGCGCTATTGATCCACGGTTTCTAGATGAATCTGGTTTGCCAAGAGTGAATAGCTTGTCGCGCCAAGAACTTGCTGCAAGAGATGGTGAAAATTCACAAATCGACCCAATCCTAGCATGGCACGCAAGGTTAGTTGGTGTAATGGATGGTAATTATAGATTTGATGACATGCATAGTCAGGCAGACGCAGTGCTCGTCACAGGTGGTGTTATGTCTGCGATTCGAGATAGGACACAGTTTGCTATGGGCTCGGATGTAGATGTGCCGATATACGTTTCGGGTTCACCGCGTAAACATAATGACACCGAAGCCGAGCAGCTGCGAGCTTTGGGTTTGACGCCAGAGGATCATCCGACAGAGTCAGAGCTTGCACAATTAGTGCTTACTACACTTCAAGCGGAATCTGGTAGCGATGAGCGACTTCGCTTATTTCCAGCAAATGCAAAATTTAATGCAGCAATGATTCAAAAATTTCTCGAAGAGCATCCTGCTCTTAGAAAACTAAGTGTTATCACGACCGACCACTACGTTCCTTTTACTGCTATGGATGCTGGTAGAGCAATAACTGAATTGGGTAGGGGCGCAGAGGCACGTGTATATGCTGACCTACCAGACCCTGAAAAGCAAAAAGCTCGCACCAACAAGATCTACTTAACCGAAATAACACGTTCACTTCGCGGTGCAGCAAATTGGGTCATAGCACGTCAAAACGCTGCTAATTAGAGAGAATCCACTCCTTCACAAGTTTTTCCCACTTGCGGTATTCTTCCTCGGTAAATTGCATATTTGCGATACAAAATCGTTTGTCTTGTATTTGCGAGCAGAACATACAATCAGAAAGATTCTTGGAATCTTTTATAAATAAACAATTCGTAATATTGCCAGACCAAGAAACCTGGAAGCTCTTACTTACTTTGTTGCTGTCATCAACGCGCAGTGAATACAGGCACGTATTAGATCGCTGTATGGCTGCAGAATATTCCGAAATGAGGCTTGATTCGCTAAATAGGATGTTCTTTGAATCATGAATATCAATTGATTGGTAGATGTTTTGAGAGCCGTAAATAGCATCACTTTTTGCAACATTGATTGAATTAATTGTTCGTTGCGCAGCGGTGTAATTAATTTCTTGCCAATGACGCATGATGTCTTCCACAGAGCTTATTTCTTGTTTAGGCCGCATCCAGTCAGCACCTTTTTGCACAAGGTCGTCGAAATCAACGAACTTATTTCCAGATGAATTTTGGACCCATGTTTGCTTACCGGTTATAGAGTCGTTTACCTCACTCGTCATTCTGATATCAAAAGCGAACTTGGCTTTGAACTCATCAAGTGTATACGGGTTTTGCAGGCCAAATATTTGCCCGATAATTGTGTCTGCTATTTGTTTTGCTTGAGCGTCGTCCATAATCTATTCCTATTCTACATTGGTTTTTGTTGATTCATGCTTCATCAATTGATTCAAGTCAGGCATACCCCTATTAACAACGGGTGTACCATCTAATGCAAAACGCAGTACAGTTGGCGCTACTACAGCTCCAGAGCCATGATTAGCCTCCACAGCTTCTTTAACACCCTCAGTCGAGTTTGTTAGTGGCTTGAAAGCCTCAGGGTGCTGTTCTTTTAGGAGTTCTGACGCGTTTTTATCGGAATATGATTCTACGATTTCGTTCTCTTTTGGTGTATTGGAATACGATGGATTTTTTTGATGTGAATCAATCGCTTGCTCCGCGCGCTCCAAAAACTCATCCATACTAACAGGAGCAGATTCATTAAACGGTTTGAGGGTTGCTGAATTTTTCTTAGCAGTCGATTTTTTCCTGTGGGTGTAGTCTGGTTTGAACGAGGGAAGTTCAATTCCTCCGGCGTCAGAAGGCAGTCCGAAGACCATGTCCATCGTTCTCGCTTTAATGCTTGGAAGAAGTTGACCTCCCGCAGAGACTCGCACGACACATTGACGCGGGCTGAGTTCTGTTAAGAAGCGTGTTTTTAGCTCGTCTTGCTTGAGGCCTTCCTCCTTTGAGTCTACCGCGAGATCTTTTGGCAGCTCCATTGGAAGATTCCCAACTAGCTGATACGCATCTTCCTCAGATACACGAAATGCATAATAATTAATGACGTTGGCGAATATTGAATCTTGTAAGCCTTTCTCCACTTGCGTGAAATATTGCTGAGTCAAGAATACGAATAGGTTGTATTTACGAGCTTCAGATAGAATTGAAGCTAGCACCGGAGTCTGTACGACCGATACTTCATCAATAAATAGAAGCACTTTTTGGTTGAAAGATTTAGATTGAGCGAGGAGAAATATTTGCTGAATTAATAAGCCTGCAACGGTCTTCACAACCTTTTCGCCCATGCTGACTTTATTGAGCGAGAATACGGTTAAGAATTTATTATTTATGCTGTTTTGTAGCGATAGCCCACCTTCAGCGAGGAACGTAGGTTGGAGCTCCATTTCGTCTACAAGTGAGACGATAGGTAATAACCCTTCGTTGTAGTGGGCAGTGCGAATTTCATTGTAGTCGGTGTTAAAGAACTGAATAATGTTGTGAGGCACATGCCCATCAACGTGATCGAGCACTTTTGTGCGGTATTCTGTCTCAATCAAAAATCGTTTCAAGCTGCCCATCGACATATTCTTGGCGGTGAAGAGTACGAATAGGCTAAACCGCAACACTCGCTCAACACGTGCGTTGAAATTGTCACCCATCAGCGATTTAAAAAGTCCCGTTGTGAGCTCTGTGGCAGCTGTGATGTCTGCTTCCGCACCTGCAAATAGTTCTGCGCTGTCATTACCAAAGTCTACGACTTCAATTTCCTGGTCCGGTATCATCTGCTGCAGTTCACCAGCCAGATTCGCGTGAGGATCGATGAGGGCTATTCGGTAGTCATCCGCGTTTGGTAAATTATGGATACGATCTATAAGAAGCTCTATGAACTTTGATTTACCGCTACCACTCGCACCAACAATCATTGAGTGTTTATCAAATTCATAATTAGTCAGATTGAGATAGTAGGGCCGCGATGTATAGGGAAAGGTATCTACCTGTAGTACCGCATTCGTATCTTCTGGTGCAAGCCAGGTGAGAGCCTTTTCAATATTGAGGTATTTTGGAACCTCTTTTTTCATGAAGTTGTTAGCCTTTTTGAAGTCCATTGCGAAGAGATGGGCAGGGAACGAAACGCCAATTTTAGACGATTTTGACCACTGATTACCGCCATCACGGAAATAAAGACTCATGTCTATCTTTGCTTTCGTTGAGGTTAGCCTGACTGCATCACACACTACATGCTCGAGATGCTTACCACGCTTTACGGAAATCTTCTCGTGTAGGTCTATGAGCGAGCCGCCCTTTACAAAATTCACAAAGTTCTCACGAGATGAATGCTGTGGAAGTGTAACTTCATCAACCGAAACTGGCTTCAAGACACCGAATGGGATACTTCCAGAAAGCGTTGATAAATCTTTGTCTGCCTCAATAAAATAACGCAAGTTATTATCACTCAGCTTGAGGTGAAATCGTATCTTAGCGAGCATGCCTATATAGCCTGTTGCAGTGGTGTAGAGTTCAGAAAAATCCTTTTGAGTAACCTGATCCTTGTTAATGTATAACTCAAAGGCGTATTTCATAATGATTCCTTACGCACAGTATACAGTTGAAAGACTTTCAACATAAGCATCTTACGCTTGTTTTCCTGCCCTCTGGGCTAGTTTGAATAACTGTCTATATCCATCTGCAGCTTGTTTACTCTCTAAAATCATGCCAACTGCTTCTTTGCCGAAAGAGATAATGGCGACTTTGTTGCCATACGCACTAATTTCAGCATTAGCGGTGTACATATCTGCATCAATCGTGGAGCGTTGCAAGCAATATTGTTTATCTGTTTCTTGATTCCAATATTCAGGATCATTTTCTGGATTTATCATGTAGGTAGTTATGCCAAGGTCTGCACGCTTCTGTTTGTAGTCGAGGTAGAATTCAGTGCTCATTAAATCTTGGTCATACTGTGAACGAATTACATAAACATCATCCTTTGTTCTAAGGGTGTCTTTATAGATTTCCTTTATGCCATCAATACCTTGGTAGAATCTAATACCTGGCTGGCCAGAGTGTTTGAAGAAAAATGTTTGCAGTGAGGGCATCATTGCCTCGATATGTTTTTCGTTTTCTTCGGCCTCTTCACGTTTAGCGCGTGCAAGGTTCTGTAGGTGCACTGGATTTGTCGGCCAAAAGGTCAGTTTCTTATTCACATCTTTTTTGATGGCAAGTCCGCTATCAACGAGCTGATCAAGTAGCGCATACGCGTTCGTTCGCTTCATGTCTAAATTCTTGGCAAGGACAGGGGGTGTTATAGGAGCATGCTCTATAAGGTGAATATACACTTGTGACTGAGAGTCGTTCAGCCCAACCTGTTCTAGCAGCTGCTCATCCATAGCTATATAGTATCATTTGATTACTAAATTGTCAAAGAATTTGTGACATATAGTTTTAAAGAAAAAAGAGTAAAAAATAATATGTCAAACAAATAATGACAAAATGAAAGAATACACCCCCACATATATATTGACAAAAATGTGAAATTATGCTAAATTATATAGGTAAATCAAAAAATAAACATGTCAGAACAAATCATAAATCACTCAAGCGTCCCCTTTGAAATTCAACACGACTCAGAGCTTCAAGTCACTGCGCCGGTTACATACATCCCGCTTGGTAGCCCTGCCGTTAGACATTTATTGCCCGAAAAAAATCTCCCTTCAAGGCAAAATGCAGTAACAGGTGCAAAAGCAACACAGGACGCTATAGCGATGAGAGAGAGAATAGAGACTCTCGGTGTTGATAGTTTGACAGGGCTACCTACACGTAGAATATTCGATGAAAATTTACCACGGATCGTACAGCGTGCTAAGGGTAATATTGAGCAAGGTAAGCGCACAAAAACTGCTATAACGATTATCGATGTAAACAATTTAAAGGGCGCGAACGACTTAGACCAAGACCATTCAATTGGGGATAGATATTTAGTAACAACAACAGAGGGGCTAGCTGCTACCAGGCGAGCTACAGATTTTGCCGCGAGGATAGGGGGTGATGAGTTTGTAGAAATTATTCAAGATGTTGAGCCAGATGTTCTAGAGGATGGAACATTAGATTACGACAGTCCTTTAAAGAGATTAATTCAGAATAAAAAATCGAAAGTCGAGCAATCACTAAAGGGTGCAGATATTCCTGATGAGATAGATGCTGGTGTGACCATAGGCTATGCGTTTATAGAACAAGATGATACAGAGGAGACTGTACTGAAGCGAGCAGATAAAGATATGTACAGTCACAAGCCCCAGGTTTTGGCAGAAAATGAAATGCTTGAAATAGAATCTGACTCTGACTATGTAAAAGAGCGTAACGCTAATAATTTACGCGGTAAATTTGAAGATTGGTATGAAAAGGGTCTAGTTGAAGTTCGCAAAATAGCCCGTAGAGAAAAAGGTTCACCGGTTCTTTCAATAGCTAAAGATAGTGAAGATGTGTCAGAATATTTTAGAATGTTTGAGGATAATTATCCTGCTCTTTACGGTGTGTTGAAAAGGCTTATAATGACAGACGCGAGACTCAGTAAAGATATGTATAATCCCGACGTGTCTAAAGCTAAAGCTGCACAGGAAAAACGAAATAAGTGGCAAGTAGAACATGGAGAAGAAATGCACAGAATGCTGAAAGCTGCGCTTCATGTGCTCACGAAATCAGCTGAAGGCAAACATACAGCAGACGAATTCATAACTTAGACAACGCCAAGTTAGCTTAAGCAGTATGAACTAACCATGTATCTAGCTATACTATAAATAATGGCGGAGCGTAAAAAACTAGCAATTATTGATGGAAAGTCTGTTTTCTATCGTGGTTACTACGCTATGCCCAACCTCAGCACGAAAGACGGCACGCCGACTGGTGGTGTATACGGATTCTGCGCACTTTCACTAGAACTTATAAAACGTCTTAAGCCTGACTATGTTTGCGTAGCGTGGGACAAACCGAAAACGAATATCCGGAAGCGTCTAAAGGTACACCCAGAATATAAAGCTGGGAGAAAACCTGCGCCTCCAGATTTCTATGCGCAGATTCCGATACTGCACGAAGTTCTGGAGGCATTCAACTGGCCTTTGTATGAATTCGATGACTATGAGGCAGATGACATCATGCACACGCTTGCACGGAAGGGGGATGCTTCAGGTCTGGAGACCATGCTGATAACTAGCGATATGGACGCATTGCAGTCGATTTCCGAGCACACGCACATGTACGCGCTTAAAAAAGGTCTCACGAATATTGATAAATTTGATCCAACGTCTTTCTCAGAAAAGTATGGTATTCGGGTTGATCAATTTTTAGACTCAAAGGCATTGAAGGGCGATAGCTCAGACAATATTCCTGGTGTGCCAGGTATCGGCGAGAAGGGTGCGAGCCAGCTGCTCCAGCAATACGACACGCTTGACGGTGTCTATGAACACTTAGATGACATTAAGGAAACTCTCCGTAAAAAGCTAGAAGCTGGTAGAGATTCAGCTTACATGAGTCGTGAAGTTGCTCAGTTGTACGATGACGCGCCAGTTGAGCTCGACCTTGAACACATGGACGTGAAGAAGCTAGATACTGCGGCTCTAGCTGCCATCCTCAAGCGACTTGAATTCAAGAGTTTGCTGCGAAATTTGCCTGAGGGGATGCAGGCAGAAGACGTAGACCACATCGCCCCGGCCAGCAGTGCACATGAGTTGCATCTGCCAAAGATTGTGCATGTTGATGATGAGAAGGAGCTCGGTAAAGTTACCGTTACGGGAGATGTTGTGCTGCATGGTCGGTCGAGTGGAAAGCACGGCGCAGAACCTACTTGTCTACTCGTCAGTGATGAAAATACATGTTACGTCATTAATCTGAAGCGAATACATGATGTGTCCGGCCTAAAGCCGCCGGATGCAGTCATTGGGCATGATCTCAAGAATAGCTTCAAGATATTACTTGAACTAGGATTGGAACTGCCACGGGTGTCACACGATACATTGCTCGGAGCATTTATCATAGATAGTCTCAGGCGTGACCAGACGCTTAGCGAGCAAGCAGCCAACGACCTTGGTTATGATACAGAACTGGAAGATTTAGATGATGATGAGTTTGTTAGTAAGGCAGCAGAGATTGTTGCGGTGATTCGCGCACTCAGCACCATGCAGGGTGAGCAAATGAGTGAAGTCACCAGTCTGATACAGATGGCGGAGACAGTCGACTGGCCGGTTATTCCGGTGTTGGCACAAATTGAACGTGCTGGCATGAAGCTGGATGTGTCGTTCTTTAAAAAGTTGTCTGTGGACCTCGGAGACAGAATAAGTGATGTTGAGCAGACAATTTATGGCTATGCGGATACAGAGTTTAATATCTCTAGTCCATCACAGCTTAGTGAGATTCTATTCGATACGCTTGCTTTGCCAACAAATGTGACCAAACGGGGTAAATCTGGCCATTATTCAACCGCAGTGAAGGTGCTTGAAAAGCTGAGAGGGCAACATCCGATTATCGATGAGATTGAAAAGTACCGTGAATATACAAAGCTAAAGAGTACGTACGTCGATCCTTTGCCAAAGATGGTTGATGAGCATGACCGCGTGCACGGGACGCTCAATTTAACCGTTGCAGCAACGGGTCGCTTGTCTAGCATTGACCCTAATTTGCAAAACATACCAGTTCGTACTGAATTGGGACGTGAGATTCGTAAAGGCTTCATCGCCGACAAGGGCAATGTGATTATCAGTGCTGATTACAGCCAATTCGAGCTGCGTATCGCGGCGGCAATGTCGGGTGATGAGCTAATGATAAACGCGTTTAATGAAAATCGGGATATCCATACTGAGACCGCAGCATTAATCCAAGGTGTGTCGGCAGACGAGGTTACGAAAGAGATGCGTTATGCAGCCAAGGCCGTGAACTTCGGTATTCTGTATGGCCAAGGAGTGCATGGGTTGAGTGAGGGTTCGGGCATTAGCTACAAAGAGGCAAAGGACTTTATCGATAAGTACTTTGAAGTAAGACCAAAGTTGAAGGGCATAATTGATCAATTCAAAGATGACGCGAAGAATAAAGGCTACGTTGAGACCATCATGGGTCGTCGACGGCCAACACCAGACGTGCAGTCGAGTAATTTCATGGTTCGCGAAGGCGCCTATCGCGCGGCGATTAATATGCCGATACAGGGTTCAGCCGCAGATCTCACCAAAATGGCGATGAGCGCTGTCCAAGAAAAGTTGCCAGAAGGTGCTTTCCAAATCATGCAAGTGCACGACAGCATCATGGTGGAGTGCAGAGAAGAGCAGGCTAATGATGTCAGCAAGATGATGATTGAGGTAATGGAGAACATCAAACCTGACCTCGGCGTAAACCTAAAAGTTGATGTATCAGTAGGTCAGAACTGGGGTGAGCTGTAAGTGTCTGAAGGAGAAGATTATTATAAAAATAAATTTCAATTCTTTCATGACATTAAGCCAATCAATAAAGCACCGCTAAGGGAAAATCTATACAAAGCTAGTTACAACCTAAGCTCGGCCTATGAGTTTCTGCAAGTTCTTGAGGAGATAGATACTGTAAAAGAATCTAGACATAATGCATCAGCAGTAACACTTGTATTTTTTATGGCAACAAATAGCTTAATGGTTTCAATCAGAAAATTAATTGATGGAAATAGTGAAGTTAACTTTAGATCACTGATAAAAATTATGAATATGTATTATAAAAAATCCGACAATGATATTGAGTTGGAAAAGATTAAATTAATTTACTCAAAGTACAATACTTTCATAGATAAGGGAATAACACATCAAGACAGCGGCGATATAACAGCTCCAGAAAAAATGAAGCTTCCGAATTATCCTGAAATTAGAGCCGACTTGGACTATCTAAAGAGCTTGTATGAAAAATATGTAGGGAAGGTATGTAAACAAAGCATCAAAATTAAATTCATTCATAATAGTGCAGTTAAGAATTTGATAGGGAGACTAAATGATTAAAGCGATAATATTTGATTGTTTTGGGGTTGTGTATCATGACCGGTTTCCGGACGTTTATGCTTCTTTTGGCGGAGATCTTGAGAAAGACAAAGAGATGATCGAGGCTCTCATCTACGAGACGAGTGCAGGCAGGGAACTTCAGATGGATGAAAAGATCGCAGCACACCTCGACATTGATGTTGATGAGTGGAAGAAAGCATCGATTGGGACAGGGCATTTTAATGAAGAACTTTTCGAATATATCGATGAGCTCCGAAAGACCTATAAAGTCAGTATGTTGTCGAATATCGGTCCGAACGGTCTGGAAGCTTACATGGACACAGATGTGCTGCATGAACACTTTGACGATGTGGTGGAGTCTGCCAAAATCGGGTTTGCAAAACCTGAAGCACGCGCATTCGAAGTAGCAGCAGACCGGTTGAGCGTGCGGCTCGATGAGTGTGTTTTTACCGACGATAGACAGTCCTATGTAGACGGTGCAATTGCAGTTGGCATGAAGGGTATTTTGTTCACGGATGCCAAAAGCTTCAAGAATCAACTGCAGAAACTGCTAGACTAAGTGTATGAAAGATGTAACGTTGCATAACGGGGTGAAGATGCCAGTAATCGCGCTGGGCCTCTGGAAGAACCTTATCCCCACAAGTGTCCATAAAAGCGTTAAGGCTGCGATTGATGCCGGGTATACGCATTTTGACAGTGCGCAAATATATAAAAACGAACGATTTCTTAAAACGGGCCTCAAGAAAGCGGGTGTTAATCGTGAAGACGTGTTTATTACGACCAAGATATATAACTCGAACCAGCCAGATGGTAAATTTCAACCTAGTCTAGAAAAGTCTCTCAAGAATCTCGGTACAGATTATGTAGAGTTGTTGTTGCTGCATTTTCCGGTGACAGAAACGCGAGCACGTGCATGGGAATTGATGGAAGAGGCCTATGAGGAGGGCAAAGCGAAAGCAATCGGCGTCAGTAACTACACTATTCGACACTTAGAGGAATTGCTTGCGGCCTGCAAGGTTAAGCCAATGGTAAACCAAGTTGAATTGCATGTATTCCTGCAGCAACCTGAACTAGTCGAATACTGTCAGAAAAACGACATCGTCGTGGAAGCATATTCACCTATAGCTCACGGTAAAGGACTGGATAATCTTGTGCTGAAAGAGATTGCTGAAAAGCATGGGAAGTCTCCTGCGCAAATAATGATTCGTTGGTGTATAGAAATCGGCACAGTGCCGTTACCGAAGTCTACACATGCCGATAGAATTCAACAGAATATTGATGTGTTTGATTTCAAGCTGGATAAGGACGATATGGCTAAAATAGCAGAGCTAGAAGAGGGACTGAGGACGTGCTGGGATCCAAGTGATGTGGAGTAGGCTGTGAAGAAGTTCTACGTCGGTATTAAAGCTGTTATCCATGATGAAGCAAAAGGCTATCTCATGCTACGTCATACATCAGGATGGCTAGATTTGCCTGGTGGTCGTATGGATGGTGACGAGGATTTTGAAGCCACGTTGAGGCGAGAATTACGCGAAGAATTACCCGGCAGTACGCTGCTCGCTACTGCTGACTTGGTCGGCACACAGCGGGTGATGAAAGACATAGATGATGATATTAGTCTTGTGCTGTTGTATTTTAAGGCAACTGTAGAGCTGCCAGCAGAGATAGTTTTAAGTGATGAACACACTGAGTATCTATGGATAAAATCGCTTGATGACATTGCTGCGAGTGATAGAGAATCAGAGAACGTACACATTATGGAAAAACTCCTATCATAGTATTGCGCTAAAGTATAAAATATGATATAATCCTAGCATTATGGAGATGATTGCAAGACTTCGTTGGGTTATCATTGCATTCTTTGTGCTTATCTTCCTCATCCTTATTGGCTGGGGTTTATCTTCTATTGCTCGAAGTATTTTTGCAAGTGATACACCAGAGAACGTAGAGCAGGCGGAAGAGCAATCAGCAATAGTTCGGGAGACGAATGTTGCTCGATTCACTGTCAGTGGTCCAGTTGTCGCTTCGAAAGAACACCGAAGTTATACAGTCGAAGTAAATCCTAACGTCGTTGTGATTACGTTGTATTCAGACTATGGGCAGAAGGAACTAGATCAAAAGAGCTATAAGAATAATGAGCAAGCGTACAGCGTCTTTTTGAGCGCTCTTGATGTGGCGGAAGTAACGAGCAGAATCAGTGGAACCAATGAAGAAGACGACCTTTTATTTGAAGGACAATGTTCGACTGGTCGTCGCTATATTGTTGCTCTAGATGACCAACTAGTACGCTGGTCTGTATCATGCAATTCGCAATCGGGAACAATCGCTAAGTCTAACATGTCTACAATCCGTCGACTTTTTAATGAACAAGTTCCTGGCATTGAAGAAATACTTGAAGACACCGGTCTATACCAGCGATAATCTCAGAACCTAGTACAATAAAGATATGATCAAGGCAGTTCTATTTGATTTCTTCGGGGTGTTGTATCCGGATACCTTCTGGGGGCTGGCTAATAAGTATCTGCAAGAACGCGACGATTCTATACAGCAGAAATTACATGAATTGGTACGCAAGGCGGACATGAATATTATTGATCAAAATGGTTTTTGGCTAGAGGCTGCTGAATTGTTTGGTGTGTCGATTGAACAACTTGAGAAGGATCGAGATGCGTTTGGCGGTGTTGACACTGTGCTGCTTGCTAGAATACGAGATTTAAGAGCAAGCGGGATGAAAATAGGCATTATTTCTAATGTTGGAACTGGTATGGTTCGAGGTGAGCTTGGCGCTGACAGTGAGCTG
Organism: bacterium; assembly: GCA_030427125.1. Lineage (GTDB taxonomy): Bacteria > Patescibacteriota > Saccharimonadia > Saccharimonadales > SZUA-47 > JAUHWW01. Next base: position 3,833 of record JAUHXF010000006.1, on the reverse strand, counting down.
TTTGATGTGTTTGTTTTGAGTGGTGATACTGGCTTCGTGAAGCCAGACCCACAAGTGTATGAATTAGCGGTAGAGAGGCTTAACCTAGAGGCTGACGAGTGTCTGTTCTTTGACGATATACCGCGGAATGTACGTGGAGCAGAAGCTGTCGGGATGAAAGCCGCACTGTATAGTGGCTTTCACGATTATGAGAAAGCCATACGTGAATTAGTGCCCGACGTGGATCACTAATCTTTTATCAAGAGAGCACTCTTCAACTATCTGAGCAGTCTCTAGTCGTAGCGTGCCTGCTAAAGACGCACCAGGTGCGGTTATGAGGTAGTACTTTGGTGCTATCTTCACCGTAATAGTGGCATTATGGTTGTCTTGTACGTATTTCTTTAATGCAGCAACCTGCGGCGGTTCCTGAATATTTTTTCTCTGTACAACGTCACCTAAAGAGTCCATATCTCTAGTATACATTTTCGCAAGTGAATAATGAGAGTACAATAAAGGCAAGATGGTTCAGCCTGAAGTTATCAAGGAATGGGACACTCAGTTTGGGCGTATTGAATCTGGTCGTATTCTAGATGAAAACCGTGGACTAACGATACCCTATTGGCGTTGTACTCCTTTTCAGCCGGTAGTTGATGATTGGGTGGCCGCTAAAACAGGTCTTACTGCAGATCTTGAATCTCTACGAAAGTTTACTGAAACCGCACTGTCACTTGGGGTGGGTGTGCTCACTGTCGGACATAGACATAATGACATTAGACGGTCTATTCGCTCTAATTCAATGGACTACCAATATGCTGTCAATGGATTGATTGAAGAGGGTGTTCCGCTTCATGGAGTGGGATTGTCTCGAGGTTGGGCAGGAGTCTTGTTGGCTGCAAAACACATGCCGGGTAGATTTGAGTCAATCACAGCTGTCGCACCTGCAATGATGGCACCGATACGCCCCGCGAGACTTTGGAAAGCGGGAGCAGAGTTTGCTGTCCAGACAGCACGAAATCCAAGAGACTTTGGTAGGGTATTGCTCGACAGTGTACATACAACCAGGAGTCGATTTGGTGTCACGATAGCAGAATCTGCAAAACTTAGTATTGGTGGGTACGTTCATGACCGGGTTAGAGCTCTGCAAGGTGAAGACCAAGGATTGCAATTTCATCTTGTAGCCTCAAAGGATGATTGTTTTTTTGATCCAGATGAAATGAAGAAGATTTCCGAGGAGCTGGGCTTCAATAGTTATACGCTATTCTGCCAAGGATCAGCGGGACACTCAGCACTATCATATGACGATAGGCTTTGTCGGTCTGTGATAGCAACAGCAATTGAAACTATGCCCAACCGAGAAAGAATGATGATCAGTCATGACACCGAAGTTCTTGGTAATCCAGTTGGCTAGACTACAATGTAGATATGCCGGAGTTGCCAGAAGTTGAGACAGTTCGCATAGGACTAGAATCTTTAATTCCAAAGAAGAAGATCAAAGACGTCACATATGATTGGGACAAATCATTTCCAAACTCTAAAAATGACGTCGATACCTTTATGGTTAATGCTTCAGTGCAGCGTGTACGGAGACGCGCAAAAGTACTGCTTATTGATCTTGATACGTCCTGCACATTAATGGTGCACCTAAAGATGACAGGTCAGCTTGTTTTTGTTGGAGAACAGCGATTTGGTGCGGGACACCCCAACGATAGTCTAGTGAGTTCATTGCCGGATAAATCAACGCGCGTAACTATCGCGTTTGATGATGGTAGTACGCTGTACTTCAATGATCAACGAAAATTTGGTTGGATGAAGCTGCTGCCAACACAAGCAGTTGCAGACGAGCCATTCATGAAAAAAGTTGGCCCTGAACCACTTGATAATGCTTTCAGTGTCGCTGTCTTTACAGACCGTATCAGGAGAAGAAATGGGACATCAATCAAGGCTGCCTTGCTGGACCAGACGGTGCTTGCTGGTGTGGGTAATATATATGCTGATGAGAGTCTATGGGGCGCTAAAATTCATCCTGCGAGAATTGTTGGAACGTTGACCAACAAAGAGCTTAGTGAATTGCACAGAGAACTCATATACGTCTTGAAGCTTTCAATAGAAAAAGGCGGCAGCACCGACAGAAACTATGTAAATGCAGAAGGCAAAAAGGGAAGCTATATTGACTTCGCCCGCGTCTTTAGGCGCGAAGGATTGCACTGTCTACGTTGTGGTGCTGTTATTGAAAAGTCAAAAGTCGCAGGAAGAGGTACTCACACGTGTCCAGCCTGTCAAAAACCATAAGCATGAACAAAAACCGTGTTCAGTTTTTAAGAAGTTACGCAGCCTGCTAGTATGTAATACACATGGTATATACGTTAACTGGGAAGAACACGTTTGCACTGAAGAATGCACTGGATACTGTCGTATCAGAATTTTTGAAAGCGCATGGTGATATTGCGATAGAACGGTTTGATGCCCTAGATGCAGAAGTTGATGCCGTACTACAGTCTGTGCAGGGCACACCTTTTTTGAGTGATAAAAAACTCGTCATTATTTCTAACTTGAGTGTGAATACTTCGTTAGCTGAGAGAATCGAAGAGTTGCTGGATAGAACATTGGACAGTAATGAAATCTATATCGTTGATCAAAAGCTCGATAAGCGAACTGCGCTATTTAAGCTCCTAAAGAGAGAAACCAAGCTAAAAGATTTTGCAGAGATTTCAGCGCAGGACGTCCCAACTTGGATTAAGGAGCAGGTAACAAATAGTGGTGGTTCGATTACCTCCAAAGATGCAGCGTTATTAGTCGACAGGGTCGGAAACAATCAATTGCTTTTACACCAAGAAATTCAAAAGCTCATGCTGTATAACACCTCAATTTCAAAAGAAAGTATAGAGCTGCTTACAGATCCATCGGTGCAGAGCACTATCTTCGAACTATTAGATGCAGCTTTTTCAGGTAATAAAAAGAAAGCAATTGCGCTATATCGAGAGCAGCGTTCAGCAAAAGTTGATCCGACCTACGTTATTGCAATGCTAACGTGGCAGCTGCACAACGTAGGGCTGGCTGTGTATGCGGACCCTCAGACCGAAGCCACATTAAAGGAGGCAGGATTGGCGCCATTCACTGCAAAAAAATCATTACAGCTTGCTCGCCGGATAAATAAACAGTATTTGAAGAAATTAATTCGTGAATTAAGCAACCTCGACTACAAACTAAAAAGCAGCACCCTTGATGCGGATGCTGCTTTAGAATTCTATTTGCTGGAGACTATTTCTTCGTAGTTTTCTTTGCCGCTGGTTTTTTAGCTGCAGGCTTCTTAGCGGGAGCCTTTTTAGCTGCTGGTTTTGTTGCTGCAGTTTTCGCAGGAGCCTTCTTTGTAGCTTTCGGTGTTGCTTTGCGCTTTCCGCCGTTAGCTTCTTTTGCTGCTGCATTGAGCTGACTCTTCTTGCGCGCTGCTTTATTCTTTGAAATTACGCCTTTTTTCACTGCAGTATCAAGTGCGCTTTGCGCTTCGTCATGTGCGCCATCTATGTTCTTCTTGTTCGTAATTGCTGACTGGAAAGACTTAATCGCGCTCCGTAGGCTCTTTTTCGTGCGTGCATTTTCTGTTGATTGACGTTTCGCGACGCGTACACGCTTTTTTGCTGACTTGATGATTGGCATTGGTTGGATATTCTCCTTAAGAAACTGTTTATAAAGTTTGTATTGACGTGACCTACGAGTATACCGTAAAAAGCCATTTCTGTAAAGTGTTCTAAAGAAGTAACAACATAACAGAGAAAAGTATAGACATAAGCGCAAAAGAATGGTATTTTACATGTATAGTCTAAAAATCAAAAAATAACAGATTAAAAAATGCAAAA
>JAUHXF010000022.1 GCA_030427125.1 bacterium | reverse complement strand
CTGACGCTTTTCCTGTCAGTCAGGATGTATACTACTCCAAAACAACAGGATTACTCCAACAAGGTATCCATTCATTCACCGTAAAGGACGATGCGAAGAAATTAATCGATTACCTATGGGGAAAACGACGAATCAATTTTCACGACGGATCGCCCAGTAAATTAGGGCGTCCTTCCGCTACTCGATCAGTGATTGCGAATTGCAATATCATAGAGAGCAAACTACCAAATATTGTTGATAATTTTAATCAACAAACAAAAAAGGAAACGCATCCGATCGAGGCATTTATGCGACGCAAGGATGGACTAATCCAACTCGAAATATCGAACGAGCATCCAACGAGCAAATAACTTGTTCTCTTGAATATTCAGAAAACGACCTCATCTGTTATGAGGCTTTTTTTGACCTTTTTTTCGAAAAAATAATTACCAGTTTCAAACCTAAATCGTTAACTGGGAACTGATAAGTGAGAACTTAAATGATAGATGATTCAAACCTAACTGATAACTACTCTAACTCCCAATTTGAAAAGAGGCCTACTCTTCAAGATATCGACGAGCTGGCTAACGCGCTTTGTGTCGAATACTCGAATCATGAGTTTTACAAGTGGTATTGCAAAACAATCAATGTTCTCGGCATACAGCGCGTAAATGAAATCAGAGCAATGTATAGAGATACTCGTCAGGCTCGTCACCTATTCAGTAGAAGAGCATCTGAGGAGATGAAGGTAAAAATAGCTCGTCAAAGAATGCTAGATGAGCGGAGGGATCGTGGCAAAGCCAAAGATTTCTCCTGAAATCATTTACGAAGCTACTGATTCTGTAGATATTAGCGATGTATTTGATTACATATTTGAGTTATTATTAAAGGATTAAATACGCACTAGTATTGGGGTTTATGAAACGAGCAGCACTATACGCTCGCGTCAGTACGGCGCGGCAGGAACAAGAAGAAACAATCGACTCGCAGATTGCTGAGGTTCGACAGCGCATTGATGCCGATGGCGCCACCCTACTCGACGGCAACATCTACGTTGATGAAGGTTACTCTGGATCGCTACTCGAGCGCCCCGCTCTTGATGCGATGCTCGACGCAGCGAAGAACAAAGAATTCGACGTACTTTACATTTACGATCTCGGTCGCCTCTCTCGACAGCTCTCTCACCTGCTAATCGTTATTGAACAGCTCGACAAACATGAACGCGAGGTTGTCTCGCTCCACGAGCGAATCACCGGCACGCCGGAAGATAAATTTCTTCTTCAAATAATGGGGTCGATGCACGAGTATGAACGTGCCAAAATCGCGGAACGCTTTCGTCGTGGCAAGATGTACAAAGCCAAGAGTGGCAAGCTCGTTGGCTACAATGCGCCGTACGGCTATACCTATAACAAAGAAACCGAAACCTTTGAGATTAACGAAATCGAGGCCGATGTTGTGCGCAAGATTTTTACTTGGGTCGCCGATGAAGGACTATCGACCTATGCGCTCATTACTCGCCTACACGAACACGGCATCAATCCACCCAAGAATCAAAATGAGTACTGGAGCCGTAGCCCAATTGCTCGTATCCTTTCGAATGAATCCTACTTTGGGAAACATCACTTCAACAAAACAGAATCAGTACTCCCCCGCAAGCGACGGGACGAATCAAAGTATCGCAAGATCCAAAAGACCGGACGACGTGTGCGTTCCCGCGAAGAATGGATTGAATTCAATATTCCTGCGATCATCACCGAAGATCTCTTCAACCGCGCCCGCCAGCAGCTTGAGCGCAACACAAAATTCAATCCTAAAAACCGCAAATACGACTACCTACTTACCAGCCTGATCAAATGTACCTGCGGCGCAAATCGTAACGGAGACGGCCCGGCCGGTAAGAAATACTACCGCTGCACAAGCCGCAATAAAACACACCCAATCAAAAATCACTGCACCGTTGGCGGTATTAACGTCACGGTTGCCGATAGCCTCGTCTGGAATGAAATATCCAGGGTGATATCCGACCCAAAAATGATCCGTATGCACGCTGAGAGATGGCTCAAGCAGCTACGAAGGACAAAAACGATCACTGACACGTCTGAGCAAAAGCAGCGCCTCACAGAGCTTCAGAATGAACAGAAACGCTATATCGATGCGTACGGAAAAGGCCTCCTTCCGGAAAATCTTTTCGCCGATAAAATGCATGGAACCAAGCAACAAATCACCTCTATCGAAGAACAAATTGCTCAAGCTTCGGAAAACAGAGGTATTACTGGTAAAATAGACGTTGAACAGCTCGCACAAAAAGCTACTCTAAAAATCGGTAACCTCAACTTTGAACAAAAGAAACATATTGTTGAGCGAGTAGTCGATAAGATTGTAGCGAGTCCAAAGGAGATAATTATATGGGGTCACTTGCCCACACCAGCACTAGCAACATCCGGAAAGGTCAATCATGTCTCTCAGTATAGGCATAGTGAGAATATAGATATACCTTATTCGTTCACTATAAGAATGCCCGTACCAGACAGCCGAAGAGGATACTCCAAAGAACTACAGCAAAAGATATGTCAAAAGTTTTCACTTACACAAACTTATCCGACGGAGAAAGAATCTTCTTAGCTGACCCTCATGTAGATGAAACGAAGCGTGACGATAGCGGCTACCAATACTTCAATGTATACGATGACGAATACCTTGAGAACAAGATTGGCCTGCTAGGAATGAGTGCGACAGGAACAGTGAGTGCGATGTGGGATTTTAACGAAGAAAACGATGCTCGTAAAAAGCTGTCAGCAATCATGCGACTTGCATTACCACAACTTGAATTACCACTATCTCTCGATCAGCTAACCGACACCGCTTCGGGCTATTTCCCCGTGATTCAACTGCATTCGAATGGTGCTGTTACATATGACCCGTCCAGCCGAACTATCCACTTACCAGCAGGTGAAACACCCGAGAACTTTATCAAGAATACTGTCTTTGGAGGCAAGATGAATGATAAAGCCGTACGCATGACTCTTCTTACTTATGGATACTTAGAAGGTCTAGAAGATCAATTTGATGATTTTCGCTTCCTGTCAATCGAAATCTCAGATAAGCTATGGCCGATCAGCAAGACACGCGTAGCTAGAGCTTACCACGGTTTGGTTGACGAAGGCTTACTAGTGCCTTTTGGAAAGAATACTAGTTCGGGCTTCCCTAGTTTCACTCGCATACCGAGTCATGCTAGACAACTTATTGAAAAGCCTTCCACTACGAATAGGCGTGGGGTAACTACTGCATCAGTTGTGGACGAATCACATACGGCATCACAATATATTACGGAGTATGCTTCGCGCAATTTAATTACTTCAGCAAAGGCGAGAGGCTACAATACCAGTAAGCTTGAGGCTCTTGTGAAAGAGATTAACGATGCTGCTGCAAAAGAAAGTGCTCATTCCGCCCACGCCCTCATCCGATCTTTACTCGATCATATTGCTCCCCTCTTTGGTTACGACTCATTCACACAAGTAGTTAATAATCACAAGTGGTCTGTGACTGATCGTAAACGCATAAAAGAAATAAATACTTTATTTCGTTTTGATGCAGATGACTCACTGCATAGCACTATATCGAAGAGGGATACCTCCATAGACATGCACTCTATCGGGCTTATTCGAAAAAGCATCAATGTAATTCTTGAAGACGCAGCGACACAGGAATAATATGGCTCAGCCGGATATTATCGATAAGCTTAACCAACTTATGCAGCGAAGGACAAGCCTAAGCGAGGCAGAAGTTACGTATTTGTTCGTGCAAATCCGAAAGCTACTTGACCATGAAAGAGTTAATAACAACCCTAACGAGTATAGACACCTAAGATTCTATTGTGACTGGATTGTCCATATAAGCAAAGATAGGATCGATACCAGTACGTTAGACGTGTTAAAGGATTTTGAGTTGGGTGTTAAGAAGATGGTCGGCAATCGCAATCATCATGCTGATGGACCAATTAATTTTGCGTATTTCGAAAGCTTGCGAGCTGAGGCTATCGACTTCCTGACCGCCCAGCAAATTGCGCACAATGCATTTGCCAGACAAGAGCTTTGGATTAATATCATTGATAAGCTAGTTCGAATTTTAGAGAACCAGCCTATCAGTATAAGCCCTGCTCACGGCATGCTTATTCAGACTTTAGAATTCCTTCCGAGCGCACCAGGAACAGTCTGGATTAGGGCAGTTTTTAATACAGCCCTCATAGGGACTGACGGAAAGAAATACGGATACTTTGATTTAAAGAACGTTTATTAGTTTAAACACTTAACAGAGGTAGTTTGTGCCAGAACTTGCTCCACCTCTGCACATCGTATGTCCACCCCCCTACCTTCTCTTTTACTTCTCCTATTTCCGCACTTGATGCGCGCGCAAAATTTAGAAAAAATCTCTCCCTCCATACTGTGGGTGGTTTCTTTTTCCGCTACTCATCTAATTGCGTGTTAGACACTTGTCTGCACCGAGTTTTATTAATGCCTCCATATTGATTTCGTTTATGTCTTCTTTACAAACGATATAAAGATCTCGACGTGTGCGACTAAACGCCACAAATCCAATCCGACAGGTGTCATTAGTATCTCTTGCGCGTGATGATAAATCTGTATTAATCCACTTACTTAACTCTGTATTATTTGAGGCTATGACCAATACTACGTCAGCCTCTAACCCTTTAGCTTTGTGGATGGTCATCTTAACTATTTGCCGATCGTCTGTGTCCCGGGATTTAACCGCATGTACAACATAAAGATATTCGTCCAGAGAGGAGAACAATGTTGCGTCGTTAGAGGCTGAAGTAACAGGAAAAAGTTTCCCTATTAATGCTTGTGCAGCCTGTACATCAAAATCATCTTTGCTTTCTATGGCATCGGCGAGTTTCACAACCTTACTCCGAAATCCCATTTCATCTAACCCTTCGGCGTCTTGAATCGACTGTTTACTTCGTCTGAGAAAATTGCAGACATACTCTGTGATTATTCCTGTGATTGTACGATACTTTGTAGTCGAGTCTCTAACACCCATTGGTATAGCAGAAAACTCTTCTAGCTCCAAAGTACTACTTGTATATGCCAGAACCATCATTGTTTCATCACTTCCCTTACTTTCAGTAGCAAGTCGCAAGGCCATGCCTAAGTCGCCAGACTGAATGAAAGTTACCGAACCCTCGTCTTGTCGTTCAGGGTCAGGCTTTTGACGCCTTTCGCTCTCGACATAGTGATTTAAAAAATTGACAATTTTTGCACCAGATCGCCAGTTGGTTTCAAGATAATTTTTATCAAACGCCTTTTCACGTATAAGAACATTCATGGGTATTTTTTCAAAGAGCGGTCGTGACCTACCCTGGTATGTAAATCCATAGATGTACTGCTCGCTATCACCAACACAATAGAAGCGATCAAGCCCAGCTTTCATTAAAATTTCAAATATTGCATGATGTGTCGTGGTAGCATCTTGATACTCATCAACAAAGATCGCCTGTAGTTTTCCTGCAACTGCCTTGGCAACTTCTTTGTTCATGAGCAACTTCTTTGCAAAACTCTCCACTTTACCATAAGGTACCACGCCCTTTTTCATAAGCTTGCTGAGGTAAATTGCTTTGGCTACATAATCCTTTATATTACTCGTCTCTACCTCTGCATATTTCAGATCAGGCGGATACTCTTCTTCGTACTTGTGTGCAAAAGGCGATATTACATAGCGTATGAGGAATGAGTGAATCGTACCAATGAAAACCTCATCGTTAGAAACGCCTAAATCAAATAAACCATCTTCAATCCGGTCACGTGCAAAGTTTGTATATGTAATTACAACTACGTCCCTTAGGTCATCTGTTCTTTCATAAGCCTTAACCGAGCCTATTAGGCTGGTAGTCTTGCCGGATCCCGGGCCTGCAACATCAAGCGAGAATCGTTGATGCGATTGCTTCTTCATCAGTCTCCTCGTTTGACTCGCTGAGTGCGGTTTGAATATAAGCAGGAACAACCAACTCACAACCATCAGTCGCAACCAACCTACTCAACGAGAGTGCGAACTCGGCTTTATTCTTTTCGACCCAATCCACATATAGACTCTCTTCATCAATTGGGTCCGGATACTCTTTTTCCAAATCTTCCAATTTCTTCTCGGAATTCATATAGGTGTCAGCAACGGCTTGCAGAATGGTTTTTCTATACTCGCCCGCTGCATTAGCCTTGATAACATCTTTCTCAAATGTACTAGTGGCGCTCACGTGAACTGAAATAGTTTCGTGTTCTTTATAATCGTCGCTTAGGTTTTCTGCACGCTCATTATTATCTTTATCAGTAATGACTTTACAGTCAATTTGGTACTTACCATCTACGATCTTTAGAAAATGCCTAAACGACAGTCCTTCGACATTTACTAGTGAATATCCCATTTTTATGAACCTTTTTCCGTAAAGCTTCTTATAAAAAGCTGGTATCAATAATTGCTCTGCAATACCCTCGACTAGAATTAATTTACGCCCAAACAACAATTTAGACTGAGTTGCATTCAAATACTTTGCTAAGTAGTCCCTTGTTACGAGATCTGGTTTTCTCTTTAAATCAAGATTTGATAATGGCCAATAAGTGTCGGGCTTTCCTGTTTTTTGATTAACATACATCACGACTAAATTACTTAGAGATAATCTTGAGACAATATGCGTCGAATGACTAGTCACAATTACCTGCTCATTTAAAGCAGACGGCCTGTCACCTTCTCCAGGTTCCTTCTCCCTAGAATTCTCTTCAGATGCCAGATATTCTGCTAAGTGATCCTCAAGCATTGGAAAAAGATGCGCTTCAGGTTCTTCAATTGAAATTAGCCGAAACTTACAAAGCTTCGCAGCAAGCGAACCCAAATGAGAAAGTATTAGTGAAATATAAAGGACATTATTTCTGCCCAAGCCATTTCTTTCGATCGAACTAGAAATTCCAGAGTATTGCAGGCCGACACGTTTGAGTATCTCTTTTGTTTCTGGGGAAATAAAACTAAATCCGACCTTTTGACCTGCATCATGTGATAGATTAATTTCATCCAACACTTTCTCTACCTCTGCTTTTACATCACCAAGTGGCTTAGAGGCGTCCAAAAGGGCCTGAATATCATAAAGATGGTCCTGGATAGGTTTATAGCCATTATCTCCCCTACGCTGATCCAAGACCTTATATAGTAGCTTGTATTCGCTTTCCGACAGTAGTTCCTTTTTAGCATCTCTGAGTGCTTCCACAACTTCCATTCTGAGATATGCGTGCATGGCATAGTCGAGAGCCGACACTTCAAATTTACCCCCATAAAGCCTAGAGCGATAAGCTTCTATCGGAAAGTAAATTCCGTTGAGTATTTTTTTATCAGGAGACTTTATAGCCTTTTGTTGAGCAATGTATTCCTGTTGATCCTGTAGCCATTTAGAACGATCCTTCACTATCCACTGGCCTTGCGGTTCGAATTTAAAAGTAATCCGAGCGACCGTTCTCTCTTTATCCAAGAACCAGTCATATAAAACTCTCCTCTGCTCCTCAGTCATATCACCACCAAGATCAACCGTCACCCTAATAATAGGAAGTTTCGGATCCTCGCCGTCTAAAATTTTCTTTTTAAATTCAGCTACAGCCTCATTATTGAAGTCTGCCGTCTCAAGATGCTTTGCGCTCGCATTTACCGAAAGATCTTGATTGATAACTAACCGCATAGCATTCAGCAAATTCGATTTGCCTACATTATTCGCACCAACAATAACAGTAAAAGGCTTCAATTCCATACTGAAGTCGTCGAAATTTCGGTAGTTCTCAACTTTAACTTTACAGATGTGCATAATCTGTTGCTATTATATACGCTTTGTACTACATCTGTTCAGCTTTAATATCAATCTCCACAAGTAATTCGAAATACTCAACCAAAACACTCAAATCTTCCTGACTAAGCTCTGGCGCCTCTAAGCTCATCCGACACAAACCTTTCCACTCCTTTTGTCAACCTAGAGAATTGCTCCCCAAGCGTCTTGCGAGACGGTTCACGATAACTTTCGGGGAAATCCGCCACATTCAGGTTTTCTACAAACTTCTCCGCGACACCCTCGTGATCAAGCGACTCGTAATCTTTCAAACGTTGCTTAAATTTACGTTGCTCGTCTTGAGAAATTTCGAGGTTATCAAGCACGGCCTGTAATGCATCAGCACTCTGCTCGCCCGGAACGCCAACCTTCGCAAGTACTGAAATCAAATAATGAAGATACACGGCATCGAACTCAAAAGATAGCCTGTCCTGATCATCGGAAAATACGCGCCCAATTGCATAGCCTGAATATATATTCTCATCCGCAACGTCACCATAGTTCATGAACTTATTACGATTAGGTAACCCTACCCCGATGATATTCTCAATCACATCGGTATTGTAGGTCACTTGCTTCTTGGAAAAACCAAACATAGTTATAGATTAACACCAATACTAGTGCGTGGTCTAGTATTGGTGATTGGTCTGTAATGAATGCATGAAACCAAACCTCGGTAATATCACTCGCTTGCAAAAGAATGCTGAAAAGCAAAAGTTTGCCAACCATATCGGCAAGCGTTTACGTGCGGTACGTGAAAAAACTGGGATTAGCCAAGAACAACTCTCAGAGCAAGCCGGCTATTACCGAACTTATGTTGGGCACATTGAAAACGGTAAGCACTCCCCTAGTGTTCACACTATGTGGCGCCTCGCAAAAGTCATGAAAGTGGATCTGGGTGAGCTACTTAAGGGGCTGTGATGCCTCAAAAATCTGTTGTTCAACTACTGCGAACTTACAAGAAGAACGCCCGTGAGAAGTACTACCATTATGGGCTAAATATTCGCGTCAGAGATATCACAACCATAGATGATAAAAGTGAACGTACTCATGAGAGATTACGCCATAGCCGTGTTGCTCATGAGATAAAGTATTTGAACGAGGATATAAGGGCAGCGCTTAAAGGGATCTCTAATGGCGACGAGCTTCTCGACATATATAATGCAGTCGATCTTCACCAAGACAATCGAACCCCAGCTAATATTCTTGAGATACGTTTAAAAAATATCGACTCTATTACGAAATTAATCGAGAATAATCCAGAGAGATATACATCTGACGCTTTTCCTGTCAGTCAGGATGTATACTACTCCAAAACAACAGGATTACTCCAACAAGGTATCCATTCATTCACCGTAAAGGACGATGCGAAGAAATTAATCGATTACCTATGGGGAAAACG
>JAUHXF010000005.1 GCA_030427125.1 bacterium | reverse complement strand
CAGAGCTTAATGCCGCTGCTCCACAGCAACCACAACCGCAAACCGATGATGTAACAGTGTTTACACTAGAAGAAGTAGCGGCAAACAGTTCAGAGTCTAGTTGCTGGACGATTATTAACGGCTCGGTTTATGACATTACATCCTATCTGTCTCGTCACCCTGGCGGCAATGTCATTCTTGAAGCCTGTGGCACAGATGGCACGACACTTTTCACACAACGTGAAACGCAAGAAGGAGAAACAGTCGGCTCTGGTACTCCTCACAGCTCTAATGCCAATGCACAGCTAGAACAGCTGAAAATCGGCGAAATAGCTACTAACTAGAACTAGCCATACGTGCAGCGGGCGACGCACAGTAATGGTCAAATTGTTCCTCAGGGTATGTAGCTATTAGAGATCTTGTCGGGCTAAGCCTTATGGGCTGACCGCCACCATCCACGTGCAAACTTAGTCCGTCTACTCTTGATAATATTGTATGCTAATGTCCTAAACCATTCGGCTGCAGTGACGGGTCTAGGCCACGGTACATAAATAATCCTGTGTCAAAGTCTGCTAATTTATGAACAGCAACAGGACCATCAAAACTCCACTCTTTTGACGGAGGATCATCAGCAATGTCACCTATAGGCACACCTGCTAGAGCGTAGGCATATGATGCACAATTATGCGGCACCCTATGTATCATTGACCGCAAAACTGTGTGAGTAGCCTTATACAGAGCTGCTTCTCTTTCGGGGTTAAGCGGCACATCAATTTGTACTGCTTTCTTACGGGACGGTCGACGAAATTCAATTATTTCACCGCTAGCAGTCTCTAACGAATCTACTAAGAACGTTGGGTGTTTTTTATGTTTTGCACCGACGCAAGTAAACAATGCCATAATAGTAATATTATAGCATATTATATAGTATTTTTCAAACCTCGGATTTCATTTCCCTGTCGTAATTCTCGAGATACTCACGAATCGATAATGCAGCCGAAGCACCTTCTCCTACAGCTGAAGCAATCTGCATGGTTGCCCCGCTCCGTACATCGCCCGCACAAAAAATACCGGGCACATTTGTCATAAGCTTATCGTCTGTCTTAACGAACCCATAGTCATCGAGTTCTACACCTGAACCGTCCAAGAAATATGTCACGGGCTTCAAACCAATAAAAACAAATACGCCATCAGTTTCAAAATCTGTCGCTTTGCCCTCTTTAGTTGCTTTAACATTTACTACTTTTGGCAAACCGTCTTCTTCTCCACCAATTATCTCGTCTGTTGTCGTGTTAAAGTGAACAGCGATTTTGTCGTTTTTAGACACTTCTTCCACAAGGACTTCCGACGCCTTCCACTTATCACCACGAATTAAAATATCAATATGACTTGCAAACTTCGTGAGAAACAAGGCTTCTTGTGCGCTCGAGTTTCCACCGCCAACGACCACAAGTTTTTTATCTCGATAAAACGCCCCGTCACATGTCGCACAGTTGTGCACGCCACGGCCGTAAAATTCTTTTTCTCCAGGGATACCAAGTTTCTTCCACTCAGATCCTGTCCCAACCAAAATAGCTTTAGCTTCGTGCTCACCAATCGCTGTCTTGAGTTTAAAGCCACCATCAATCTTCTCAACAGACTGCACTTCGTCTAGTTCAATCTTTGCCCCAAATCGCTCTGCCTGTTTTTGTAGCTTGTCAGCTAGCTCTGCACCCTCTATGCCTTCCGGGAAACCTGGATAATTATCAACCTTATCAGTAATCGCTGCTAGACCGCCGATTACACCTTTTTCAAGTAAGACTGTATCGATATCTTCTCGTGCTGTATATACAGCCGCAGCCATGCTTGTTGGGCCCGCGCCAATCATTATTACATCGTGCATGTTTTTGTTCTCCATTTTCGCTTGCTTCTAGTGTACCACTGTTCCGAATTCTATCGTTTGTTTAAGTGTTTTAGTGATTACTTAAACATTATATATGAAAAAAGCCTGCGTTCGCAAGCTCTTATTCACTACCATTATCTAAGCAACAGCTGACGCAAGTCGTGGAAGGTTAAATCCAATAACCACGTCTTCTTGGCCGTCTTCTTTCTCGATAAGCGTTACAGGTACAGTGAGTGCACCGCTTTTTGCATAAATTTCTTTCTGCATTTCTGGCTTCTCGTCGAGATTAACGGTATCGTAGGCAATCCCCTTACCGTCTAGCCACTTTTTTACCATGGCGCAGTATGCGCAGGTATTGGTTGTGAATACTGTTATTTTCTTTGACATATGCGAGACCTTTCGTTAGTCTTTTGGTTTTTATTCAGTGTTATTAAGCTTATGCTCTATCACTATAGCTGGTGTTTAAGCTTAAATCAACACGCTATATATTGTGATTTTGACGTTATGAAGGCGTACCCCCTTCAGTTGCGAATAACTCTATATCAAACACTAAATCAGCCTTTGGTGGTATCGAACCAGCCCCTGCATCACCATAGCCTTGCGCGTACGGGATATACAGTCGTCTTTTGCCACCCACCTTCATACCCGGTATGCCCTTTTGCCAGCCTTCGATTAGCATATCAAGCGGAAAGGTGACTGGCTTGGCGTCATCAGTTCGCTGTGAAGAATCAAAAATCGTCCCGTCTGATGCGAGCCCTCCCGTATAATGAATGGTCACTTGTGCACCAGGATTCACTGCTGCGCCCGTACCTTCAACGACATCATCCCAACGGAGTTCGTCGACAGTAATCGGTCCAGTGAAATCTGCAAGTGTTGCCATTATTGTGCCTGCCTTGTCGATAGAATTTCAACTTCAAATACGAGGTCTGAGTTAGCTGGAATGCCAGGGCGCTCTGTTTCACCGTATGCTTGCGCTGCAGGTATTTCGAGTCTTCTAATACCACCAACCTTCATTCCTGGGATACCTTCCGTCCAGCCAGGTATAACACCTGTCAACGAGAATTCGATTGGCGTCCCAGTGTCATAATTACCGTCGAATGTTGATCCGTCGCTAGCAAGCGTACCGTAGTAAAGCGCTGCGACACAATCTCCGGGCTGCACTTCGTCGCCACTACCCTCTTGTACATCGACTGTTCGAAGCTCCTCAACAGGTACGTCTGCTGTCGTAGTTTCAGGAACGTCACGCGCACCTTGTGCAACGATTGTCTGCGATCCACAAGCACCAGATAGCTGTGACAATTCGACTGGTGTGTCAGCTGGCGGCTGCTCTTGTAGGTCTGAACTCGTTGTGTCATCAACAAGACCACTTTCTTCAGAGTTTAATGAAAGTACGACATATGCCGTAAATCCAATAGTTGATAAAAGAAACGTTAGCGCTAAAAGAAACGCAGCCACTCGCTGGCCGTTTGATGCTGCCATAGTTTTGTTGTTACCCTCTCCTACGCGTTTTTATTTTCGCGTGTTACATCTAGTATAGCGTTGCTGAAGCGTGTAACCAAGCCTGTTGGCGTTGTATTTTTCTCAAATCAAAAAGCCGGCATCTACATACATGCCGGCTTTTCTTTATCGCTTATTTTTTCTTTTTAGTAGTTGTTTTTTTGGCAGTTTTTGCGGGCTTCTTCTTAACTGTTTTCTTAGCGGCAGGTGCAGATTTTACAGGCTTTTCACTTCGCTTTGACTTCCGTTGCTCCTTCCGCGCCTGACGTGTCCCTTTGCTAACGCGCATTCGTAGCCACTCTGCAGCTAGATAGTAGTAAGGGAAAGAAATGATGACAAGTACCGTACTCGAAATAAGGCCGAATATGATGGTCATCGCTAACGCCTCCCAGAATGGATCACTGAGCGCTAACGGCAGCAGCGCGGCAACAGTAGTAATCGTTGTCGCAACAAGCGGCCTAAATCGTTTTTGTACCGCATTACTAATAGCATCAATCGTGCCTTCACCTGCAAGCTTCTCTTGATTGGCGTATGTCACGAGTAGAATCGTGTTGTTCACCGCAATTCCGATCAGGCCAATTAAACCAACCTGCACAAAAAAACTAAGTGCGTTGTCCGTGAAGTAGAGACCTGCAAAAACACCAAGGAATGTGAATGGAATTGCCACGAATATAAGGATTGGCTGCAGCAGTGACCTAAACTGCAATGCTAGTAAAATATACATAGACACGAGCGCCAGCGGGAATACAATCGCGAGATTAGCAAACGATTCGGCGTTCTCGCTTTCTTGCCCAAAATCAAAGCCAAGTGTGTCAGCTTCATATCCATTCTCTACTAAATATTCTTCACTAAACTGCTCTTGTACAAGTTCTTCTGCCGCAATCAGGAGTGCAGACGTGTCGCTGGCATCAAACTTAGCACTCAACTCCACGTATGCTTTTCCATCAATGCGTGTAATTGTTCTGCCTGATGGCAATTCGACTTCTGTAACTGTTGCCGTTGTACCATTTGGTCTCGTCACCTCTGCGCCTTCAATGAATGCACCAACTTCAGTTGCGAGCGCAATTGCGTGAGCTTCATCCTCATCAAATACTTGAATTTTTAGCGGGAATTCTTCTGCTGGTGGCCCACCGTCGATTTGTATGATTCTAAAAGATACGTCTGACGGTAGTGCAGCTGTCGCGGCGGCTGTAATATCTTCTAGTATCTCAGGAGATTTTTTATCTCGTTCTGTAAATGAAACGAGCTCTATAACGGCGTCGGCTCCTCGCGCGCTTGGCTGCTCAAATCCACCGTACAACACGCGTACCGTCTCAACAGCTGCAACATCGTTAATGACACCGTTGACAATATTCGCAGAAGCTTCAGCCTGCTCCAGCGTATAGCCAGCTGGGAATTCAAGCTGATAGTTGAGTTGATCACTGTCTTTCGTCGGCGGGAAGATATTGAACTCAAGCCGTTGGTAGAACTGCCCCGCAACCATCAAGAAAACAATACTAATCAAGAACCCGACCGTTGCGACTACCCGGCCTTTGCGCGGCGCTGTCTTAAGCATTCTTGGTAGCCCGCTAAACCAACGTGCAAGCGTTGCCTCAAGTCTAATAATTGGGTTGTGTCGAGTGATCCAGCTCGGCGAGGTAGTTCGCAATAAAACAAAGCGCGACAGAACTGGAATAAGTGTTAATGAAAGGAAAAGCGATGTGACAAGTGCAATTATGACAGTGACCGGGAGCAAGCGGATAAACTCACCAAGAATTCCACTAATAAAAGCAAGCGGCAGGAACACAAGTACCGTCGTAAACGTGCCGGCAAAACTAGCTGCACCAATTTTTCCAGCAGCTTGCCGAACGACTTTCAGTTTGTCTTTGCTCTTGTTTCTATGCGCGTAGATGGACTCAACAACAATAGTGGCATCATCGACGAACAAACCGAGTGCTAAGACGAGTCCAAACAATGTAATCGTATTCAACGTATAGCCAAACACGTACAACATCAGCACTGATACAGCCATGACAGACAACATGAATAAACCGGTGATGATTGATGCACGCCATGTTATAAGCAGGAACGAAACCGCTGCAACAGCAACAAATCCGGTCAAAAGATTTGACTGTAATGATGAAATTTGTGTGTTTATCGATTCAGCGAAGTCGGCGCCAATTGTAACGACATACTCATCACCAAATTGAGATAAATCTAGGCTAGCAATCTTGTCGTTCACCAGCTCCGATAGCTCAATAATATCAATAGCTTCGTCGTCGCGATCCAACCCAATCGTGACTGATCCGTAGAAAGCCACCTCACCTGATTCTTGCTTCAAGCCTATTTGGTTAAATGAAACCTGACGAGTCTCTAATTCTCCCGTGCGAGGATTGATAGATTCCGCAAAAAGAGACTGGACTTCACCTGCTGCGATAGACGGATCAGCGAGAAATTCAGCTAGGACGTAGTCCGCCGCTTCTTCGATTGATTCCGGTGAGTTATCCTCGATACTATAAACGCTCAAAAGCAGATCGAATTCGTTCAAATATGCTGCCGGGTCAATTGGCAACACTGAGGTTCCTTCGCGCACTTCTGCGGGTATAGAATCAGATTGATCAATCGCCTCTTGAATCCTCTCAGCGCCAAGCTGTGTATCAACATCTGAGTCAAAGAATACGAAGGCTGTGAAAAAATTGTCATTCGCTGTCGTGCGTACCTCTGATACACCTTCAACAACACTCAAACTCTCTGATAATGGCTGCGTGATGACTTCGTCTACCTGAGATTTATCATCGACGAAATACGTACCGTTCACCAAGCTGAGCGGAAACTGGATTGGCGGGAATCCTTCTCGTTTAATAACTGACGTGTATGTAATTGCCCCTAATGCGATGAGCGCAGCAAAGAACAGTAAGCTAAAACGCCATTTACTATAAAAAAATCCTGCGAGTGATGCAAATACACCAAACCCCTCTTCAGCACGATTTGTGCTTTTCTTCTTAGACATGTTGTCTCCCTCTAACTATTTGCTTCTATTCTACCCGACGATACCGAACTTCGCGAGCGCTTCTTGGCGCTCTTCTGCAGAACGAGCTGTTTGCACTCGCAGTAACTGTGCATAAATCCCGTCAGTTTTTGCTAGTTCTCGTGGGGATCCTATCTCAGCTACCTTGCCCTTTTTAAGCGCAACAATCGTGTCGACATTCTGAATTGTACTTAATCTATGCGCAATGATTATGGTAGTTCGGCCTTTCATAAGTCGCTCTAGGGCCTCCTGTACTAGCAACTCGCTCTTGCTGTCTAGGCTGCTTGTTGCTTCATCAAGCACGAGAATTGGCGCGTCTTTAAGTATTGCTCGCGCTATCGCAATACGTTGTTTCTGTCCGCCTGAGAGTTTTAGCCCTCGCTCACCTATCTCGGTGTCATAGCCATTTTCTAATTCTGCTATAAACTCGTGTGCATTTGCCGCCCGTGCTGCTTTCTCGATAGCACTTTGGGATGCGTCGCTATTCGCATAGCTAATGTTTTCTCGAATAGTGCCACTAAACAAGTTTGGTTCTTGGAACACGACACCTATGTGTGTTCGCAGGCTAGCCCGAGTGACCGACGATGTTGGTTGTCCATCTATTGCTATCTGACCCTGGTTCGGATCGTATAGCCGTAGCAATAGATTTGTTAATGTTGTTTTTCCTTCACCGCTCTCGCCGACGAGTGCAATCTTTTTCCCTGGTTGTATGTCGAAACTAATATCTTTTACTACTGGTTTCATCACATCATAGCCGAATGTCACACCGTCAAAAGATATTGCTGCTTTACGTAATTGCAGCTCAGCGCCTTCGTCTTCAGATTCTGGGAGTTCATCCATAATTTCGAAATAGTCTTTACTGTCGGCAACTGCACGTTGCGTGTTTTCGACGAGGAAACTTATTGTAAATATCGGAATACGAATGTTCATTGCATACAAGATCAACGCGACAACTTCACCAGCTGTGAATGCGCCTTGCGCACCCCGCACGAAAATAAACGCATATACCATGAGAAAAATAATGTTTAATATTAAACGACGTTGCACATCACGAACATGCCAGTACTTTGACTGCGGCTTGTTGTAGTGGATTACTCTTGAGAGATTTTTCTGAAAGAATGACAGCTCCCGGTCTTCCTGTCCGTAACTCTTAACGACTTTCATCTGTCCGATAGCTTCTGCAAATCGTCCACTCGCAGTATCTACGTGATTATTCTTTTTCTCCTGATACTTAAGCCATGTGCCGCTCGTTTTCACGGTCATCCATATGAAAATCGGATACAGCGAAGCGAGCAACAATCCTACTTGCCAACTTATAATCGTCACAACAATTAGGCTGAATATCGTCGTGAATATAAATTGCAAGAAGTTATTCGTCATCATGTGGATGAAACGAACTATCTGCTCTATCGAACGGTTCAGTCGAGCGATAATCTTACCAGATTGCTGCTCATCATAATATTGCTGCGGCAGTGTCATGAGGTGACGGTAGTAATTTTCACTCAACAGCTTTTGTAGCTTTACCTGTATTTGATCGCCAATGTAGCCACTAATATTACTGAAAAACGTCTGCGCCAGGTCGAGCCCAAATATTGCGAGTGCAAGCATGCCAGCGTACACAACATCCGCATCAGTACCTTTGCCTATTTCATCGATAGCCCAACCTGATAATAACGGCTGTAAGATAGTAAGCAAACTCAACAGAACAGTAAAGAAGCTCACCCAGGCATAGCTTGGTCGTAACTCTTTACCCACGCGTAGAATATTTAGCAAGTCTTTCACATTTCTACTGTAGCACGCAGATAGGCTGAGCATTAGTATTTACTTTTCTTATTTATGTTTTATAATTATATAATATGAAGCTCCCAGAATTTGAGACAGCACAAATCGAATTAATTCCGTCTGAACCAGAGTTGTACATTCCGTCAATACGAGAGGTGTACGGCGACTTCACCAACGAACAAGACGACAGATTCTACAACGCCGCGTATTTTGTCATCCAAGCCTGTGTCAATAAAATTCCAGTTGTCGATGAAGAACATCCATATCATGATAGAGGTCATACCATTGATGTCGTCCAAGCTTTTAGCGAAATTGGCATAGCTGCGCTACGCGACGAAAAAATAACTTCTCGAGAATTTATGCTTGGACTGATTGCCTGTAGTGCTCATGATCTCGACTACGAAAAAACTGACAAAACCACACCGGAAAAGAACGAAAAAAGAAGCACCAGCTTACTATTTGCGGTTATGGAGCAACACGAAGTGTTCGAAGCGTCTGACTATGATACCGTCGAAAAATGCATTGATGCCACCGTCTTTGAAGGCATGGATCCTGAAACGGGCGAAATATTACAGCGCTCATCAGACTACATACTGGCACAACTGGTCACCGATGCTGATGTATGCAACCTAGCCATGGTTTGGTCGCAAGCAATTGCCCAGTTCGAGTCTTATTTCTTAGAAGACAGGGGTGTGAGCGTGCTAAATCGAGTCAGCAAAGCATACCTTGAGTTCTTGGAGATGGAGGTCCGCACACTCCGAGCACACTCATTCAAGACTTCGTATGCAGAACTCTATTGGAACACCGTTGAAAGAGGCTTGGAAGTAAACGCACGCGCAGTCGAGCGGATCGTACAAGAAATACGCCAGCGAATTTCTAGTGATTAAAAAACCGGGCTTTTTTGGCCCGGTTTAGGGAAGATGCGTACTGTGTCTCCACACTCACACTTCCACCTACCAATATACATGAGCGTTACGGTTTTTTGAACCCGCAGAACATGTGATATACCTCACAATTTTCATAAATTTTGTTGATATTATCTGTGATGAAGTTCAAAATCGGATTTTTCTCGGATTTAAATCCGATTTCTATTTCTCTGTTATACAACTTCCTCTTACGGAGAAGCTAGGATACTATCTGCTCCCATGGAAGATCAGGCTTACCGAAGTGGCCGTATGCTGTTGTCTGACTATAAATTGACTGTCGCAGATTGAGCCCCTCAACAATTCCCTTCACAGTAGTATCGAGCAGCTCATCTACGAACTTTTGAATCTCTTCGTATGACTTCGTTTCTGTGCCAAAGCAATCAAATGATTTCATCTGTGGCTCTGGTTTTCCTATAACGTATGCGAGCGCCACTTCGCACTTTTTCGCCAATCCTGCAGCGACGATATTCTTGGCGATGTAACGTGCCGCATAGGCTGCTGATCGGTCAACCTTGCTCGGATCTTTACCGCTAAATGCCCCGCCACCGACGCGTGCATATCCGCCATACCCATCAACAACGATCTTACGCCCAGTAAGCCCAGCATCGGTGTCTGGCCCTGGAATATGCCACAGCCCCGTACCGTTAATAACGACATTTTCTGGGTCCACTGAGTAACCGTACTTTTCGAGCGTCGGATTGATTATTGCGCTCAACACGTCTTTGCGGACTTTTTCTGGGGTTGTTTCCTCATCGTGAGCAACCGCCATAACAACCTTTTCTACTGAAACAGGTTCGCCGGCTTCGTACTTTACGGTGACCTGGCTTTTGCCGTCAGGTCGCAACCACGCCAGTGAACCAGACTCACGAGCTCGGTCAAGTGTCTTCGTCAGCGTGTGCGCCAATGTAATCGGTAATGGCATGAGCTCAGGAGTCTCATCGCACGCAAAACCAAACATCATTCCTTGGTCGCCCGCGCCATCGAGATCAACTCCCATCGCTATTTCCGGTGATTGCTGATGAAGGTTATTGTCAATCGGTGATTGATCAGAGAAGTTCCACTCCGGGTTAGTATAACCAAGTCGTGAAACAGTCTTTCGAACAATCTTCTCAACATCGACTTTCGCAGTCGTCTTAACTTCACCGTATAGGCCAATCTTGTTAGCACCGACAATAGTTTCAATTCCTGCTCTAACCGTTGGGTCCTCTGCAATCATAGCATCGAGCAGTGCATCGCTAACTGCATCCGCAATTTTGTCTGGATGGCCAGATGCAACACTCTCTGAAGTGAATAATTGGTATGACATAAAAAATCTCCTTTCGTATACCTGAAAAGAGACGTGAGTTCACAATATCTTCCCCGTGTATAACGAGCTAGATGTAGCACTCCACGCATTGCGCAAGTTGCTGGTCGGTTATGGCGAGCTAGTTCTCTCCCGACTCTCTGTATATTGTTTAGTTGTTAATGAGGTCAATTATAGCAGGCCAAGCTTACTCACCAAAATAACCGTAAGTCCAATTACGCCAACTGCAGTTGCCAGAATTTTTTGCCGCATATGCTCTCGCTCATGAAGGAAAATTATTCCGGCAATGACAATAAAAACAACACTCATCCCAGATACATAACTCGCAACTGCTAAAGATCCATATAGTAACGCATACGTTATAGACCAGGCGGACAGCGGCCTCAAGACCAGTAATAAAGCAAATTGACGATTAATGTATCCTTTATTCTTTTGCAGATTGACCTTTTTCTGCGCAACGAGCAACCACAAGAAAACACTTCCTAATAGCATCGTGATAAACATATACGTCTCAAAGCCTATATCCAGAATATTGTATTTCTCAAGCGTTGCATGCACGCTCAGCCATATTGTTGCAAGCAGTCCCCATAGAATTGGGCTTGATTTATAGGTGTTGTCTTTGTGCAGATTCAACAATAGTATTGAGCTAAAAATAATAATGCCCCCAATTATTTGTGCAGCAGGCGGAAGCTCCCCCAAAAACAGATATCCAAGAATTGTGACAAAAAACAACCGCAAGTTATAAATAATTGAAAACAGTGAGGCATCTAGCAGTGACAATGCTTTAATCGCAGTCAAGTGAAGTCCTACGATCAAAAAAGCAGAAATTACAATACGTACCCACTGGACAAGCTCTAAATCGAAATCCACTTCACCAAGAACAAGAAAGACTATCGATGGGATAAAAATTGCTGTTTGCATTGCAGCAGCCAAAAAGTATTTATTGATGCTACTTAACGCACTTTTACGTAATAGTAACGTATACCCAACGAGCCCAATCAAGTGAAGTGTTAATAGTGAGACCCAAATCATTACCAGCCGCCACCACCGCCGCCACCACCGCCGCCACCTGCGGAGCCACCAGAGAATCCAGATCCTCCGGAGCTTGATGGGCTTGTGAACGTTTGTGACGTCGCCTTGACCGTCGAACCAACTGAATTTGCCAAAGCGTGTGCAGTGATTATACGACTGGTGCCCTGATACCAGTCAGGCGGCTCAGTGTAGATGTCTGCAAAAGCTTTGGCCCATGACTTCTCAACACCCATAGCGACTGCAAACGGCAATAATTTCTCGAAGAACTTTCGGTCATATACCGGTGGATTCCCTCGAGTTGACAGTGGAGCGGCAACCGCATCATGCATTGCTAAACGGTCTTTCTCAGCTTTTGAAACATAGAGCTTCAGCCCCTCAATATGTTCTTTTACCTCTACTCCAGCCTTACTTCGCTTCGTCATAAGCGACATATACACAATGACGGCAATAGAGGAAGCTATGCCGAATACAAACGGAATTGGTGTTACAACCTCAATCAAGAAGAACGACACGACTGTTATCGCGATAATTATCAGTAACTGTTTCAGTACATACTTTGACCCCGCGCTTGGCGCAATTTCGTACATCCCTTTTCTATTTGCAGTAGATTCAACATTTTTCGATAATTTCATAAGCGCACTTGATAGCTTATGTTTTTGGTCTTCAATGACAAACTGCTCACCTACCGTTCTGCTCTTAAAGACCGCATTAATAAGCATCTTCTCGTCGGCAGTAAGCTGTGGGTCTACTGTCTTTAATAACTCAAGGGTGTGTTTTGTCTTTCTTCCGTCTTTTGATTCGATAATCTTCAGATACCCACGAATTGCCAAATCAATAAGCGCTGCGCTAATATCTTTTGTGCTGAGACTATTTTTTGAAACGTATGATGCTTGCATAACACTCAGATCCTTCGGGCGACTATAGAACGGCGCAACAGCACGTTGTTTGTAATCCTTACCGAAACGGCGCCATGTTTTTGCAGCAGAACGCACAGCTAGAAATAATACAAGCAGAATAGGAGCTGCAAATAGTAGTTCTTTATTCTGCTCTGCCCAGGGCAAAGGTGTGAAATAGCCTTTTTCATACGCCTGAACTATCGTCAATGTCTCTCCCGGCTGAAGAGTCCTGTTCGTACTTGCCTTAAGCCCTATGGAAGGCTCTGAAACTTCACAGTCTTGAGTACTTTTTTGTGCATTTCCAGTGAAGCATTGTGAAGATAACTCACCATATCTACTCGCACGAATCTCTAAGTCGACTGCAACGCTTTCGAAAGGCTGCAACCATTGATCACCGTTAATGTCCCAGTAAAATTCATCATACTCATCGTAGAACGTAATGACGTTCTCTAGCTCATATGTAATTGTATATGTGTGTTCTCCTGTGATATAGACACCTGGTTCACCGATGCGTAGCACGGTATTATCGTTCTCGTCATATGTTATATATGGCTCGAGGGCCCCATCTCTATCGACTGCCACGACTCGTAGCTGTACATCTTCACCTTTATAGGTATTCGGGATTGCTCGCAAGATTCCTTGGTTTTTCGCGCTATAGTTCAGTTCAATCTGTTCGGTAATCGTCAGTAAGCCTTGTGGATCTTCGTTCGTCAGCGTGTATTTTGCATCAAAGCTTTCAATCACAAAGTCCTGTACACCTTGCGCGCCTACTGGCACAGAAATCAACGTTACCAACGCAAACAATAGTATTGCAACGCTGAATTTATATGCGCGCCGCATGAAGCTTGCTACCGATTGCATCGCTGATTTGAGCTAGGAGTGTATTTATTTCGTCAGTCTTGAGAGTCTTCTGATGATGACGTAACTCTATGTGGAACGTAATACGTTTCTTATCCGATTCGTCTTGCTTGAAAATTTCTCTTGGCGTCACAGTATATTCGTAGCCACTCTCGGCTTTAGCTACGGCGAGTTCTGCGTGTAATAAGTCGTATAACTGACCCCACGTTGTTTCATCTTTCACTTCGTACGTTATGTCTTGAGAAGAACTTGGGAATTCACTGAGTGGTTCATACGTATACGGCGTGATTTCAGCAGACAATAAATCGGTGTCTACCTCGAATCCAGCACAGTAGTCTGGCAGCTTGAAGCCACGCTTCGTTTTCGAGCGAAATTCGCCTACGACCCCGACAGCTGTGTCGTTAAGCATGACAACGGCACTGCGCTCTTTCTGATACGGCGCAGTTAATGGGTACTCGTTCGTTTCGAGTGGTTTATACACTGCTTGACCATTCGTAATAAGATCAAGGTATTTCTTGGCGACATAATATGCGGAACCACCTCTTCTTTTAGCACTCTTTGCGTCAGCGGTAAATACAAAGGAAATACGACGCATTTGTTTCGGAATGTTGTCTTCGGGTGCGGCTTCCATATGGTCCTTGACATGAGCTTTACCGAATTCAAACAATGCAAACTCATTATTATCTTTACCGGCATCGGCCTTTAGATTAGCAGACAACTTTGCGAGCAAACTTGGTAATAAACTAGGCCGATAATACTGCAAGTCAGGACTGAGTGCATTACGTATGTGAATAGCCCATTTTTCAGGATCAATGTAGGACTTTTGTAGCAAATCACTATGCACAAAACTATAGGTTAGCACTTCGTTTGCACCATTTTTGACGAGTGCATCACGAATAGTCTTTCGGAATGCTCGTACCTGATTTAGAGGAGCCGCTTTTGAACTTCGTGGTGGCAAGGCTACTGGCACATTCTGATAACCATGCATTCGCCCAACTTCTTCTACAATATCTTCAGCAATCGCGATATCCATTCGCCAAAATGGTGCGGTAATGTGTAGTTCGTTGTCAGTAATATCTACAGTAAACTCAACGTTCTCTAAATACCGCTTTATTTCACTTGCGGTAAGCGCTGTACCAAGTCGCTCGTTAATAAAATTAACCGCAACAGAGACATGATTCAAGTTGTCTTTATTGAGATCAAAGCCATGCACATCGTGCACTTTACTCGCAACTTTCCCGTCAGCATACAGCACAATTTCCTGCACGATTTTAGCTAAGACTCTGTCGTTCTGCAAAGGACTCTGTCCTTTATTGAAGCGGGTAACTGCGTCAGTGAATAACCCATGACGCATACTTGTTCGCCGAATAGTGTACATGTCGAAATTTGCACACTCGATGATAACGTTCTTTGTAGAATCATCGACTTCTGTCTCCGAGCCACCCATAACGCCAGCTAGACCAATGGCCTTTTTATCTGTCGCAATTACGATATCATCAGTCGTTAACGTCACGGTTTTTCCGTTCAGCAGCTCAATGGTCTCACCTTCCTCTGCCATGCGTGGATAAATCTGTGCACCATCGCTCGACAGTTGCTGCACCTTGTCATAATCGTAAGCATGTATTGGCTGTCCTGTCAGCTGCATGAAGTAATTCGTGTAATCAACGATATTATTAATGCTGTTTGAATCGATCCGCTTTAAATACGCTTGCAGCCACACCGGAGAGCTTTTAACCGTAACATCACTCAACGATTGCACCATGAAGCGCGGTACTTTCTCCTGTACATCATTCTTTGTAGTGAACGGCAAACTGGCATCTACTGCATGGTTTAGAGCGGATACGTACCAATCGGGTGATGTATATGCATCACCAAAAATTCCAGCAATCTCACGAGCAACTCCGATTACACCGAAACAATCAGGCCGATGCGTGAACATCTTGTTTTCGCAATCAATAATGACATCACCGAGGTTATATAGAGCACCTCCGTCTTCACCAGGTTTGATCTCGTGATCGAACTCGCTCGGATTAACCTCTAGAATGCCTTCATGCTCTTCTGAGATATCTAATTCTTTCGGGCTGGCGAGCATACCGTTGCTTACCTTGCCGCGAAGTTCTCGAGCTTCAAGCACGAATGGGTCACTTGCGAAAGTAGAGGGTACTGTCGAGCCAGGCGGCAACCATAGCGCAAACATACCAGCTCGAACATTTGGTGCGCCGCATACAACTTGCACGAGACCTTGCTCGTTTCGATGCACATCACTCACCACACCACTATCATCGATAAGACATAGACTCAACTTATCGGCATCAGGATGCTTATCACACTCAACAACTTTGACGACGATGACATTCTCGTATTTTTGACGAGTGTCAATAACGTCTTCAACAGCACCAAGCTGGGAGCCAATACGTCGAACAATCTCATCCACGCCATATTCATATAGATTTTTTCCTGAGTTGTGAATCGAGTTGTAGTACGACGCAATATTTAAGCTAACCTTCATTTTTACGCTTCCTGAATCATTTTTTGATATTTATCGAGCTCTGCATCATCCATCTTTGGTCCATCGAGGGCTGTTAATTCTTGCGCGTATTGCGGATTATCTTTTCTAAAAGCTGCAGCTACTACAGGATCCTGATCAAGGTTTGCATGAAATGGCACCAACTGAGCATGTAAGTGAGGTACTCCGAGACCATGGAACAATAACCCAACGCGATCAGTGTCGAAAGCTTTCTCGAGTTTTCTGGCAACTTGTCTTGCAGCCTTCATGAGACCATCCACTTTTGCTTCGTCAGCTGTAAACACATAATCACCGGGGTTTTCTTTGACAATTACAACAGTATGGCCTGGTGTATTCGGAAACGGGGTCAAGAAAGCCATATACTCATCATCTTCCCAGATAGTCCAGGACTTCACTTCACCGCCCACTATTTTGTCAAATATCGTACTCATTGTTCTAGTCTACTTCTTTGAATTCTCCGAGTTTTGTGTCTTTCATGACGTTCTTCCACGAGAAGATTCGACCGTTCATTGTTATATAGACGCCTCTGTCTAGCGTCTGTACTGCGTTAACTGCGCATCCCAAGTTAAACATTGCGTCTGATGTATCAAGCAGTGAATAAGGAATCATTGCACCAAGCAAGACTATCGTTTTGTCCTCTATGTTTTTGCCCAATAATTGAGCTGTCTCTACGATCGTACTCGTACCATGAGTTATAACAATGTGCTTTGATTTCTCATTTTGACACGCCTCAAGAATCTTTCGGCGCTGCGGCTCTTTGATGTCCAGACTATCTACGAGCATTAATTCTTCTGTTGAGATGTTTAATGTAGTTCTACTTATTTCAAGCATCTTCGGAATGTGCGTCTTGTCGAGCACCATACGCTCAGAAATCTCGTTATAGCGCTTGTCGATTGATCCACCTGTGATAAAAAGTTTTATTTTCATATAAACCCCTACTTAAATGCCTTTCGATTTATTATAACCTCACTTACTTCCATATTTTTCGGAAGATCTAAAATCTGCTTCATGAATAGCGCCAGGTCTGCAGGCTCCATACTTCCACCCTTGAGCTCAGCGGCTTGACCAGTAGCTTTCTTGGCGATGTCAGACTTAAACCCGCCAGGACAGAAACTAATGACTCTATTCGGCGCATCTTTAAACTCTTCTTGCAGATTTTTAGCAAAACCTCGCACTGCCCACTTACTTGCCCCATAGACAGCTTGATCTTTGTAGGCTTTGGTGCCGACCGTCGACGCCACGCATACTATATCTGTCTTGTCCTTCTTTATGCGATCAGCCAAAAACGATGTTAACAATATTTGAGACTTCACATTTGTCGACATCAATCTTTTCACTTCTTCTTCCGTAATACTGCCGAGCGGCTGTAGAGACATAACTCCAGCATTATGGATAATAGCTTCCAGCCCTTCTTCTAACTCATTTACCATAGCTGCGGCTTCTTCGATGTCCGGACCTTCTCGCAAACTCATCTCAATGTTTATTTCGGCATATTTAGACGGCCGACGAGATATATTAACGACTTTTTTACCTGCTTCGCTATACAGCTTAGCTAGCTGCAACCCTAGTCCATCACTCGCCCCAGTAATAACTATCATGATAGCACCTCGTCTAATAGTTCTGGGAACTCATGTGTTTTCATATTTTCGTAGCAGAAATGCCCAAAGCCTTTAAACTCTTTTACTACAATACCATCTACAGCTTCTCTAATCATCTCTACAGATTTATGGATGGACTTAACATCGTCATTTGAATTAAAAACAACAAGACCTGAGGTCCTTTCAGCAATCTTCGGATCAATCTCAAAATCAAAGAAATCTCTCGTCTCCAGCATAGGATTATTGTCTGGGTTCAACCATGGAGCAACCAAAACCACCTTGCCAACTTTTTTATCCTTGTTTTCGCTAAGCCAACGAACCAGAAAGCCGCCACCGAAACTATGGCCGACAAGTATTGTTTCCTCATCTATTTTTAACGAACGCTCAACAGTATCCTTGAATTGTTCATATGTCGCTTGAAATGTTCTATAGATCGTTGGATTTTCGGCATAGATATCTTTTACAAGAAGCTGCTTTTTTAACCATGAAAACCAATGATCTACTCCCGGTGGAGGCATGCTTGCATCGTAGTATTCGCCACGATCCTGAAGTCCATGGATTAAGATTGCATTCTTCATTCTAGGATCCAATCTACTATCTTCTGATAGTACGCCAGTTCATCCTCTTCGGACAGATTACTTTCTTTAAATCCGTGCTGCAACCCTGGCGCGACCCACACGTCAGCGTCAAAAGCTTTGGCAAATGCCCGCGTAGATGGTTCTGGACACACAGTGTCGTTCTCATGAATAATGACAAAACTTCGCCCTTTAACTGCATTGGTATGGCTAAACATCCAGTTTTCTTCAATTTCGCTAAAATTGTCAGGGTTCAAACGATATTTTGGGTCATGTAAATCTTCGAGTCTGCCAATCGGTGTATAGATGCTTCTCTCATCATACGCAGCAGGCACACGGAGAATGATGTTCTCATAGTCTCTATATTTCGTAAGAAGCGTTGCGTGCAATCCACCATAGCTCGTACCTAATACGGTAATCTCCTTTTCTGGGTGGTTATCTCTGATCCAGTCAAAGGCGCGAACAACTTCGGAAAAATTTTGAGAGCCTGTGATTTTTTCTAACTTAATAGTACTTTCGCCATGTCCGCTGTATTCGAGCACTAAGACAGAGTGCTGAGTTTTTGCTTGAAGATAGGAAGCTAATGCTGAATATCGCTCGCGAGTCGACGTAAAACCTGGTAATACTAAGATCACTTGATTTGTATCACCTTCATACCAGTCTGCAGCCACTTCATGAGTTATGCAGTCAATTTTTAGCTCAGTTTTATTCACTTAAACTGCCTCAAGAATTTCAGGTTTGCGGACTCGAAGTGTCGAACGTCTTCGATACCGTTCTTCATCATGACAAGCCGCTCGACCCCACCACCCCAAGCAAAACCGGTAAATTCAGTTGAATCGATGCCAGCTGCCTTGAGGACATTCGGATGAATCATGCCACAACCAAGCAGTTCGAGCCACTTCTGCTCCTCAGAATCATCCTTGCGCAAAATTTCTGGTCGCTCAATAGCAAATTCAAATGATGGCTCAGTAAACGGGAAGTAAAACGGCTGAAGCTTCGTTTCTAATTCTTGACCAAAGTACTCATTCATAAATGCCGAAAGCGTCGCGATGAGATTACCGACAGTCACTTTTCTCCCTACATAAATACCCTCGTACTGATAGAACGTATGCTCATGGGTTGCATCAAGATCCTCATTCCGAAAAACCCTATCAGGGACAACAACCGCGATTGGCTCACCTTTCTGTAAATTATCCCGATACTTTTGCATGACACGATTCTGCATCGTACTAGTATGTGCGGGCGCAACAAGACCCTCGTCAGTCATAAATGTGTCGTAATCATCACGCGCCGGATGATCCTCAGGGAAATTCAAGCTACTAAACATATGGTAGTCATCATCTATCTCTCGTGATTCTTCGATAACAAAGCCCATACGTTGGAAGATGTCACATAGTGTGTCTATCTCAGTCGTTAACGGGTGTTGCGTTCCGCTATTTCCGTCAATAAATGTTGGTAGTGGTGCATTAACGTCTGTTGGCGCGGTAATGTCAAGCGGTAGCACTTCCTCATCAATTTCCATTGCTTCTTCAACCCAACCTTGCACTTCCAGCTTCAGCTCATTGACGGCTTTTCCATATGCACCCCGTTTTTCCGGGGCAACCTCACGAATACCGTCAAATAGCGCTTTTAATTCTGTGGCGCGAAGAATTGCTTTTTTATCTTCTAGACCCTCGAATTGTTCACGCAGAGCTTTTCGCGCTGACTCGATTTCTTTCATTCACTCTATTGTATCTGTACAAGAACTGGAGCACAAACTCTTTTATACGACAATATTGCGCCAATTCTCGACAAACCCAAGCGCTACAGCATACGGCAAGATGTCTTTTGAGCTTGATTTCTGCAGCTCTTCGGAGTCGAATCGTAAACGATTCTTTTCAGTAAGCTTTACAAAATGGCGGAATCCCATCATCTGTGGCCACTGTCGATTCAGCCTATCACTTGCCATCCAACGACGCCCAAACAGCTGCGCCCGCCACTTCACGAAGAAGACAGAAAATGCATACATCGGTATAAACGCAGCTATACTCGCAATCGCAGCAGTTATTGCAAAATCCTGCGTACTAGCCAAGTCGCTCGTTGACGACTCAATGAGGCTCAAAAACCAATACAGCAGTATCGGCCACAATATCAATGTTGCGATAAGGAATAGTGCAACTGAAAACGCCTCAAGAAAAAATGAATTCACACCCTTCCCTTTGATTAATTTCCTCTTCTGTAATGACTCAGCTATGTAGTCGGATAACGTCGAGGCGTCTGAGTGACGATGATTCATATCTTTATCTACGAATGCAATTGGATGCGCCATAATTGCGTCAGCTTTTGCACCGGTAGAACTAGACTCAATTTGAGTAAGAATCATCTGTTCCCACATTTTCAACGAAGAATCAGCTGCTTTTGGTCCAGCAAACACCTTTTTTATGCCATTTTCTTTTCTCATGTGCAGATACCCCCGTTGTACCATATGAATAATAGTCGCAGCAGTAATGCGCTCATCATTAATGCCTCCAAATAAGTACTGCATCTCGGCGGGTGTTAAGTCTGATGGTGGTTCATACTCGCTCGTAATAAGGTTTGCTTTTAATCGACGTCGGTAGGAGTACCATTTTCGAAACAAAAACATGGGTAAAAATACAAAACTCGTTAGAAAAAGTATGCCAACATACAAGAAAATAGGCACTTCATAGCCACCAAACTCTAAATGAGACGACCCTAAAACAGTCGGTATCACCATACGCTTATGGTATCACAGAGTAGGTTAGACACCGTTCTTGAACTGAGCGAAATCAATCACACCAGATGCACGGACCTGCTGTAAAGCTTTAGCGTATTCAGACAGTACACGTAGCGCATAATCCGCTCTTTTCTGCACAGATTCATCAGGGCTATCCGGTTCTGGACTATGGCTATTCATAATATCTTTAACACCCTGTACCAGTACGTTCTCTGGGCTAATAATAAACTGATTGTTTTTATACCCCATGACGCGCATCTGCATGAGTGGATAGTGACCATTTCTACCTGAAGTAACTCCGACAAGCATCGCTGGCTTATTAGCAAGCTCTTTATCGATATAATGCATAAAATTCACAATGCCATGACTCATCATGCCGTTCCACTCAGGGCTCACGAATACAACGGCGTCTGCGTCTTCGAGGGTCTTCTTCAAATCACTTAATTGTGGTACTTCGGTTTCACCGTCATCATACATTGGCAGTTGTGCTTGATGTAAATCTATCAGGGTAGGAGTATACCCAAGTGACTCAGCATGCTCCATGAACCACGTACTGACTTTAAGACTTTGCGACTGGCCTCGCATACTACCACTTATAATTACTACGTTCATATTTGCTCCTTGTTCTACATCCTAGTGTATCGCACATACGTAAACTAATTGTATATACTAGTTATATGGCAGTATTTTCATTTGACATAGAGTCCACTTACGACACAGGGGAGATGAACAACGTCTATGACCAAGTACAAAAAGAACTTGGTAATCGTTATGACCTCAAGGGTACCCACGCAGAACTTGTGTGGCTGGAGGATAAAAAAGGCGTCAAAATTTATGGCGATACACAGTATCACCTCGATGCGATAATAGATATGCTACGCAAGAAAGCTGCAACTCGTGGCGTGTCACAAAAAACGTTTGACGTCAGTCAGGAGCCAGAGACAACCAATCTCCGCAAGATATGGGTCGTGCCGTTTAAGAATGGCTTAAAACAAGATGATGCCAAAAAGATCACGAAACACTTGAAAGAAAAACTTCCGAAAATCAAGACACAAATTCAAGGCGACTCCATTCGAGTCATGAGCCCAAAGAAGGATGAGCTACAGAAAGCTATGCAGTCTATAAATGAAGCGGATTTCGCCTTTCCTGTAACGTTTACAAATTTCAGATAATTTCAAATTCCACTATACTTATGCTTATGCAGGCGAGTGAAGAAAAAGACAAGCAATCACTAACGCAGCTTTGTCGTGATGTACTGGAGAAAAACCAGCGCGGTGAATTTACGATACCTGCTGAGGGGCTATATCCTCATCAATGGCTTTGGGATAGCTGCTTTATCGCAATCGGTCTTGCAGAATTCGACGTCACTCGAGCGCAAAACGAAATAAAAAGCCTCCTGCGTGGTCAGTGGCTCAACGGAATGCTGCCACATATGATTTTTGGCGATGACGATTCACAGAAACGGGACAGAAACATCTGGCAATCGTGGCGCAATCCATACGCACCAGAGGCAGTTTCAACATCAGGAATGACACAGCCACCGATGCTCGCAGAGGCAGTCGTTCGTATAGGAGAAAAACTGTCAAAAGTCGAGCGCCGTGGCTGGTATCAAGATATATTCCCAGCACTCGTACAATATCATACCTGGCTCTATAAAGAACGTGACCCTCATAACGAAGGGCTCGTTATGCTAGTGCATCCGTGGGAGTCGGGTCTGGATAACTCACCACCCTGGATTGATCAGCTCCATCTTCATGCCCGGCCGTGGTGGGTATCAGCCGTCGATAAACTCAACTTGGATAAGGTGTTCTTGCTGTTTCGGCGAGATACGAAACACGTACCGCCCGGTCAACGACTCGATGCTATAGATTCGTTGCTATATTTCTCTATCTTGCAGCGAATGAAGCGTAAAAACTGGGATACAGAAGCGATTCTCGCTCGCTCTCATTTCACGATGCAAGACCTTGCATATAATGCGATCTTTATTCGCGCTAACCAACATCTCAGAGATATAGCGTCGTTCATTGGGCATCAACTTTCTGACTCATTACTCTCATCCATGGAAAAAACAGAGCAAGCACTTGAATCGCTGTGGGATGATTTTTACAAGCAGTACTATTCACGCGTATTTATATCGCAAAAACTCGTCAAAGAACCGTCGCTTGCTGCACTACTACCCCTCTATGCAGGCTCAATATCGAAAGAACGTGCCGAAGAGCTCGTAAAACTGCTCAAATCACCAAATCAATTCGGGAGTAAGTACCCGGTGCCGAGTGTGCCACTTTCAAGCAACTGGTACAAAGAGCTCGGCTACTGGCAGGGTCCATCGTGGATCAACACAAATTGGTTGATAGCTGATGGACTAGAGCGCTATGGGTATACAAATGAAGCCCGAGATCTACGAGAAAAAAGTCTAAAGCTCATTCAAAAACACGGACCATATGAATATTTCTCTGCTAAATCTGGGCAACCTGCAGGCGCAAAAAACTTTTCGTGGACCGCTGCGCTAGCTCTACACATGCATGCAGCTCTCGAAAAAACTAACAATAATAACTAACTAATCATCTTGTTGAGCAGGTCGCTCAACAGCATCACTCTCGATGACGTTATCTCCGCCACCAATTTTCACAATATCTTTATCGATTTTTCCGAGTTCTTTTGAGGCATTGTTGTAGTGACCAACCGTTGCTCCAAGGCTATTTCCAATTTTCTTAAAATACCCATCATATGCAATAAGATGCTTCTGTAGTTGTTCAATATTCTTGCGGATTTTATCTGTATCTTTCTGAATCTCGAGACTTTTTAATCCCTGTACGATAACTTGTAGCATCGCGCTGAGCGTGCTTGGACCGACAATAACAACTCGCTTTTCAGCAGCTGCGTATTGCATCAGATCTCGGCCTGACACGCCACTTGTTCCAACTTTGTTAGCTAGCAGATCATAATATATCGCTTCTGACGGAATAAACATTAATGCTTGCTCGAGGGTACCTTTCTTTGGCTGAATGTATTTGGCGGTCTCATCAATGCGTTTTTTCAAATCTTCTTTAAATGCTTTTTCATACACTGCACGTTCACCGTCTTTTGCATCTAGGAGACGATTATAATTTTCTAGACTAAACTTGCTGTCTATTGGCAACACTTTATCATCTAGATGAATTGCTGCGTCAACGACATTACCATCAGAAATTTTATACTGCAGTGAATACGCACTCGGCGGTAAGAGGTTCTGGAGAATTTGTTCTAAATAAAACTCGCCGAGCACGCCTCGCTGCTTCGGGTTCTGCAGAACATTCTGCAATTGCTTAAGCTCATCTGCCACATCAACGACTCGTTTATTTGTGTCATCAAGCTTTGTGAGGCGCTCAGTCACGTCTTTCACAATCTTTTCGCTACTCGCAAGTTGCTTAGCCATGCTTTGAGCATTTTTATCAAGCTTGTAATCAATTTGTTGCTGTAACTTCTCTTGTAGTTTTGTGACGTTGTCAGACAAATGGTTGAGATTTTGTTGCAGTAATTTTGATTCGCCTGATTCCGGTTGCTTTTGCCGTGAGCGTGCAAACAACACAATCAAAAATGCTGCATTCATGACAAGTAAGCTAATAATTACCCATTCCATAAGCACTATTGTACCTTAGAGCATCAAAGCAGCAGTAACGTAAAAATAACCGCAAAGATACTGTCCAGTATGAGCAGGAATAATCCCTGTATGAAAATAGCCTTCCCAATTTGTTGCCTGTTGGGCCTTTCAGTCTTCTGCAGATACTTTGCGACTGCCATGTAGCCGATATCAAGCAACGCATTCACGGCAACTATGTTTCTTTGCAGCGTTACAAATTCAGTATCAAGCGTCGCATTTGAGATAGCGAACAAACCAAACCCAAAAATGGTCAGATTAACCGTCACCCATACAGCATGCGTTAACCAGTAATACCTGTGCTCTTTGTCGGTTTGTGATTTATATAACCCTGTAATGAGCCAGCATATGGACCAAGCACCTAATATCGTAAGTAATCCATATAACACTATATGGGCATTATCTACAACCATTCATACAGTGTACTATTGTTTTTCGTCGTCGTGTTCTTCTTCATGATCGTCATGCTCATCGTGATAATCTTCGTGCTCATCTGCATCATCGTGCTCATCATGTTCATGGAGAGATTCGTGGCTCTCATCATGGGAATGACCTGCATCGATATAGTCATGCGCGAGTGGTGACACTACCATAATAAAGGCAGCACCAAATACGAGTAGCCATGGACGGATGTCCCGTTTATCAGATTTTCCATGAATCTCGGGAATGATGTCGCTCGCAGCGATATAGATAAAGAAGCCTGCCGTAAGCGCCAATAGATACGGTACAAATGTGCTTTCACTATCACCAACTGCGTATACGATGACAGCGGCGACCGTTGTAGCAAGAGCGCTCAATGCGTTAACGATAACTACTCGCTTTCGAGACATACCGTTTTTTATAAGTAGGCCAAAGTCGCCAATCTCCTGTGGTATTTCGTGTGCAGCAACAGCTAAAGCAGCCACAACACCGGTTGGAACATCAATCAAAAAGGCTGCGCCAATCGCGACACCATCAAGTATATTATGCAGTGTGTCACCAATAATAATGAGTGAATTTTGAGATCGATTACCCGCCACATCTTCATCGTGATGATGATGAAAGACGCGCACATAACGTTCTAGAAGGAAAAATAGAATGATACCTCCTAGTGCGGCGATAAGTACTGGTCGTACATCTTTTAGCTCTATCGCTTCAGGGAGTAAATCAGTGAATGCTGCAGCCAACAAAACACCCGCCGCGAACGGTGTTGCGTACT
Organism: bacterium; assembly: GCA_030427125.1. Lineage (GTDB taxonomy): Bacteria > Patescibacteriota > Saccharimonadia > Saccharimonadales > SZUA-47 > JAUHWW01. The sequence goes on along the minus strand of JAUHXF010000005.1, from coordinate 29,251 downwards.
TTGCTACTTTTTTTGCCTGTTTATTGTTTCTAAATAATATGAGTGCTCCGGAGAGTGACAACAACCCGCCAACTAATGAGAAAAATATAACATTTAACATGTACGTTACCTTCTGTGTTGATTTAATGTGGACATTTTGAAAGCTCAAATAGTTACGAAAGCTCTACCCAAGACTACATCTCATCCTAGATTTTTATAGTTTAAATTGCAAATTTTTTGCAATCTTAACTATACTATTCGTATAAACAAGGTAAAATTGCATGCTCATAGAGAAGTTCAAGCGCCATATTAAAAAGAATGGGTATTTTAAGACCAAAGAACGGCTTGAACTGTTTGAGATTCTAACAAAGCAGAAAACACCCTGCACCATTCAGAGACTCGTTCATCTCGCAGACAACATGGATGAAGCGACAGTGTACAGAAATCTTGAGCTCTTTGAGGAAATTGGAGTCACGCATCGTATATATACCGGCTGGAAATACAAGGTTGAGCTGAGCGATATGTTCCGTAGCCACCACCACCATATGACATGCGATTCGTGTGGAGCAGTCATTTCATTCGAGGAGTCAGTTGGGTTTGAACGAGAATTAAGAAAACTTGAGCAAAAATACGGCTTCAACGCTTCTTCGCACAGCCTCGAACTCCGCGGCTCTTGTAGTTCTTGTCACTCCAATCGCTTCGCGTAGATTATACTTAAGGTATGAAGCAGAGGCGTTTGTTTTTTGGTGGTCTATTACTCTTTGCAGTCGTCGCTACTGTCATTAGATCGAATGTAGATACGGTCTCCTTACCGGCCCTACTTGGTGATGGGATAACATTCACGCTCGGTATTCTATATGAATCACTTCCCTTTATATTTTTAGGTGTATTCTTCTCAGTCTTAATTCAAATGTACGTTTCGCAGCGCTGGCTTCTTTCTGTGCTACCGAAACAACCTTGGCTCCAGCGTATAGTCTTAAGCCTGACGGGGAGCTTCCTACCTGTCTGTGAGTGTGGGAATGTGCCAACAGCACGCGGCTTCGTTATGAAAGGCGTTGCCCCTGCATCAGTCCTGACGTTTTTATTTGCCGCTCCAATTATCAATCCAATCACATTACTGACGACGTCACAGGCGTTCAATGATGGTGGGCAAATGGTCTTGTTGCGTTTAATCGGTGCATTTATTATCGCGAATATAGTCGGGTGGGTGTTTTCATCATACAAAAAGACAGATGTGCTCAATGAGGATTTCATCCAATACTGCAATATCGAAAAAACCCACCAACACGAGCCTAACGCCGGGCTGAAGAAAAATATACTTGAGTTCTCAGAGCGTTTTAGTGGCGAGGCGCAGCTTTTACTGCCGTCACTTGTGGGTGGCAGCGTGCTAGCTGGCATTATTCAAACTGCAGTCCCAAGAAGTGTTTTACTCACACTATCTGCCGACCCAATTATTGCAATTCTTGTTATGATGCTGCTGGCATTTGTCGTATCAATTTGTGCAAATGTTGATGCATTTTTCGCACTCGCACTCGCGAGTGTATTCCCGACCTCTGCTATTCTTGCATTCTTGCTTCTTGGACCGATGGTCGACATTAAGATGCTTGCACTTTTACGCACCACTTTCACTAACTCGCTTCTGTTGCGAGCAAGTACACTGATTGCAGTACTCGTGCTTACGATTTCACTAGGGGTGCACTATGTTATTTAAGAAATTATTAAACAGAGAAGTCACTCTTTCACTGTCTGCTCTTTTCTTATGTATTAGTATCATTAGCTTGTGGCCATATGATGATTTGACGCGATATATTCATCCTCGTTATGAACTGTTTACTGTGACGTTAATTACCGCTAGCGGTGTGCTGTTGTCTATCAATCTATTCAGTAATAGAAAACTACAAAATAGTACAAGTGTTTCCGCTTCTCTCACCTTTGTATTCTGTACCGTCATATTATTTCTCCCCGTACAAACACTAAGCAGCCGTGCTGCGCTTAACCGCGAGCAGTCAAATTATTCTGTAGAAGAGGTTAGCGCATCATCATATGACGATTTTTCTCAAGATTACTCTAATTTAACAATATCAGGGTGGTCATCATTGCTGGCAAAGCAACCCCCGGCAGAGCAAATACAAGATAAGACTGCGGTTATCGAAGGTTTCGCGCTCTACGACAATACCACTGTTTCCATCGCGCGTTTTAGAATATCTTGCTGTGCCGTCGATGCGACCCCCGTAACAATTCGAGTTCGTAACAGTGCCGGCAACGAACTCTCCGCCAATAACTGGTATCGAATAACTGGATCTTTCACCGAAGTAGATGGAGACTTCATTCTGGTGCCTGAAGATATAACTTCAATCGAGGAGCCTGACAACCCATATGTCTTTTAATAAGAACCGGTTTGCTTTCGTAATCGTACTGTCCTTTGCTATATCTATTCTGCTTGGGATTCATGCACAAAACAGTGGACCACAGATAAGCAGTGTTTCCTATGACAATACTGCATTTCCTTCTGCCGTAACACTGACCATGAATACCCGTATTGATGAAGAATCTCAGCCAGTAATTACAATAGAACCCCACATTCCATTTGAGCTCAATATAAACAGTCGTGTTGTTAGTGTTCGCTTCGATGAGACACTTAACTCTGATACCGAATACACAATATCGATAGAAAATATGCGAGACACGAGAGACAAGATTAGTGAAGCTGAACATTCATTTCATACAGCTACTAATTCGTATGTATATCTAGAGCGAAACGAAAACCGCAATGACGCTATATACGAGAAAATCGTTTCTGGTGAGAAAAAATTACTTTATGAGTCAGAAACGATTTATGACTTTGTTCATGGTAAAAAGACATTGCTCGTTGCAGAAAAAGTAAACGATGACATACGACTAATTGAAGCCTCTAAAGGAAGAAAGATTCTCACTGAACCTGTCGGCACTTTACGCTCGCTTTATGGCTCGTTATTCGGAGACCTCTACGTAATTTCATATGTACAAGAGGATTCAAGATCAACTGAAACATATGTATATGATGCCACTAATAATACATTCGAACTCCTCCAGGAAGATGGCAACCCTATTGAAATACTCGAAGCAACGGTAGCTGAAGATGGTCAGACTCTCCTATACAGAGATAAATCGGACTTCACGCTCTATGTTGATAATATATATGACACGAAACCTGCTCTGCCGCTAGGTGTTATTAGCAAAATCGTAAGATATTTCCCTGATAATTCCGGCGTGGCTGTAGAGCGCCCCGAAAGAAACCCTGGTCTTATAAACGTTATTGAAACTTTTAGCGGTAATGTAACTGATGTCGACCTGGGCTTAACAACTTCACTGTCTACGCTTTCTAAGGATCTTACTGCATATGCGGTACGAGTTGATTTTACTGGCACAGACCTAGAAACTGATGTGGTAAAGATTGTCGATCAACAGGCGAGCGACCTCTACAGTCCTGATCCGAATATGAGGATTCACGACATTAATATTAGCGTGAATGATGAATTTATTAGTCTTGAACTATCACCGAAGCCCGTCATATACGACAACTACTCACTGAATTCGCAACCTCAAAACAGTACAATTAAAATTCTTCACTCAAACGGTGAACTCATTGAAGAGGTCTTTGGCTCAAGTGCGCAGTGGCGATATCTAGATTGATACTACAGCCATTTGTTACGGCGGAAATAACTGATGAACAAAATCATAATAACTGTTATGATGCCGAGTACGATCCAGAATGCGTTCGGATTGTTTTCTAGCGGCAACAGGACATTCATTCCATAGAGCCCACCAACAATAGTCGGTATAGCTAGGAAAATAGCAATACTAGTAAGCCGCTTAAACACTTTGTTTAGTTCATTTGTTGCAATCGTACTGTAGGCTTCGCGGATATTTGAGATTGTTTTGAGCCGGCTTCTGGTTAGTTCTATCAATTCAGAAGCAGACAAAGACAGATCTTCGATAAGATCTTTATCTTCCTCGTGTAATTTCATATATTTTCCATTCAATAACGCTTGCAGCACAATACCGTACGGCTGCAGCGCCGCCAAGAACTCATTTAAATCTTCTTCAACATCGATGAAATTTAAAATATCGTCATTGCTGACGATTTTGCTTTGCAGTCGTTTACGGGTAAACACGATGTTTTTAGTGACCTGATTCAAATGCTTACGATACCCACGGTTCAGTTCAGTTAGCAGCTGCAGTACTGTCTTTAACTTCTGTGTTGTTACGACTTTTCCAGACTCAACGAGTTCAGTGACTGGATCAGATTTGATGCGAGAAACTGTCATGAGCATGTCCGGCATCACAACAATTAGTAATGGATGTGTGCTCGTACTTTCTCCTGCTGGGCGACAATAACGAACATACACATATAAATTGCCATTGTCATGTTCAATACGAGGTACTTCGTATAGGTCGATTCCGTCGGCCAAGAGGTCAGCGTTTAAACTGTACTTTTGCTCTAATTCTGCGAGCTCTTCTTTGCTTGGATCAACAACACGCAACCATGCTCCGCGCTTCGGTGCATCAATTTCCTCAAGAATCTGTGATCGAATATTTCTAAAATACGTTGTTTGCATGTTTGTATCCTTAAGCAGTATTGTAACTGCTTTTACGACTGAAGAAAACATCTGTTTTTACATACTACTATTCAAAAAATTCACAGGCTCGAACTCGCAAGGAGAAAGGCAAATACGCTAAACTATCCGCCCGTTATACAGGCACTACGAAACTTACAGCGAAATACACCAGAATCCAACCTAAAAATGCACTATCCAGCAACAATGTATCTCTATAGCATAAACATTTCTAATGTAAATATTCTTAATCTATTTTGACTAATTAGCAATATTGGACTATTGTATTATTAATGAGTAGATTAGTTACAGTAACCGGAGTAACTGGAGTCGGTAAAGACTATCTATTAGATAAATCGCTTGCAGGAATAGAGCGAATAAATAGACGAAATTTTGGTGATGAGCTAGGGCGACAGCTACAAACCGATAAAGATGGGTTAGCCTCAGTTGATAGTGCTCCAGATGTAAGACAAGCAGTAGCTAGCGTAGCATTAAGAATGAAAGAACTAACTCCACTATTCTTGTCCAGTCACGTGGTACGCTCAAGCTCGGACACCCTCCAATCGGTACTGGATGTTGAAGGCTTAATGCTACCTGATTGGTATGTAGTGATAACTGCTCCGCCTGAAATTATCATAGAAAGAGTACAGAAACGGAATATGCAGGGTGCTAGAAAAAGCGTGATGAAAAGCGTTGACGAAATAGATGATATTCAGCAACATCAACTTTCAATCGTACAGCAAGTTGCACACGAGCTTAACTGCGACGTACTCACTGTAGTGAATGCACCCGAAGTGGACACTAACAGTAACGTAGAAACCATACGACAATTAGCGACGAGGGTGGCGGTAGAATAAGCCATATGACAGCGGAAAGAAAACTATTCGAAGAAGGTGCATTCCTGGACAGAACACGCAACCAGGCGGCCTTTGAAACACTTAACCTCCTAAATATTATTGCATCAGCTGGGGGTAAAGGGCTTAGTGATGCTGAAATAATACAGATGCGCAACGGCGGAGTATACCCATCTAGAACAAGCGAGGAGCTCCAATTGCTACAAGAGTACGGCCACGTACTTGTGCAGGGCGATGGCGACGTAACTAGGCATACAGTATCTGACGTTGGTGTAATGGAATTAGCTCTTCAAGGCTCACAAAGACCGCAAGACGTAGAGGCAACCCTTAAAGCAACAAAGGAAGAGCTAGAAACGAATCCACCCGATCTTCCTGTTGAGAGATATGGTAATGAGGAGTTCCGATTCACATGGGACAGCGTAGTTGATCTGCTACATCGAATTATCATAAATAATTCTTATGTTTCTCCTAAAGTAATGGCTTTGGGTGTGCCTACAGTTTGCTATGCTGGTGCGTTGACAGAAGGTCTTGTTGAGACATATTTAATGGATATCAACGAATCAATTGTTAGAGATTTGAACAATAGAGAAATCGGGCCTAGAGCCGTGAAATATTCTGCCTTGCACGAAATACCACCAAGTTTTAGGCGTAAGTTTGATGCCGTAGTTATTGATCCCCCATGGCACAACGAACATTACAGCCTATTTGCCGACAGAGCATATGAACTATTGCGCCCGTATGGAAGACTCTATATAGCCACACCAGCACCGGCAACAAGAAAAGAAGCTTCTAAAGAACTTAATGAAATGTATGCCAACCTTATAAGAGGCGGCCTAGATCTAATCGAAATAAAACCGGAATTTTTTGGATATACAATCCCTGAGTACGAACAAAGACTGTTTGCAGCACAGGGCATTAACGTGACCAGTCGAGGCAAATATGGACAACTCGTGGTCACACAAGCCATACCTGAACGCTCGGACACCTGCTCCACTCCGGAGTCTATAGAGAAAGTAGTACAGTCACATTGTGAGAATATTGAAGTTGGTGGTGAATATTTTGGTGGAATTTATGCACCCCAGGATGTGTTGGAAGCTGAAGATTTGGACGAAGAACAAGCACCTTTTCACGTTTTACAGTTTGGTGACGGCGTTTATGAAACGACAAGCAGGTCTACACGTAGAGAACAAGGTGTTAACTTCATTACGACAGATCATATCGCCTACATAGTAAGTGACCCTAAAAAACTAAAGCAATTGTTTGATATACTAAACTCACAAGTAACCAAAGAAATCGATGAAGATTTCATAAAAGCAGTCGTAAATCGATTCAACATACCAGAGTCAGAGGCTACAAGCATAGCCGTCCAGTTTAGCAAAATAATAACTCCAGAAAGAGACATCGAGCCATCACTATTTCAGAGCTAAGAAAACAGCTAATTAAGTTCCGGGACGACAGAGACTGGGCACAATTTCATGACCCAATAAACTTAGCTGTCGCTCTTCAACTTGAAGTGAGTGAAGTCCTAGAGTGCTTCCAATGGAAGGCTGACTCAGATGTATTTAATACCTGGTTTGAAAAAGACGAAAATAGACAAGCGCTAACAGACGAAATCGCAGATGTATTCAGTTATTTAATCCTACTATCTGACTCACTTGATATTGACCTACTAGCAGCTACAGAACAGAAATTAAAGAAAAATGCAGTCAAATATCCTATCAATAAATCTAAAGGCGTATCGACAAAATACAATAAGTTATAGAAAGTCGTTCTACAATTACTGCTTCAACCAAAAAATTCAGGTTTTTGACTGTTTTCGTTAAGATTATACTGATGAAATAAATGACTGGGATGGAGGGATTCGACTCGCTTTCAGCGAGCCCGCAACTTCAACTTTGAAAACAAGTTTTCAAGTGAAGATTGTCTTGCGAAATGCCACTGGCATTTCGAAACCCGATCAGATCGAGACCTCAAACCCATTACCTTAAACAAAAAGACCATCCAAAAGGACAGTCTTTTTGTATGGCTGGGATGGAGGGATTCGAACCCCCGATCATGGGACCAGAACCCACTGCCTTACCACTTGGCTACATCCCATCGTCATGGTGTGATTGTGATCTTTACTGATTATCAATAAGAAGTTCCTCAATAGTATCGTAAAGTTCACAAAGCCCATTCCTCTTAATTTCGAGAATCCCTCTCGAAATTGGTTCTTAGTGCTCTGGTCAGTCTATTCTAACCTCTAGAGTGCCTTTTTTCAATCTGTTGCTATACTTAGTCGATGAACTGGCTCAAAAAGCACTTTCCGACCCATGGAGAAAAGAACGTATTCCTGTTCTATATGGTCTCTATTTTCGGACACACCTGGTTCCAGATTGCAAATTGGCTGTTGTTCGTTGTCTTGTTTGTAAGCGAGGGCGAGTTTGCATGGTACGAAGCTGTTGCTTTTGGTGCGGGGATATTATTAGAGATACCGTCCGGTGCGATTGCTGATTTACTCGGCAGGAGAAAGACACTTATCCTCGCGTACTCAATGCAAGTTTGTGGCTCGATAATCTTCTTACTGGCAGATTTCGGTGCAGCTATGTTATTCATTGGAAACCTCATTATAATATCGTCTTTTGCTTTGCAAAGCGGTTCTTTAGAAGCACTGGTGTACGACTCACTGCTCCAAAAGAAAAAAGAAAAATACTATGATGAAGTGCTCAGTAAAGGCCTCAGTCTAACACTGCTTAGTATTGTGGTTGCAGCAGCTATAGGTGGTTTTGCCTGGCAATACAGCGTATACGCGCCTTGGTCTTTGTCTTTAGTGGGCTTTATTGTTGCTCTGCTGTTTAGCGTTAAATTCACCGAGCCAGAAATAGACTCTGAGATATTTACACTAGAAAATTTCATTAAGCAAAATAAGCGCGGTTTTTACTATCTTTTTAAGTCAGACTTCCGTAAATATACGTTTTCTATGGCAATTCTTGCCGGAACGTTTTTAATGTGGGAAGAAGGAATAATACGAGTTTTAATGGGTACAGAATTTAACTACGACGGCGCTTCACTAAGCTATTTGGTATCAGCAACATTGCTCGTGAGCTTCTTGGCAACATTTACTTTCAAGAGAATACGAAAGTTACTGGGAGACCTGATTGGCTACGGATCGCTTGTACTTATGGCGGCTGTGGCATGGCTACTGAGCGGTTTGTTTCTTGGCGACATGTTAATTGGAGCCATCGTCTTCTTTGCAATCACACTAAGCGGTTCGTTAGCTGAACTATGGAATTCAGTAATTCTCAATAAGCACGTTCAGTCTAAAGACCGCGCAACTGCCATATCGACACTCTCATTCTTAATACAAGTCCCGTATGTGCTAGTCGTTGTTTTTTATGGCTACTTATTCGAATCGGGTAATACAAAACCGTTTTACATACTCACAGGTCTTGCGCTGCTTGTTGCATTTATTCTTTTCGTGCGAGCCGAGAAATCACGCGTCCTCGTTAAGAAATAAATTATGCTTCAGCTAAAGTACGGTTTCTGGTACTGTTAAAGCGTAATGGAGGAAAAAGTATGCTAGATATACTAGCTCAAAGTGACGTAGTCACAATAAGCGTAGAGGGTGACGCTTCAATTTCACCGATATTCTTTGTGATATGGGTCGCGGTTCTTGCCGTAGCCATCATCGCACTATGGAAAGTGTTCGAAAAAGCAGGGCGAGAAGGATGGAAGTCTATAATTCCTATATATAATACGTATGTAATGTTCCAGATAGCTGGGCGGCCAGGTTGGTGGCTACTATTAATGTTCATTCCATTCGTTAACATTGCAGTGTCCCTAATACTTGCAATGGACATGGCCAAAGCGTTTGGCAAGAGTAGCGCATTTGGATTCTTTGGCTTGTGGCTCTTTAGTTTTGTTGGATATCTCATGCTCGCATTCGGCGATGCAGAATATCAGCTCGATAAAGCTACTACAGCTCAACCTGTAGCGTAAAATTAAAAAACACGTACCCGCAACACTAAGTGGCACGTGTTTTTTTATTTGCTTCAAATATTATTCGTTCAGCCCAACGTACTCTGACTGCCCCCAGCCGAGATACATATATCCAAAGAATCCGAAAAAGAACAAAACAAACCCGAACCACGTTTCTTTCCCGAAAGCTCTTGCAACGCCCAAGGCAATCAGCAAAGATCCGATGAATCCTACGAATGGCAGAAATAAAATCAAGAACACCCAAATAGGCTGCCCGGCTATTTTGCTTAGAACATACGTATTATATATAGGAATTATAGACTTCCAGCCATCTTCTCCTGCTTTATAAAACACTTGCCATAGTGACAATACTCCAATAAGCCAGATGATTAATCCAACCGTTAAAATGTACCCAAGACCCATACTTATTCTCCTTATTTTACTGTAGTGTAGCAAAACCCTGCTTGTACGTACATAATCATAGAAAAAGTAAAAATATGATATATTCAAAACATAAACAAGGAGAAATACATGGCACAGGCAAAAACAGATGAAATAGAAGTCTCGGGATTCTTGAGGTTTTCTAAAGTAATATCATGGCTCATGTACATCTGGGTTATGATTGGTGTCGTCGCACTTGGCTTGCGCGTCTTCTTGCTTGCCTTCTCAGCAAACACAGCAACCGGCTTTGCGAATTTTGTCATGGAAGTATCTGGTGATTACCTACGACCGTTCCGTGGAATTTTTGAACTACGCGAAGTTGGCGAAACTGGCTACTTAGACGTATCAGCGATTTTTGCAATCATCATCTACCTATTTGTTGCTTGGGGCTTCAAGTCACTAATCGAGTATGTACAAGATAAGATTGATACGAGCAAGCGAGAACAAAAAGAGGCACGTTTACGTGAAGAGTGGAGCCAAGTACTTGCCTCACAAAAGAGGACTCGATCTACGGCTGCTAAAACAACCTCAAGAAAACCTGCAGCAAAACGATAATCTATAACTCAGCCGAAAAGACCTCGACGCCCGAGGTCTTTTTTATTTATTGAAATAGTTGCTTGAGTGTATCAGACTTGTCCTTGCTCCAGTCGTCAGGCTCAGTTACCCCAGCCCATGCATCTATCATCGTAGACTGCGAATAGTTATGACCATGGCCATTCTCTACCGCGCCAGCAGTCGGAAGATCAGCAGCAACCTGCCAAAAAGTTACAAGCGGAATCCAACGCATATTATCCGTAATATCAGGGCCACGCTGCCCTTCTAGCAACCAATCTGGTTCATGCAGTGCTAGATCAAATGAGAAAAATGAAACAGGGTCCGTGGCGTGCTGTGTGTACACAACCCTCGTTTCTTCCCAGCCAGCAGCTGGTACATCTAGGGCATTGTCTTTTGCAGTGAATCGGACTGTCCTACCGCTATCAATTATTGGTTGCCAAGCAGGAGAGCCTTCGTCACGTGTATCTATAAGCTCATTTCTGATTTGGTTAAATAATGTTGGACCCGAGTAAATCGCTCCATCAAGCGGTTCGTTGACGATATTTATTGAACTAAGAATATTTTCTGCTCCGAATGAGCCTAAGCTCAGACCGTACACATATATCTCTGGACGCTGTGTCTCTGGTAGTTGCCGCCAATAGTCATGGATTGTAGTGAAAACTGTCGTTGATGTGTCTTTTACGATTTGCTGGTCTGCAAAAAGCGATATCCAACTAGGCAAGAATGAATACTGCACACCAACAATAGCGGTATCTCCTCCATGCATATATTCGAGTGGGTCAACAGCCTTCGGATCTAGCCAGCCAGTGCCGGTCGTAGTAGCAACGACCAATACCTCCCTGTCGAATCCACCTGTCCGTTTCAGCTCCTCCAAAGCTAAGTCCGCTCTACCCTGAATTGAATCTGCTGAGTTTAGTCCGACATATACACGAACGGGTTCAAGCGCAGGCTCTCCACTAAAATCTTCGATTTGATCAGCTGTTGGGCCGGTGGAAACAAATTTCCTCCCTTGTCTTCCGAGCTCGTCCCACGGTGATTGGGATTCAGGACTACCCGACTTCTCAATAACTAGTGGCTGGTCAATACCTTCTTCTAAACGGGCATCTGTTACTGAAAATGTTTGATTCGCTACAGCAAAGAACCCCTCAATTAATACACCATTAAGTATATTCACAAGTAAAAATGCTGCGACTGTAACACCGATAACATTTGCGACTCTATGCGGTAACGCCTTTCTGAACCAGCGCATAATCATTCTAAAAAACTTCAAAACACTCCGCGACAGAACAAGCAATAAATAACCAACTATAGAGGTCACTGCAACGATTGGTAGCAGCGTCACTATGGAAATTGTCTTATCTGAACCGGTCGCTTCCAGTACATCATTTTGCCAACCAACATATTTCCACATAAACATAAAAAGCACAAACCCAGCAACTAATTGTATGAAGACGTTAATGATGCGTTGCTGTCGCTCAATTGGTTTGGGAAGCTGTAAGTACAACCAAATCTGCTGGATGCTTAAACCAAGTCCATACCCTATTGCCAAAGATATTCCCGATACCAGTCCTTGAAAGAATATTCCCCGTGGCAACAAAGACGGTGTGAGCGACATGGCGAAAAAAAATAATCCTATCAGCACCCCGATATATGAAAAATGTAACCGCCACACACTAAGCGTTGTTTTCTCTTTTGTCATATACACTCCTAGTTATGCATGTAGTATGCCATATATTTAGAGCGAACGCATTATACGCTCTTTTTACTATACTTCCAGCTTAATAAAAAGCTAGCTGTGTTGATAGTGTAGTGAAGAGCTATCGGGGCAATAATACTACCAGATACTTCTCTTAATAGCGCAAAAACAACGCCACTTAAAGCAGTAAAGAACACTGTCCCCAGAATAGTAGGAATCTTTGCTGGTGCCTTATGATTTTGTTTAGAAAATGTAATTGACGGCAACACATGCCACAGTCCAAACAAAGCAGAGCTAATCACTATTGCTTCACTAACGCCAATCGTCGAGCTGAAAAACCCGTAAATTAGTCCACGAAACAACAGCTCTTCAAATAACACTGTTCCGATTGGAATGTCGACTAATACTCTGAATGCAACGTGCTTTTTTGATACTCCCTTTGTGCGTCCATCTAAGAAGAATGACCGTACACGCATATTAATACTTACTAATGTCAAGGCGGCTATTGCAATCAGCGATACTCCCAGACCCCACAATAACCCCTCGGACACATTGCCGAACCCTATATCCACTAATGACAGATCCAACATAAAAAACGAAAATATATATAACCCAATTATCGCCAATAGTTGTGCGGATAACTTCATACTGACGTGTCGCAACATGAATAACATGCCGCTAAACAGGAAGGCTACACAAATAGCGAATAAAACAGCTAATAGATTTGAATCCATACATGTATTCTATAGTTATGAAGAAAATTTCGATACATGAATAGAAAAAATACCATATCCCTAGTAATAACCTTGCTCGTCCTCATCATTATTGGTTTCGTCATTTTTCCACAATTTGCAAGCTATGATTCTATTGTAGATACAATTCGAACACTTACCGGCGCTGATGTCGCAATCATTCTCGGATTCACATTTTTCAATATCATTATCTATGCCTGGCCGTTTATGGCAGCAACACTTGGCGTGCGCTTTTGGCCGGCTTTCGTAATAAGACAGACTTCGTTTTTGTTATCCAACGGCTTTCCTGGAGGGGGTGCTGTTGGCATTGGCGTTCAATATGCTATGGCGGCATCTTATGGCATCAAAGGTGCCGTTGCGACCTCAGGTATTGTTGCTACTAGTATCTGGAATATACTAGCCACCATCAGTTTGCCCGGTCTTTCACTTGTGCTTGTTTGGCTAACCGGTCAACGAACCGGGTCCAATCCGATTATTGGTTTGCTGGGAGTTTTGGCCGCAGTACTTTCAATAGGTGGCTTCATCTTACTCATGAAAAACGATACGCTCACGATGAAAATCGCAACCTGGCTTGAACGGACGTATAGCACACTACGAAAGAAGTTTCGTTTCCTCCCAGAAGTTCTTATTACATCTAGTTTGGTGAATTTCAGAAAAGCAACGTACACAACCACCACTGCTCGCTGGCCTTTGCTCATTGTGAGCAATATAGCTCAGCAAATAGCTCAATTTAGCGTTCTATATATTATCCTTGTCCTTTTGGAGACGAATTTTGTCTCAATTGCATTAACCTTCACAGCTTTTGCTTTTGCACGAATAGGGTCATTTATTCCGTTGACTCCCGGAGGGCTTGGTACCGTTGATGCTATACTGATATCTTTACTAGTTCAAGCAGGAATTCCAAGTGAAATAGCAGCCGCAGCAACATTACTCTGGCGAGCAACCACATACTTTCCACAACTATTTATAGGGGTAATAACTTTCTTGTACTGGCGCCTACGCACCATAAAACAACAATCTTAAACTTATTTCGTTTTAGCTGATATGGAAGATTGATCATTAAATTTTGTATACACTTGAAGTGTCGTTAGCGCTAATATGAATAATACCGGACCAACGACTATACCAAGGAATCCAAACATTGCAAGACCGGCAAAAACAGAAATCATTGTGAGTGCAGGATCAAGTGACAACTCGTTTGGTACAAGCTTAGGACGTATGACATTATCGATATTTGTCACAATTACAAAATGAACGAGTAGCACGAGTATACCTCCAGAAACATTGCCAAAAAGCATCATAATAATACCAATCGGTATAGTCAGGATTCCCCCGCCAAGCGGAATGATGGATAGCACCGAGAGAAGCAGCGCAAAGAAAGAAAAGTAACCAAGTCCTGCTAATTGTAGCGACAGCGCACCAATAATACCCTGCACGATTGCGACGACAAACTGCCCTTTGACCATGCTGTTCGTCATGGCACCTGCTCTACTCAAAAAAAGCTGTGATGCCTTATCTCCTAGAGGGTTGAGCTTTTTAAGAAAAACGAGGAGTTTTTCATGATTACCTAGTAGCGCGAGGAATACATAGAAATAAATGATAATACCCGTGACGATACCTGGTATGCTTCCAGCGGTCGCTGTGATAAAGCTAAGAATAGCTTCACCTATAGCTTTTGCGGCTGATATGACATATTCTTCAATTTGTTCAAGGGATATCTGCACTCTACCATCAGTCAGATTGCCAAGTGGTTTATTGATTGCATCTACAATCTCAGACGTTGTAACACTTGATATAGTTGTGCTTTCATTTAAATCATCTATCATCGACTGCACTTGATCAACACTAACCCAAATGACAAGAATTAAAGGAATTATTAGTGCAAATACACTAAAGGTTGTGGTCAAAAAGATTGATAGTCCTTTACGATTAGTTTTCTTCTTGAGCCACTCCAGTACTGGAATGAATATGGTTGCAGCAATACACGCCGCGACTATTGCCGCAAAAAACTGCCAAAACATATAGAGTACAACGATGCTCGCAATTATTGTCGCAACCTGTAGCGCTCTTTTTTGACTAGGGTTTATATTAATCATGTTTGACCTTTTCGTCTTCTTTAAGAACTCTTTTCGCCATGGCATTTTGCAAAATATTATTGAGCAACGAAGCAACAATTGCGATACCTACAAGTAGGTAAGCCATGACAAATATTTTGCCTCCCGTAGTTTCTGGCGTGAAATCACCATAGCCGACTGTCGTTAATGAAACAACTGAAAAATATAAGGCGTCTATGGTCTGTAATCCTTCGAGATAGCGCATCATTACAACACCGATAATCAACGTTACGACTGTTGCAATCGATATTGCGATGAATCGATTTCTAATGACTTTTGCTTCCTCAACAGATAGTGAATTGAACTTTCTCTTCATACTGTTTCAGCAATTTTCGCGGCCACATCTTCAGGGTTTTTAACGCCAGTTAACGTAACTTTGTTATCTGAGGCTCGCGTTCTGAACTCAATAACAACATCACCGTATTCTGTCTTGTTCCAGCCCCGATACGTTCGAGAAGCGTTGGCTCTGTGCACGTCTTTTAATTCTATAACTGAACTATCAACTTGTCGTACTTCGCTTTCTATATATAGTTTATTATTCACGACAAAATATGAAACGCCCAGCCATATATGGAGCAGCCGATATAGTGCGATTGCTGTAAGCGCTGACTTAACAAGGAATAATATTGATGTTAGACCAATTAGGCTAGAGTCGACACCGATACCATTACGTATGCCGATGATAAGTAGCAACAGTGCCAAAAATACCAAATCACTAAACACGACAAACGAGACAGCCGTCATTAATAATTGCTGTGGGCTTTTGACTATTGAATAGCCTGTCTTGTTATTTGCTGTTGTCATCTAGTAGGTATTTAACCAGAGGTACTCTCTTTTCGCAAGTGTTGACACGTACATCCGTCAAGTCTTAGATCGTAGTTACTTAACAGATTAAGGACGGTGTGATTTTTATTACAAAGTGCTTGACTTATCATTTTTAGTGCTACTATTAAGCCGTAATTAGGAGGTGCCCATGTTAATACTAGCAGCGGCGCTAATTCTGCTTGGTGGGGTGACAGCAGTATTAGGGCTGAAACTTTTCCGGATACTATTGCCGATAGTCGGCTTGGTAGCTGGAGTAATGGTCGGATTCGGAGGCGTGCAAGGCGTATTCGGTACCGGCGCAATTAGCCTAGCGATAGCTATCGTTATGGCCCTAATCGTAGGAGTCATTATGGCTATCTTGTCATTTATCTTTTATGAGATTGCGGTATACATTATTGCCGCGATGGTTGGAGCGGCGGCATTAAGCTATCTCGGTATCGCTCTTGGACTAGGAGATAATGGCTTTTTAATGTTCCTACTTGCACTTGCAGGTGGTGTCGGAGGATTCCTGCTTGCATCAGGTGGAGTACTCTCAACATCTCTGGTCGTGACAGTGACAGCATTTGCTGGTGTCAGCTTCATTTTTGCTGGCGTGTTCCTGCTTGTTGGCGAGGTATCAGTAGATGATCTAAACGAAAATGGCATAATCCGTTCTGTTCTGTCGGTAGTCGACGATGCATTCTTATGGTTTATCGCCTGGTTTGGTGGCGGCCTCATTGCGGCACGAGTGCAAATCAACTCACTTATGATGGAAGCGTTTGACAACACATTCGCGTATATAGAACCTAAATCAAGTAAGAAAAAATAGGAGATATAGAGATGGCTAGAAATAATGGAAATAGACGAATAACAGGTATCAAATCATCTACGCTTGCCCTGTTTGAAGGCGTGTTCGGTAGTATTATCGGACTTGGTATTGCAATCATGTACAGCCTACGCACAACTGTTGAATACACAGAGGCTACTGATAGCGTATTTAGAGGTCTTGCATTCGGCGCGACTGCAGGTATCGTTAGTATCATTGTACTTCCGCTCATCTACTTCGCTTTTGGCTGGGTGATTGGCTACATCCACGGATTCATCTTCAACGTTGTTGCAGAAAATTCTGATGGTCTTGTATTCCGAATGGAAGACGCCAAGGATTAATATAACCAATACAAAAAACAAAAGTCGCCATAACAGATGGCGACTTTTTATTTACCTGAATTTTCGAGCAACTCGAGAAGATCTAATACGGCATCGACGTCTTTAATGTTGTGTTTTGCCGCACTCTCCTCAGGGCCAACATGAATACTGTGTGCACGCTCGGGGAGCACGTGGAACATATCCTCATCAGTGTAGTCGTCACCAATACAAAGTATAAAATCCCACTTCTTGTCGCTAATCAGTTCAGTTGCAATTGCACCCTTGTGCAGCGACTGTGCTTTTATCTCAAGCATTTTGTGCCCCTCAAATACACCAATATCATCAAAGGCAATATTCTGAAGTTCCATCTTCAACTCTTCTTTGCGCACAAATGCGAGATCAGGCGTCACATTTCGGAAATGCCACACAAGCGAGTAATCCTTTTCTTCAATGATTGCACCCGGCGTTCTGTCTGCATATCGCTTCAATACATCTAGATATGGCTCTTTCCATTTAGATGACGTTAAGGAGGATTTGACCCACGATCCAGCTTTGTACACCCACGCACCGTGCTCAGCAATAAGCCCGATTTTAATATTCTGGAAAAACGTACGAAGTGCCCGTTTTGGACGGCCGCTAATAATAACCACTTCGTTCTTTTTATTTTCCTGTAATGCCTTAAGGATTTTTTTCACGCGCTTAGACGGCTTGGCCTTCTTCTCATCAGGTGAATCTACAAACGAACGTAACGTTCCGTCATAATCAAGAAGCAGCAGTCTTGAGTCGGCTTTTACATAGTCCGCTCTTATCTCGTTTGTTTCTGCTTTCTTCATGAATTGGTGATCCACAGGAGTGTTAACGGTTGCATGTAGCTGTTCTAAAAAATCAGACGCCCAACGCTCGATTGTATAGGTAGACACGCGCTGCTGCATTGCTTTCATGCGTTTCTTCTGTTCTTTCGGATGCATTTCGAGAGCGTCGAATAGACGGTTGGCGATCTCTTGCTTATTATTCGGGTTAACCTGTAGTGCTTCTGGCAACTCACTCGCTACTCCAGCCATTTCACTGAGCACCAACACGCCGTCTTTATTATGGTGCGTTGCAATATACTCTTTCGCCACAAGATTCATGCCATCACGTAGTGGTGTTACATACATGACATCGGCATTTGCATATAGTGACGTTAGTTCATCGAAATCCATATGCTGGTGTAGGTAGTTAATTGGAGACCAATCTACGCTCGAGAAACGTCCATTTATCCGAGACACTTTCTGTTCAATTGTTTGACGTAATTCTTTGTACGCCTCAACGTCACCCCTAGAAGGAACGGCGAGCAAAAGCAATACAACTTCGTTATGATACTCAGGGTGTTGCTCCAAGAATAATTCGTAAGCGTCTAGCCTTGCAGGTATTCCTTTAGAGTAATCTGTTCTATCGACAGCTAATATCACCTTCTTATTCTTTTGGAATACATCGAGTGTTTTAGTGATTTTTTTGACTCTTCGTGATTTTGGATTTTTAGCGAATTTATCATATTCAATACCGATAGGAAATGCATCTGTTTGTATTTTTCTATTCTCGTAGTAAATCGTCCCTAGCTGATTATCAATACCTAGATGTCGTTGTGTGCTACGCAAAAAATGACGCACGTAATCATACGTATGGAATCCGATGAGGTCTGCTCCAAGCAAACCTTCAAGTACCTGATTGCGCTCCGGCAGCAAACGGAAAATTTCATATGACGGAAATGGTATATGTAAAAAGTAGCCGATGTGAGCATTTGGGCGGTTTTTACGCAGCAACTTCGGCAAGAGCATTAATTGATAGTCATGCACCCATACATCTGAATCGTTTGTTACAAATCTAAGTGTCTCGTCGGCGAATAGTCCATTTACCTCTTGATACGAACGCCAATATCGCCTATGAAACTGACTATTTTCAGTAAAATAATGAAACAGCGGCCAAAGTGTCGCATTACAGTAACCTGAATAATACAAATCAACCTGATCCTGTGTCAGGAATACTGGATGGCACTTAAACTCTTTTAGTTTACGTGTAATCTCTTGCATTTCCTTCTTAGTGAGATCGTCGCTTGCGATACCAGGCCATCCAACCCAAACACTATCACGATTTCTACTCACTGTTGATACACCAGTGGCTAGGCCTCCACTGCTTTGCGTGAACTGCAATTTCCCATCAACTCTTTTAATGGTGACTGGCAAACGCGTTGAAACAATTATTAGTTTCTTACTCATATATCTAGCTTCTAGTATACGTACATTATATGCGTAGTCTAGTTTCTCGGTAAGACGAAACCAGAATCTTGATGTTGGTCTGTCCATTCAGACAAAGACTCATATGAACCGGGTAGCTGTATATCTCCCCAGAATGCCGAAACCGATTCGTTGGAAATAACCACTCGGACATCCGAATCGGGCACTGCATATTCACCTGCTTCATAATCAAGCGGCACAGCCAAAGATAACCCCCCAAGCGGTACGACATACACCTCTCTCTTCGAATCTCGGGTACTTTCTAGCCCATACACGAGGAGCGCGCACAGTACAACAATAGCCACTACGAGGGCGAGGCTTCTTTTCTTACTCATTCAAATCAAGCTCAAATTGCACTAGATTATCGTAGAAATCAAACTGCAGTAACCAGGCCTCAAAATCTTTATCCCAACCGAACAGGACAGCAACACCAATAAGCAAGAATAGTCCGCCAACTGCCCGCTTAAACCAACCATCGGGGTCTGTAGCCCATTGAATCTTAGATATGAATTTATTTCCAAGTACAGCAATTAGGGTGAACATGAGTCCGAGACCAAGTATGTACCACAACAGGTAAAACACCCCTTCTGCGAAGTTTGTAGGCAGGATGGTCGCAATGATTATTCCATAGGTAGGACTACAGCTCGAAAATACCGGACCGAGTGAAGCTCCAATCAAAATGTCTCCACCTCTACCACCCTTGCTCATTGCTTTTCCGAGGAGCTTATTGCTTGAAGTACTAATGCCGAATTTTGCGCTTATAGAATCCCATACTTTTGGAAACACCATCACAAGCCCAACAAGCACTAAAATCGTTGCGCTGACGCCGCGAAGTACACCCTCATTGAGATTAAAGAAGTTGGACGTACCATGAATAGCAAGTGTGAGAACAGTTATGGAAATGAGTAGCGACGCAATGACGGTAAAGGCTCGATTTCTATCAGCTTTACCGTCTGCGCTTGTTCCGATTAGGATTGGTAGGAGTGGAAATATGCATGGGGCAAGAATTGTTAATGCGCCTGCGATGAATGAAACAAAGAGTAGTTGCAGTTCCATGTCTAGCCAGCCTGAACGATAGCGAATAAATCATCTGCCGATTGTAGACCGTTCGCAAACGGCCAGCTTTGTCGAGCCTCACCATTCTCATCAAGCCATATAAATGTAGACTGTACCGTTACACCATACTGGTCCTTGAGCGCATCTTCGGTATCGTAGTCAGCCTTAATGACGGTAATTCCTTCAGGTACACCATTCTTCTCAATTTGCCCCTCATAGAAATTACATACAGAGCACCACTCAGCATGAAAGAACAACACGCGTTCAGTATCTGCAGCTTGTGCGATTACGTCGTCAGAATATGCTACATATGAGCCAGAATTTTCTGACTGTGTGGTTGGTGTTTGTTCTGTGGATTTATTTTCTGCTTCTAGCGTACTTTGACTTGACTGCTGTGACGCCTGTTCAGTTATGTCTTCATCTCTATTAATAAACACAAACGCACCGGTCGCAATCATTATTGCCACGAGTACTGCTATCAATATGCTTTTATTCATACCGCTCCTTACTTATAGTTATGGATACTTCCAGTATAAAACACTACCTTGACATATATTTAAGTGTTTGCTAAAATACTAACATGGAACAAACAATAAATCCATCACAATTGTCCACCCAAGAAGAACGTGCCGTTCATATCATGCAACTTCTCGGTGATAAAACGCGCTACAGAATCTTCAAGCTCCTGATGAGCGAACGTGAGATGTGCGTGAGTGAAATAGCGAATGAACTCAACATTTCTGTGTCGGCTGTATCACAGCACTTCAGAAACTTCGAGATGATTGGACTTGTCGACAAAGAGCGGATGGGTCAAAAAATTTGTTACGTACTTCGTAATGATGATGAAATAGTCCAAAAACTAAGCACAATAGCAAAATAGGAGGAAAACATGAGTCAACCTAAAATAACAATCTATAGCACCGCAACATGCGGTTTCTGCAAAATGCTTAAAAGCTACCTAACAGAGAAAAATATTTCTTTTGATAATAAAGCAGCCGATGAAGATCAAGCTATTGCTCGCGAACTCTACGAAAAAAGCGGTCAACTAGGCGTGCCTTTCACTATCATTGAAACAGAAGACGGCAAACAAGAAGGCATTCTCGGCTTCGACCGAGCTAAAATTGACTCTGTGCTAGGACTATCGTAGTGGCCGCAAAAACAGCAACCTGGAACGGAAAAGTAATTGCCGAGTCAGACCAAGATGAGTTGGTGTTCATTGAAGGAAATTGGTATTTCCCTCCCGCATCTATCAAAAAAGAGTTTTTTGAAGCGTCAGACCTGACAACCGAGTGTTTCTGGAAAGGTACTGCCAACTACTACAATCTTGTTGATGGTGACACTAGAGGTGCCAACCTCGCTTGGTATTATGCAGAACCAAAAAGTGGTTCGGAAGAAAAAGTAGGCAAGAAATTTGCAAATTTTGTCGCCTTTTACCCGCAAGTAACTGTAGCCTAACCAAATAACCGCGTCAAAAGCCAGAGCTTTAAGAGGCGGTTTTTTGGTTTCATATCTGTTATACTGCTTATGTTTTGAAACATCTCATACACAAAAACCATCATCCGCATTTAAAGAAAAGATTTATACTCGAGTTCTTTGGCTTGGGTATCTTAATGGCGTATATAGTTGCACAGCGAGATATATTAAATGAATCAATTCTTACGGTATTAGAAGTTGAAGTGTTATGGTTTGCATCACTGTTGGGACTTTTTTGGCTTATACTACCGCTTACGGCTATTAGCTATAAACTCATTTCACCTAAGCCAAAGAGGCTAAAAATAGTTACAACAACGCTTGCTCACCTCGCAGGGTCAGGACCTGGACGAATTATTCCAGGTGGTGTCGGGAACCTAAGTATAAGTGCGCTACATTTAAAAAAGACTGGATTAACTATCGAGCAATCTGTCGGCGTAGTACTTACGAATAACATTTTCGGCATGGCTTCAAACGCATTACTGCTACTTATTGTTCTTGTTATCAGGCCCGAAACAACGCAAATTCTAACAGATAGTATCTCATCAGATCAGATCTTTATCGTGCTGTTTATTATTTTTGCGCTCGTCGTTCTGACGCAATGGTTATTTCACGCCCGTGGTACGCGTAAAGAATTACTGAAAACATCTAGGCAGTGGCGAAAAATACTACGGAATTTTATTGGGCGACCTAAACATGTCGTTGGCGTCGCGATCATCGCACTAACAATCTCACTACTTCACACATTTATGCTTGATTTTAGCGCCTTTGCACTTGGTGTAAACATCAGCATTACGGACGCACTCGTTGCGATGAGTTTCGGGGTAGTTATTGGAAGTATCTTCCCGACTCCTGGTGGAGTTGGCGGTGTTGAAGCGGGTATTACTGCTGCATTCATCGTCCTCGGCCTACCCGCCACCGAAGCAGCATCTATAGCTGTACTGTTCCGTGTTGCTACGTATTGGCAGCCTTTGTTGCCTGGTACACTCGCATACCTATATCTCCGCGAGAAAAAATTACTCTAGATTACACTCGAGGCCACACAAGTTTGCCGCGAATATGCCTATCAACTAACCAGCCATACTCTCTACTGTCTGTTGATTGATCCTCATTGTCTCCGACTAAGTAGACGAGCCCATCTTTATAGTCGTGTATACGCTTCACAATCTCCCTACCGTGATAGTACGCTATCACTACTTGCCCCTGTTTGTAATCACGTGCATGCGAGAATAAAACGAGCTGACCCTCCTTGAGAGCTGGACTCATGCTATTGCCGACAACTCGCCTAATAAACCACATCTATTTTTTTGAGTCAGCGAACATATGAG
Organism: bacterium; assembly: GCA_030427125.1. Classification (GTDB taxonomy): domain Bacteria; phylum Patescibacteriota; class Saccharimonadia; order Saccharimonadales; family SZUA-47; genus JAUHWW01. Next base: position 6,231 of record JAUHXF010000005.1, on the reverse strand, counting down.
CAATATCATGGACCATCTCGACAAGCTTGTCACATGCTTCCAATGATAGACTCTGTTTTACTTTGCCGCACTGTTTCGTTGCCATCCAGAATTTGTCATGCAGATCTGGGTATTTCTCTAGGTGTTCTGGCTTAAAATAATCGCTCCAAAGCAGATAGAGTTCGTCCTTACACTTCTGTGCATGCTTTTCCTTAGTCATAATAATCCGAAAAAATTGGTTTTTATTCTCGTGATCATGTAAATCATCTTTTAACTCTTCATACTTCTCAATCATACGCTTGCACGTAGCAGCAGCATGCATCATAGAATCAGTCTCGTAAATCCCGCACGGCACGTCGCAGTGTGCGTAAACTGGCTTTATAAATTTTTTCAACATACTATTTACCTCTTTCAGAAATAGTATAACAGCTATGATGTTTTAAGCGGATTCATCAACCCCGCAATATGCCCGGGATGAGGAGGTTGGACAGTGGTATCAAAGTCTATTCCGCACGCATGTAAGCCTATGGCTGCTGACGCTCGATACATACCGATTTGCGCAAGACGGGCATCAGAACTCCAATACCGCTCTCGGATACCAGACTGTTCTGCTAGATCCAAAAATGCATTTGATGCACTTGGCGACCTCAGAACAAGCTGGTGTAATGCCTCAAGGCTTCTTGCTACTATTGCAGCCGTATCGAGTGATTGTTGCCGTCCTATTCCCTGACTCTCTAGAAACATCGGAAACTCCGGACTAACCGTCAGGAAGGTCACCCTATTTCCTGAGCCGGTAGAAATCGTCTTTAGTTCGCAAGTGCCAAATTGACTTGCCTCTTCCTGAGGAGAACCAATTACCGCAGTCATCATAGGGACTCGATATGTCTCAATTCCAGTCAACCACCGTATTGATTTCTCAACCCTGTCGCCTGTTTCTCTCGACTTAACAGCTTTGTGTAGCGTATCTGGCGTTAACTCTAACTCCGGCAGTCGAGATGTCATGTCTACTATTTTACTCACTTTTGATTATCCTTACGCCATTTTTCAATGTTGGCATGATGCCCCGATAGCAATACGTCCGGCACTTTCATCCCCTTAAATTCCTCCGGACGAGTATACTGTGGGAACTCAATTGACACATCATCATCCTGAAAGCTTTCAATCTCAGCTGACTTATCACCGCCAAGAACTCCTGGGAGCAGCCGCACGACACTGTCTATGACAATCATCGCCGGCAACTCACCGCCGGTTAAGACGTAGTTGCCAATACAGACTTGCTCGTCAATCCACTTTGTCACACGCTCGTCGTACCCTTCATAGCGCGGACATACAATTATCAGTCCGCTGTCACCTGCAGCCAACCTTTTCGCGTCAGACTGCTTATAGACCTTCCCTCTTGGAGTAGGCAGCAGAACAATTGCATCTGGATCTTGCTTTTTTGCATGCTCTATCGCAGCGACTAAAGGTTCAGGACGCATCAACATACCATCTCCGCCTCCGTACGGAGGGTCATCAACTTGCTTGCGCGGACCAATCCCGAATTCACGCAGATTGATTAGCTCATATTCGACACCTGAACGCTCTTTGGCCTTCCAGAGCATAGACGTGTTCAATACGCCTTCAAACATCTCCGGAAACAATGTGATTACTTGTATCTTCATACAACTTGCGGCTAACGAGACAAACCTACGATTTTTCTCATCGCGCGGGAGAGTCGAATGAATCGTCTCTGCCGGCTGCTCTTTTCCTTTCGTAAAATTGCGCAATTATCATTTTTATGTCATTATTATATCATGGAACTCCGAGGTGAACGTCTTTTTATTTCTGTTCGCGATGCGTATAGCGTCACTCGTTTTGGTTTATTAACTGGGGATGAAGAGGCTGCTGATTGGGGGTTTATGCTTGAAGCTAAAGTTGATCAAGCTGATGACGACATACATCCTTCTTGTAATGTTTTTGAGATACCGTTCAGCCATAAATCGATTGATACGATACAAAAAGCTATCCAGTATTCAGCTGAAGATGAACAAGAGCTAGAAGAATTAGTTCGCAGGGCACAAGGCCTAGAACCCAATCCGGACATTAAGATAGAAGAGCTTGACCGCGAAATAGCTCGTGAACAAGCAAGACGAAGACGAAGAGCTGTCACATTAGCTCCAAACGTTATTAGACTATCATCAAAAAAGCGCTAGTTTCCTAGCGCTTTCATAAACACATAAGGCTCCTAACTACTTTCGTAGTCAGCTCGCATGAGCCCTATAAAGAGTTGTCCAGTTTTTATTCTTGGAGGAATCTCGCAGTCGTAATAGTTTTTGTTTTATTCGACTTACGCTTATCTTAGCAGAGTGATATATATCACGCAAGTGTTTATTTAAACATCCAAATCGTCTAAATCTTCAAGCTCACGTCGTGTTCGCTCTACTGCTGACTCTTCTGTTTCTTCCGTCGCATCAACTTTTGCTTCTGTTGACTCATCTGATGCATCATCTGCATCAGATGTGCTTGAAGGTGATGATGCCCACGCAGACCCAGCGTCGCCGTTCTTGTCTTCACGCTCAGGCTTTGGCTCGCCGTTATCAACAATCTTCAGATTGAATCGTGCCTCTTGCTTTGTACCTAGCGCTCGTAGCAGTGTACGTAGGCTTTGTGCAGTAGCACCACGTTTACCGATAACACGACCCAGGTCTTCTGGGTTGACCGTAAGAAGCAGTAGCACTCCCTTTTCATCAACCGTACGCTCTACGATGACATCGTCTGGGTTGCCGACGAGTGATTTAACAACATATTCAACAAATTGCTGATCAATAGTATTTTCTGACATGGAATTTCTCCTTATTTGGTTTTCAAGTCTAATTACAGTGAGTGCTGCTATTCAGCAGGCTTTTCTTCAGTCTCAGCTGGAGCATCCTCTGCTGCAGTCTCTTCGGTATTTTCTTCAGCAGGAGTTTCTTCCACCTTCTCTTCTGTAGCTTCAGTTGGCTCTTCAGCTGGTGCCTCTTCTTCGGCAGGCTCTTCGGGTTGATTGCGTCGAAGTTTTTCTGGATTGCGAATCTTACCTTCTTTTTTCGTGTCGAGCTCTTCAACCCATTTAGGAAGCTTGACTTTTTGATCCTTGAGGAGCTTTACGACTCGCTCTGATGGCTGTGCGCCATTTTCTAGATAAAATGAAACCTTCTCCGTATCAAGAACGGTTTCTTTAGTGTGTGGGTTGTGATGACCAATGCGGGCAACAACGCGTCCACTTGTCGGGCTTAAGGCTGATTCCTGAACAATAATTCTGAACTCAGGATGACCTTTACGACCAGTTCGCTGCATACGAATAGCTAGCATGTATCGAATTTTCTCCCTCAGACGTTCTGCAGGTGTGGTAATAGCAGATGTTTCTGAAATTATTTGATGTTGAAGAATAGTATACTAACAGAGGTGAAAAAAGTCAATCCTAATCGCGTTTTAATGCTTTTTGAGCTGCGGCGACTTGAGCCGACTGCTTTGATGGCCCCTGAGCTTTCGCACGCAAATCATCATCGACAAATACTCCAACAGTAAACACCTTATCGTGGTCAGGACCTTCTTCTTCGAGGACTCGATACTGCGGCGTAAAACCTTCTTCGCTTTGCACGTGTTCTTGATATTGCGACTTCGGATCCTGCCATGATCCAGTTTCAAGGATCTCTTCAAACGTAACGAGTAGTGTTCGTTCAATGAACTCTTTTGCAGCATCATATCCCTGATCCAAATAGAGAGCTCCGATCACCGCCTCGTAAGCGTTAGCGAGGATTTGCAGACGTGCCCGCTCTGAAGATGCCTTCTTCTCACCACGAGACAGCCGCAATAACGGTTCAAAATCATGTTTTGCTGCTGCTTCACCGATACTTTCTGTTCGAACAAGAGCGCTCCGCCAGTTCGTCAATACACCTTCTGGGTCATCGTGGTTATCGAAAAGAAACCTCGTTGTAACCAGCTCTAACACAGCATCGCCGAGGAACTCAAGACGTTCATTATGTTCTTTTGTTGATTTTTTATGCTCGTTTACGTAGCTTCTGTGTGTAAATGCCGTAACGAGTAGCATTATATCGTCGAATTTAACCTGCAATACAGCATCGGCAAAATCAGCATATGGTTTTGTTTGTATCATTAGTTCTTCGAAGTGATTAGTAGGTAGCAAGCAGCATTTCTATACTGAGTTCTATCTAGTAAACACTAAATCCTTTCATAATTTAGTAGTGCTATTTTATCACAGATTCCCCTGGCGTATCTTTTTTAGACCAAGAAGAATCAACTTACCAATATCGTCGTATTCAATTTTTTCTAGAGCTTCATTAGTTGGCATCCACTTTATGCCCTTCATCCACTCTTCAGGCTTTATATCATCTGTATCACCTTCAGCCCGAACAAGAAATATATCAGTCGTCATAAGCACGAGACTTTGTTGGCGGCGATAGCGGAAGTTTATCTTCCCTAACCAAGGCTGCATGGTCATCTTTTTAAGGCCGGTTTCTTCATTTATCTCTCGTTCAGCTGTTTGCTTTGCCGTCTCCCCCTCTTCAATGTGCCCTTTGGGAATTGTCCAGCGATCTTTGGCGTCTTGAATGAGCAGGATTTCAATACCGCCTTTTTTATTACGGCGCCATACAACACCTCCAGCAGTAGGCTCGCGCACCACTTCACTAATTGATGGCTTTTTGTTCACTATCTTCTTAAACGCCTTTAGCGGCTTCGGTCTTTTCATGATTTATCTGCTTTCTTGACAGGCTTCACCTCAGACTTCTTATCTGTTTTCTCATCAACTAGACCCAGTTTCTTGGCAGCTGTTCCAAGCACGCCATTTACGAATTTACTTGCGTTATCAGCGCCAAAGCCTTTAGCCAACTCAACCGCTTCGTTGATAATCACCTTAATAGGCACTTCATCTGCTGTGTTTTTCATCTCCCATACACCCATACGGAGAATAGTACGGTCAATTCGTGCAATCTGTTCTAGAGGCCACTCTGGAGCAAGTGGTTGAATAAACTCATCAAGCTTCGCACCGTCTTTCAATACGCCATGGATAAGTGCTTCGATAAATTCTTTATCATCTACAATTTCACTATAGCGAGAAATATTTCGGTTGATGACGTCTTCAATATCAACATTTTTCTCGTCAACTTCAATACGAAAGTCTAGCTCATACAACGTCTGTAGAGCGACGATTCTTCCCAAATGTCGATTTGAGGCCATGGCACCTTTCTCTTATTGAAGTTGATAAATTGTTAAATTAGCTTATTTAGCTGCAGCTGACTTACTGAGCTTTTTACCTGATTGCTTCGTTGTTGTACGAGCTTTCACAGGCGATTTTGCATTTACTCTCTTAGCTAGATCAAGAACGATGTGACTTCTTCGAAGTCCCGTCTTGCGAGCACTAGTTCGCTTCTTTGGTTTTCCCATAGCGTGCTCTCCTTCCCTTTAATTTGTAGATTGATTACGTCCATTATACCCTGAAGAACCAAGAAGCTCAAGCTGTAAATATTGACAATTTAGTATTTCGATGTTATTATGATAAAATGGGAAGATTATACCTAGACAGCATGCCCTCAGTAGCTGAAAGAAGTCGCCCAACAAGGCTCAAAGCAACCATCGGGCTGACATGTCTTGGACTTTGGGCTGCGTTAGGAGCCTACACAGCTACCGCTGAAGCAAGAAATGCCCGGCACGACAATCTTCGGAGGATTGAAAGCTGCATAGATTACAATGCAAATCAGTTGGCAAAAACTGAAGAAATAACTCCAGAAGACGTTATTGTTGCTTCAACAAGATGTTTTCGATTTTACTCAAATGCTGAAATTCCTGACGACACATCAACTCGAGACATAGAAATCAGAAAAATTCACGAGTTAACAGGCGTAGACGTCGCTCCATCTTCACAATCAACAGATTAAACAACAACGCTTACTAACCGGTTTTGTACGTATATGATTTTTTTCGGTTCTTTTCCATCGAGGTGAGCTTGTACGTTTTCTTGAGATAGCGCTTCTTGCTTTATTGCTTCTTCCTCAGCATCGGCAGCAACTTCAATCTCTGCGCGTACTTTGCCATTTACCTGCACTGCGAGCGTCATCGTGTCCTGAACCAAATACTGTTTATCCAGCTCTGGCCAATGGCTGATATGGACAGAGTCGTCATGTCCCAGGTCTCGCCAAAGTTCTTCGGCAGCATGAGGTGCGAACGGCGCCATAAGCTGCACTAGCGACTCAAGCGCAAATTGCCATGCCGGCG
>JAUHXF010000021.1 GCA_030427125.1 bacterium | reverse complement strand
TATTGTTTTTTTAATCGCGGGAGTTTTTGTTTTTCGTCGAACCAACTTCTTTTAATTGATTCTTTATTACCCACTGACACTAGAATACTACCCACTGAAACCCACGACAACCCCCAATTCCCCACTTTTTTACTAATAACTACCCACTTATCCACAGTAATGAAAAAGACCCACACATGTAGTGTAGGTCTACTTATCCACAACGCTAGGCTGTATATTCTTTATACTTAACTTATTGGTCGAAACCAGTCATGACTGCCTGACCGACAGGCGCACCGGTTCCGCTCACGATAGTTTGTGTTCCATCTTGAGTTTCCTGCACGCTTGCAGTTAAAGTTGTCTCGCCGGCCAATGCAGCGTCTATTGGCTGAAGCAACGACGCATAGTTCCTTCCATTTTCATCTGAATCACGAGTAAGACTTTCGGCTATCCAATAAATTCCATCTTCAATACCATCCGTGTTGTTGACTTCAAAGCCGAACCAATCGTCATTGGCGCCACCAACAAGCATATTTTCAACTTGAATACTCTGTCCTTCTTTCAGGGTAAACGCAGGATCTACATCTTCATCAAACAAGCCAGCAGACTCGTCAGCTTGCCTAATAATTGGCTCGTGTCGAACGTTTGCACCTGGTCCGATTACAAGTGTACCTTCTCCCACTTTAGGATTCTGGAATGCTTCTTTCTCAATAGCTGTTGTCTCTCGAGCACTGACAGATGAATCATCGTCTTCAAGATGATTCGCCGCCAGTAGAGTTAACCCTGCTGCTACTGCAAGACCCCCGAAAACCAATCCACGTCTACGAGCGTAGTTCGGCTGTCTTAGCTGTTTGTCAATTGCACGATTAATACTTGCTTGATCATCAGTCCATTTACGTCTTGGAGCTCGATGCGTACTATTTGAATGTGCATCACGATGTTGTCGTGGAAATTTACTATAATGGTCGTCAATAAGAGCTAGGGCGTCAGCACTTCTATCAACACCGTCCCGAGATGGTTGCTGTTCAGGTGTTCGTGCTGGTGTTCCGTGCTGTCGTGTTCTTTGTTGTTCTGACATAACCCAATTATACTATCACGTTTGTGCTTAAAAGTCAATATTGTACTAGAGCTATTTTGCCTGTGAACGCTTGGCTATCTCTTCAGCGTAGAACTTAGCGCTTGGTCGAATAGTACGTTTCATCGTCTTGCGATCGACATGAACAAGTCCAAACTCTGGCCACCAGCCATACGCCCACTCGAAGTTATCCAGCAAGCTCCAATGGAAGTACCCCTTTATATCTATTCCTTCGCTGAGAGCACGCTCCATGGCGATAATTGTTTCCTCTATCCACCAACGACGATGCTCATCATCTTTGTCAGCAAGCCCGTTCTCCGTTATGAGTATTGGCTTTTTGTAGTGATCCCAAACACGCACCAACAGCGGATGGATGCCTTCAGGTTCCATATACCAGCCGAGATCATTCTTTGGTAAGTTTGGATTATCCTGGTGAAAAAGGTGGTTTTTCTTGCCTTTATACTGCTTGAACGAATAATAGTCAGTGAAATAATAATTAAACCCAACATAGTCCTGATACCTTTTTATCCGGTTCAACCACCACCAATTCCAAAAATAGCGCATCCATTTCGTGCTGAGGTTATCGAACAGATGATGAGGACGTTTTGGCTGAATATTCGCTAGCTGTGCTGCCACACCCACCTGCAATGACTTCTTGTGTTTTTTCAGCACTTTATAGCTCGCTTTATGAGCTTTCGTCAGATTGTAATAGACTCGAATGAACGTGAACCAACTCTTTTTATTCGGCGGCCACTCACCCGTTGCATAGCCAAAACTCGAATAGACGTTTGGCTCATTAACCGTAATAACATACTTCAGTTTTTTAATCGGCAACTCTTCACACACTTTCTGCGTGAACCGCTTGAAATACTTAATGTTCTTTCTTTTTTCGAAAGCTCCCATATCCGTAAACCAGACCGGCATCGTCCAGTGCCACAGATTCAAAACTGGCTCAGTCCCTTGATCAAGCAATGCTTGAAAATAGTCTCGATAATGTTGCAGCGCCTCTTCGTCCCACACTCCCTCTTCTGGCTCAATTCGTGACCATTCGACACCGAATCGAAAGGCATTATGATTCAGTTTCTTGATCAGCTTGAAGTCATCTTTGTACAGCTCATAATGCTTCACCCCGACACCCGAGAGATAGTTCTCTGGATTCTCTGCTTGATCTTTTATCTCTTCCCATTTCGGCGTCCAGCCAACGTTACGCTTGGCGTTCTTTGCCTGCTCACGAGCATGTTGCAGCTCCCACACAGTCCATTGATTGTACGTATTCCCCTCTACCTGATGCGAAGCAGTAGATGCACCCCACATGAAATCCTTTGGAAACACATTTTCTTCTGTAAGTTTTTGTTTATTCATTTACAGCTATTGTAGCAGGCTTTGATTCTAAGAGAAGTATATCTTCATGATCTCGCGGGAGATAGCATCAGCGTCATGACGGATGAATGTTCTATTGGCAGCGCTCTTCCCATTAGAATTTTGATGTAAGGGTGACTTGTCAACAAGCGGTGCACCGATTGCCCTGAAATCAGAGTGATGTAAGCGATTAAGATCAAACTCAAGCATGTGCTCACCATCTTTTACGTATCGTTCATGCATCTTCTTGGTTGGTTCATCTGTGTTAAAGACAACAAAATCAACAACACCTTGCTCGCCCATTAGTCGTTCAACCTCCATCACAAAGTCACCAACGAGAAAGCCCACTGTTTGATCTTGCTTCGTCACAAGGTTTGTCACCTGCACAACCTTTGCTTTCGTCTTCTTGAGCTCCTCAGACACACCGTCCACGAGCAACATAGGCGCAATCGTTCCGTATAGATTCCCTGGCGCGATGACAATTACGTCGGCTTCTTTAATTGCTTTCTTTGCTGAGTCACTTATCAGTGCTTTCTTGTCTAGGCTTATCTCTGGTCGCTCAGTGCCAGTTCTAAGCGAACTAATCGCATCTTGACCTTCAGTCACTTGACCGTTCGGCAATACTGCTTTGGGCTTCACGCTATCTAATGTTATCGGGATGACCTTGCCTGAGATTCTCAATACGTCACTAGCTACCTGTATAGCATCCTCGAAGCTCTCCGTCATCTTCTCAACCGCACTCAGAAAGAGATTCCCAAAGCTGTGACCGGAGAGCAATCCATCTTCAAACTGATACGTAAAGAGGTCGCGGACTTTTTCCGTTTCACTCAAGGCGACAAGACACTGCCTTACGTCACCTGGTGGCAGCACACCCAACTCATCGCGCAATAACCCACTTGAGCCACCGTCATCAGATACATTCACAAGAGCGGTAACATTGGATGTATAACGCTTGATGCCGTTCAGGATAGTAAAACTACCAGTGCCGCCTCCGAGAACGACAATGTTTGGCTGGTTCTTTGTTGTCTGCATTACTAGAAATTAAAGCACAGGATATTATGCAGCGTCTACAAGAATAGGAGACGCAACATCCTCAACTGGCCTTACCTGTTCATCGCGATACACATCAACTGCCACCCAGCGGGCTAGTGCGCTTTCAGCTGAAAATTGCAGTTCGTCGACTACCGGCTGGGCCACCTCGCTGGCTTCAATGATCACCTGTCGTGCCCCCTTATCGCCTTCTGTGTAAGCAAAGCCCACAGACGAAGCTGTGTCTCCATCCGTGTGAAGAATGTTGCACAGCATAACTTTATCGGTGGCCCAAGCGCGAAGCCCTTCATCAGTTTCTGGTAATGCGTCAGATTCTAATGCGTCTCGCAGAGAGCGTAGCAATGCAAGTCTCTCTTCTGTCTTTTCGATATCTGAAGGGTGCTGATCAACTCGAGTCAATTCGAGCCGGTAATCTTGTAGTTTTGGTACGTGCGGAGTAATTTTATCAACCATAGTGAAGAATATATACCTTACGTGACAGTATCACGATGTATTTTTACCTACATTATTTCATCTGTTATCGGAAAAATAATTCTGAATAATACTACGTAGCTCGCACGAACCGTCACGGAATAGAGACGCCACCACCTGTCAGATGTTGTAAATTTTTATAAAGTTACACCTCGAATAGACCGATGATGATTCCCATTGCAAGCAGGGTCGCAAGCTGGTTGCCTGCATTAATGAGTGTTAGCTGCAACGGACGCTGTTCAAAAGCATCGTGCGTTACAAACGCTGTTGTCTGGACGAGCCAAAGCAATATACCAGCCAAGGTTGCTGTTGCCAACCAAGACATATCTAAATAAAAACTATTAAGCACAAAAGCTATACATGCGACCAAGTATGCCTGCAGTAGTGCGGCAACCGTCGTTGGAACGAAAGCTTTAGCCATGCCTTCCTGGGCCTTCTTATCGTTCAAACCCACGAGCTTCATCCATGTATCGCCAAAAACAGGCTTTGCGTACCAGATAAAACCAACTACCATACTACTCGCAAAGGCCAGAAGCACTGCTAGCACACTAATTTCTATATCCATGCATATCCCCTATTAAACTAGAGGAATTATCTCCTAGACTACTTATTCTGTCCAGGCTTGCTAGTGTGATTTTTCTTACGTTTTCGGTTTGCCGGTGGACGACGTCGTATCTTGTATTCGAGCTCACTCCTCTTCTGGTCGAGACGAATTATCATACTATCAAACTGCTTGAGCAGTGATGAATACTTCATATTTGGAACAAGTATTGCGCCTAGCTTTCCTTGCTGTTTGAGATACTCGATCACCGTATAAAAATCTCCGTCGCCAGAAACCAGTATTGCCTCTTTATAATTTCGAAGCTCTTTCATGATGTACATAACTAAATCAGCATCTACATTCCCTTTTGTAACATGCTTTTCGTCTGCCAGTTCTTCTTCACTCATCAGCATATCTACGGTTGGTTTTAGAACGACTATATATCCAGCTTCTTTCATCTGATTGTAGAGTTCCTCGTTATCTGGAACGTACCCGATGAACATAAACGCGTGCGTGACATTGTGTTCTTTCTCTAAATACTCACGGAACTTCTTCCAGTTCATCTTCCAGCCGACGTGCTGGGTGCCTCGGTTCAGATTTTGTGCATCAATGAAAGCATAGTTCGCCTTCGGTGCTTGCTGGCGTTTACGAGGAAAGAACCGTCGTCGCTTTTGTTGATTAGTCATTGACTACATCATAGCAGGTTTATACACTTCTATCTTGCTCATGGTTTTTTCGTATTTTTATTATATAATCTACATCTTATGGCTGAAATAGCACCTGAAATTCGCACTGAACCTCATGCAGATCTATATGGCATCGGGTTTACACTCGCTGGCATTTACTCGGAAAATAGAGCGTTAGCCATGGGTATGCTGCTTCTATCTGGTGGTGTCGCAAAGATTGATGATTTATGGGGCGAAATGAAGGATGCCGGCTGCGCAGACCACTCTGTCTACGACGCTGCTCGCCTTGGACTGCTTTTCGAATCAACAAGTGAGGCCGTAATTGATCATGATGCATTATCAAGACATAAAGTAGCTGTGCTTACTGAAGATATTGGAATTCGTAGCGCCTCTTTGGCGGGTACCGTTTTAGATCTAACTAGAGCTACTCCAATTTTCGTACAGTCCTTGACCTCTAAATTCAGGGCTCATGGCGACAAGACTAAAATGATGGCTCCAGGAACTTCAGTTAGATATGAGTTAGGAAGATCAGTTGTTAGCGCCAATGGATGCGGAATCGACTCACGCAAACTAATACCCGAATTAGAAGAAAAAACAGGTATGGGTGAATCAGGTATACGAAAGCATATACGAGCACTCGAGGTTGCCCAGCTAATTGGCTCGCGAAAAAGTAACGGTCGAGGTTTGTCATACCATCTATCAGGAGAGTACGGCGACCTTCTTGAAAGTTTTATTAAACAGGTTGAAGCTCACACAGAAATGGCTGATCCGAGCACATCCGGTACGGTCGACTTTGAGAAGCTTTTAAAACTGAATGACGCCAGCTCAAATTCAATCTTTGCTCATTTGTTTAAGAAAGGCATTGTCTCTTCGAATAGAAGTTTCAATCCCGCGCTTCTCCATCACCTTAGGGCTATGAGAGAATTTCTAGCCTCTCATCCGGAGGGGTCTCTTGTAGACACGAACGACCTTGCTGGTTCCATTGGTCAAACAAGAGAAATTTTCCATGTAACAATGAGAAATCTTATGACGCTTTTTCCCGAATTGCTCCCGGTCAGAAAAGTACCAAGAAAAGTAAAAAATAGCGTAAACGAGTGGGAGGTTGTGATGCCTCGTATCTTTACGAATTAAACCAAGAACTGACTCTAATAGATGATATATCCTGCTGATATTGAGAAATTAACTGAACACGAAGTCAATGCCTCGTTTAGTTTGTGTTCTGCTGACCTTGGTTCCCTCATGCTCTGCATGGCTGCAGAAGGACCATCGTCTGCAGTTGACCTGGTGAAACTTGCAGGTGAACATTCTGATGCCTCTGGTGAACCTCATGACATCGGTCCTGACATTGCCAAGCGCTTGTATAGAAAAGCGCACGACTACGAATTACTCGAAAAGCAAGGGAGAAAGTTTGTGCTTACTGACCGTGGAGAAACTGCAGCCAGTCTTGCATATTTGATAATTAAAGGCGCATCTACACACGATGTTGTGCCGTCAAAAGTGTTTGGCCAGTCCAGAAGGCTTCATGATGTGGGCTCTAGTCAGCGTTTCGAAGGACCACTATCTAGAGCTCTGTTGCTGGCGCTACTTGATGATATGGTAGATGCCGACAATCAGCCTACTTCTGACGATGTATATAAAAATCAGTCCATACAAATGCTGGGCTTAGAGGAGACAACACTAGAGGCTTATCTACGGTTATTTGAGCGAGACGATGTCCTTAGTGTCACAAGGACCAAGCGCAGTCCTGATGATACCGCGACAGTCAACTCATTCTCTATTGAGCCAAGATATGCTTTATTTTCGCGCATACTATCTAGCTTCATCACTTCAGGAGTATATCTACCTCGCTTTTCGTCACAGCGCAAGAAAGGCCTCGCACGTGCCTCGAAGCTTACACAAGATGAAACGCTCGTGAAATCTGCCCTGGAGCGTCATGCGTTATACAGTCAAGGGAGTACGAGAATGGAAGCTAGTGAACTTAGGCTTATTATTCAGCAACTACAAGAAGATGGCATGACAATAACCCCCACAGCTGTCAATGCTCATATCGGCAATACACACTCAGTAGGACATCTGTCTCGGATGATGAAGTCTCTTTAGGCTACGTAGTACTATACAGCCTTTTTACGAGCAATATTAGCCCATTCGTCAGCTAGCTCATTCTGATCGTGACCGACATGTGCTTTCACCCAGATAAGTTCTACCTGCCCTGCCTCATACACTTCAAGTGCTTCTTGCACGAGATCTAGATTCTGAATCTCGCCTTTGCTTGATTTCTTCCAACCTTTTGCTTTCCAACCAGGCGCCCACTTCGTAATAACATTTATCCAGAATTCACTGTCCGTGTGAATCTTGCACGGATTACCATCAGCTAATTTCATGGCTGCAATAAGCGCCCGAGCTTCCATCCTGATGTTTGTTGAATCAGGCTCTGAACCTGTAGCAACTGGTTTACTATCTTCGATAACAGCCCAACCACCAGGACCAGGATTCGGACTGCAACTACCATCTGTATAGAAAATTCGCATTGCTACAGTATACCCTGCTCAGAGCCTTTGTATAACGTAATCTTGCGATAATACTGATAGTACTTTTCTGACACTATCCACAGAAATAAATACGGTAGCTGTATTCACTACCGGGTGAAAGCCCAGCTCCTTTTCATGTAGCAAATCTTCATCGAGAACAACTTTTACATGATGAGAGCTCGGATTCAGGCAGCAAAATAGTGACACTGACCCAGGCTTCACACCCAGCATACGCTCTACTTTCTCTGCGCTACAAAATCGTACTTTTTTCTCACCAAGGTCTTTGGCAAGATTTTTTAAATCCAGCTTTTTAAGACCGGGCATAACGATGAGGTACTGCCGCTTGCCTTTATCGTCTTGAATGAAGAGATTTTTTATCTCGTTCCTGCCGCTGAGTGCCGGCTCGGCCATCGCCTCTTCGATTGTGTACACCGCATTGTGCTCAACCAGCTCATACGGTACATTTATCTTTTCTAGAAACTGTAGTGATTCTTCCATTTTTAACCCTTAAGCATTCGATTTGTTCTACGCACTTCAACAATATACGTTATCGCATACACTGATACTCCGAGCCCTAGAATCATCAGATATGCGCTCACTTCCCTATTCTGAGTCAGCAGCAACAAGAGCCCGCCTATAGATGCAGTTAACATACCAAGCAGCAGCATGACATCATATTTCTTCGATGAACGACGTAACAGTAACCCCGAAATATCTACTGTTTTTCTCCCAAGCTTAAACGGCAAACGATCGTCACGGTAGCGTTCAATATTTCGCTGTAGGCTGTCACGGATGGCTCTACCTTTCTGTTCGATATCGTCTAACTGCGCAGGCATGTTCTCGAGGTCATTTATCAGATACAGTTTATTGCTGAATATCTCTATGTCGTAATTACTCGCGCCCCTCAGCGCGAGCATGACATCAGGAGTTATGAAGCTCAGCGAATCTATTGTGTAGTCTTCAGTAAAGTACGTGTCAAAATGCAGATTAAAATCTCCCTCAAGCTGATGCCGCTGGTCCTCGCAGAATAGTAGCTGGAACTCGTGACTACCAGTATGTTTTGAGTCAAAAAATACGTTCGGCAGTGCTCGCGGTAGGTCGAACACACCGACTGCAAAGTGGTAGGTATTGGTGGTATATATTTCGCGCTTGAAATTATCTGATAACTCCCTGAATGAAAAGTCAGTATACCCCCACCCTTGTCCCACATAACTATGCGTGAATGTCGGACGATATTTCGTGATAGTAAACAACGCGCTACCAATCGGCGCGAAAGTCGTCTTGTGAAGTCCTTTTGCTTTAGCTGCCTTTTTCAGTGCACTGCTTCGAACACTCATTTGGATATGTTGCACCCAATAGCTTATTACTTGGTATAAGAGATATACACCGAACAACACCACCAACCCAAACGGAATGAGCAACAGCGGCTCAGCTCTGTCTGCAAACTCGTCGACGTCACCTCGACTCAATAGCCACGATACAATAGCCAAAACCAATACAAACGAAAACACAAAATAATTCCAGATGTGCGTCGTGTGCTTTACCTTGCGCACGTTCATGAGACTATCCTAAGAGTTCTTCAATAGATACGCGTTTTTGTTCTGTTGTGTCGCGATCACGTACGGTCACTGTTCCGTCCTCGAGCGTATCGAAGTCGATAACAATACATTCCGGTGTACCAATTTCATCTTGTCTGCGGTAACGTTTACCGATATTGCCGTTATCGTCCCACATAACTGCCTGACCTTTAGCTCGTAGTGAGTCGTAGATTCCCCTTG
>JAUHXF010000004.1 GCA_030427125.1 bacterium | reverse complement strand
TTAATGAACTCGTTACTTTCACTCGTCGTACTGTTTCCGGCATAGTCAGTGAAAACTGCTACAAATGTGTGAGTACCCTCAGATAAACCATCCCATAGAGACTGACAGTGCGTATTCTTCGTGTCCATGTTTTTATGGTCACTGTCTTTTTCATAGCAGAGATTGGCTGGGTCTACAGAATCAATGTACACAGACTTCACTGTGCCTACTTCTGATGTGATTGGACGTACGTGGAATCCGGCACCAGTAGGGTAGTGGGACAGTGGCTGCTTCTGCCAACTGATATTCGGGGCGACTGAATCATACGTAAACTCATAGGTTGTTGAGTTACCGGCTACGTCGTAGAGAACGAATGTGTTCGTGCCTTCGACAAGGTGATTCTTGATGTTTTGGAAGTTAGCATCGCTCCATTTGTTGTCTGAAACGTCTTTTTCTATACCGTTGATGGTGTATTTATCTACTTTGTATTCATCAAACAGCTTGAAACTTACTTCACTGAAGAGATCAGCTGAGTCATCACCAGCAAAGTTGTCTTTAACCGTGATGGTTGGGGCGGTGTTGTCGTAAACAAATGTAACATTGGTAGAAATATCTCTATTACCATTTCCGTCATAAGCAGCAACGCGAACCTTGTATTCTCCCTCAGGTAGCGTGCTTTCATCACAATTACTTAATCTATCTTCGTCACAAAGATTAAGGTCGAACATCACAGAAGCTGTATTTGGGTACCACTTACTTGTACTCCAACCATACGGACCAGATATGTTGAAACTGTATTGCGTGACGTTAGCATTATCAGTAATACTGCCCTTAACGCTTGTTATGTTCACGGTACTATTATTTACCGGACTAGTAAACACTACTTGTGGAGCTTCTGTGTCTGGTTCGAAGTCGTAAGTTAACAGCTCATCAACTGTACTAACAACTACATTATCAAAGTAGCCATCCACACCAACGTCGCTTGTTGACGTATCGCCGAGATTTATTGCAAGCATCCTAAGTACCGCTGTATCCGGTAGATCAGATGGAGTCGCTGGACATGTGCTTGGAGCGCTTCCGCGTTGTCGCACTGAATAGCTCATATTCGGATCGAACGTAGCCGTATGCCATCCCGCAGAACCGTCTGATGGCACAATGTTGTACACACAATGCCCATAATCGTTGCTGTCATCAAAGTTCACATACGCATTTGCATAGAACTCATTTGCCTTACCAGCACTTACTGAGTCACCGAGTCGATAGTCATAGCTGACTGAAAAGATGTCATCAATCTCCTGCTGAACAAACAACTCACCAATAAACTTGTCGCTTGGGTTTGAACCAATTGGCTCTACGTACAGCGCGCCATTACCAAGCGTTGCCTGATCTGTATTGAACTCAAAAGGCGAGGCTGTCGACGTGTCACGGTTGAATAACCATCCCGGTGCGTCATAAGCAGGTGCGTTATTTCCAAATACATCTACCTCGGTTTCTGTTTGGCCAGTTGCCGTTACTTGAAACGCTGTTCTTCCATAGGTAGCTATCGTGGTGAACTCCGTCAAGCTGGAATATCCAGTATTCCATGAAGAACGAGCGAAAGATGTTGAAGTGTCTGCATCCGAACCAACACTCACTGGTTGGCTAGGAGGGAAGGTGAAATTTAATGAATTATAAGGGCCAGCGACACCCAACGGTGCATCTCCTCGTGACTGTGTGTTGTACTCAACAGTAACGATGATCTCATCCGTTAATAGTGCTTCGTTACCCGTGAAGTCAAACTCTGCGTTAAACGCGATACCACTGAAGTCGTAACAAACTCCACCGTCTTTCCACCCATCGCCGTTGCTCGTACTTCCACAGCTAGGATCTCCTGCGGGTCGCCATGGAATAGTTACTGTCTCCGTAGTTGTGGCAAGTAGTGTGTCGGGTTCACCGTCAGTGTTAAGTGAGTCGCTATATACATTGATTGTAATGGGATGAGTCCAGTTAGATGCATCTGAGTTGTACCGTGAATCTGAAGAATGACTCGAAAATTTCGCCCAGTTTGTCATCGTCAAAGTGACAGTTTCGAGAACTCGATTACTACCACCGAGTACGATATGATCTCCGTACTCTTCGATACTGTGCGCCTGCATTCCGTAACTTGGGTAATTATTATATGGGGTTACTGACGGTAGGGCGTCGTAGACTACCTCAGAAGCGGTGGCGGCAGTCGTGTTATTAATAAACACCATGCTCGCAGAAACAAATATTGATGCAGTAAATAGTACTGCAGTAGCTAAAGAATTAAATTTACTAAAATCCCACCGTGTTTTTTTCACGCCTAATTTATACACAATACACTCCCGTATCTTTATAGTTTATAGCTGCTTCTCGCATAGCAACGTCCTTTCGATAAATCTCTTTAATCTTAGTGTACACGAGATATGCAAGGCAATCAAAAGCTAAATATGACAATTATGAACTACTGTAGCCGTTCTTAGGCTTGTACGGTTCTGGCTAGTTGACCAAGCTGAAATAACGATAGAAGTATTAGCGCACTGCTAACCCAAAGCAGCCACAACGAAACATCGCGCAGGAATATACTACTCGTTGCACCAAGCGTAACAAGAATCGGAGCGAGCAGGGAGGTCCCACACGCAACACAACCACCGGCGAGTATAGCTACAATCAAACCTGCACCGCTAGCGCCAGACTGTTTTGCAATCTTCTTTAATCCAATATTTTTTAAGACATAGATCAAAACCGAGATATTAATCCCGAACAATACAGAGAATAACGCTATTCCTAAAGCCTGATTGCTTTCATAGGTGGTAAAGATGTCTCGCAGCGAACTACTAAAAAAGTTGAGCTTATCTGCGACTGTTAATGCAGGTTCTGTAATAATGAATCGTGCTAGCTCGAAGTTAAGCGACCAGATAATCGTGTTTGCCGCTAGAAAAATAAAGATGATAGTCCCGAGAAAATAGTGAGGTTTTATGAGCACTCGACCAATACCAGTAGCAGATACCCGCGACTTGATAAGAAAAAGCTCTATCTTGTTTTTCATATACTATTTACAGCTTCCGTAACTCTAGCTCGATCAACGTCTTAAATGTATTGTAGTTCGATGGTCCAGTGATTGTCTGGCCAGCTAGAACAAACCCGGGCGTCCCAGTAATGCCATCATCAGCACCTAGTAGCAGATCAGCATCGATGAAACGATTATAATCTTTTGAAGCAAGACATGAAGCAAAGGTGGCTGTGTCTGAAATATCGTCCTTCATAATTTCTTGCAATGTTCCCGTTGTGAGAATATCCTCGAATTCCGCTCCGAGATTGCCTTTTGAGTAGAATTTTTCCCAAACATACTCATACACTTTGTCGTGGTACGCCTGAAAAACACCCTGGTCATTTGCACAATATGATCCCCTAGCTGCCAAGCCAGAATCTGGCCCCAAGAATGGATAATTTCGAAACTCAATCTTTACATCTCCGGATTCGACATACTCATCACGAAGCTGTACACCGACGCTGTGATGAAATTGGTTACAGGCTGGACATTTAAAGTCGCCGTATTCAACTAATGTGACTGGAGCATTTTTACTGCCAATTATTAAAGCAGGTCTATTGTCAAAATCTGCATTTTCTTCGATTTTATCCGTCTCATCAAGCGGAACAGTATCCGATGCTTCAAAACGAGTGTCCTGCGTTGATTCCGGGGCTGTAAGCAGGAATAGTGCAAAAACAGAACCGACAATTGCAGCAGTAGCAAGGATTAGCTTCAACATATAAGTATTTTATCAATTACTAAAATTCGTACCAAGTTGTTTATGCTCAGACGATATACTGTTTGTATGAAGCAGGTTCCCATTAATATCAAAGAAATTGATTTCGACGCACTCGTAGCCGAAGCAGTTGAGCACATCCCAGAACAGTACAAGGAAAAGCTTGAAAACGTCGTGTTTAAGGTTGAGGATGAGCCCAGCCCCGAGCAACGCGTAAAGCTGAAGCTTCGCAATAGTGATTCATTGTTTGGTCTCTACGAAGGGATACCATTAACGCAACGTAACGGCGCAGTATTATTAAAAGTTCCTGACGTTATCACAATCTTCAAGCACCCAATGGTTGATATCTATCGACATCTTACACCGCTTAAAGAGCAGGTGTATGAAACGGTGTGGCACGAGGTAGCCCACTATTTCGGCCTCAACCATCAAGATATACACCGGGCGAAGTCTACTTAACAAAGTAACCAATAACCACAGAGACATTCAATAGAAATAGCGGGATATATGTCACGAGAAGGAGCTTATCCTTGTGAAGAATTGCATAGTTAGCCATTATAAAAGAAGTACACGAAAGAATTATCCATGTAGAGAGTGCGATGCCATCTGTAGCACCATGCACCCATACGTTATAAGCCGTCGGTGCTATCGCAATCGGAATCATTGGCCCTGCAATAAATACAAGTCGATCAATGAGCGTTACTTCAAATTTTCGCAGGTTGATGCGTCTTCGCACATGTTGGTGGTGCAGTACTTCAGTGAAATGAAAAATTTTTCGCATTTTCTTTGCCATACACTTTGTAATTTAACATAAGCAGTATATCCTGTGAGTAGATGATTAAAAAATACAGAGCAGGGACATTTTACTGCTTTAATCCCTTTGTTATGGCAATTACTGCAGTCGCAGAGCTACTTTTAGCTATCTACGTTCTTGCAAAAGTACCGAAAAACACATCTACGATGCTCGGTTTAAGTATTCTTTTACTGCTCGCTGTATTTCAGGTTGCTGAGTACAGCATTTGCGAGGGCTCGATTCTTGGCTCCGACACGTGGTCACGCATTGGTTTTGCAGCAATTACGCTTCTCCCACCCCTCGGTGTTCATCTCTACCGATCATTGTTAGGTAAAAAAGCAGGCGCCATTGAAATATTAGCGTATTTAACGGGAGCACTTTGGATGGTCGTTTTTCTTAGTGGCAATGCAGTCGATGGATACCAGTGCACCACGAACTATCTTATCTTTACCATGAAACCTGACCTAGGTGGCACCTATTTCGCCTATTACTATGCTTGGTTGCTCTATGTGCTGTTTGGAAGTGTGCAGCAGTGGCGTAAGGGGACAACAGTAAACCATGAGTCACTAAAATGGTTGGGTATTGGATACGCTGCGTTTATCATTCCAGCGACATTTATATGGCTACTCGATGGACCTGCTGCTAAAGGATTGCCGAGTATCATGTGTGGTTTTGCAGTGATACTGGCGCTGATACTGGGACTTCGTGTCCTGCCGCTCATAAAGCCCGAGGCAAAGAAGTAATCACTAATCACTTATGCTTGTGAATTAACCTGTAAACTGATTTTATATATGAATGCGAGATATTCAACATGTACAACTAGTTAATAGTCCCGAATTAGCTGATGACATTGACACGTTAGATATCGGAGAGGCGCAATCACTACTTGAGATTCATGATGTAGGCGCCATAAGACAACTTGAGTCAGTCGTCAGTATTATTGATGGTCCTCATGATGACGAAACAGTGATCATCTCTACGGAGATAAAAGCTGGTGAATCTGCAACGGAGGCAGAGGAGTTTGCAGCCTGCTTTAGTTCAAACATATTTCATGGGGTTGAACAAGGACATATTGGAGCACTCGGCCCTGAGGAAATAGGCGCTGAGGTGGTGAAGCTCGTAAGTGGTCCGGACGATGCCGAGACAATCGTAATGGTAAAATCGTTAGATTCGTGGATTGTCAGAAGCTCAATTCTTTTACCTTGTGGTGAGCCAATTGATGAATCCACCCGTGTTCCCGAAATCGTCAAAGAACATGTCTTTATCTCAAATGCACTTCTAGCTGCATTATCTGGGAGACTTCTAGCTGTTACAGGCGAAGAAGCGACTTCACATAATCTGTACCTACGTATGAAGCCGTTGCTCGAACTACCTCCCCCAGAAAAGGAAGCTCCATTTGAAAAATACATTGGTATCAATGATGTCGTTACCCAACTAGAGAGATTCGTACACCTAGCTAATACGCCTGACACGACACTGATTCAACACGGCGTCAGCAGGGAACAAGCAGTATTACTGCAAGGGCCGAGTGGCGTCGGTAAAACAGACCTTGTTCATTCCCTTGCCATCAGCCTCGGGGCGGAGAAAAGACCAATTCGGTTTGGTGATATTAGTGGTGGCAATGTAGGTGAGTGGGCGAAAAAAATTCAAAAGAAATTTGACGCAGCAGTTGAAGATGCAGAGACTGGAAACAAGCGAATCCTAATCCACTTTGATGAAGCAGATGGCCTGCTAACTCCGGGTAACGATGGAACGGCAAGAAACATATCGTCTGTTTTAAAAGATTGTCTGGACAGAATAAGAGACATTCCAAATGTGTTCGTTGCTTTTACCGCCAACCCTAACCAAGTACTCGATCCGAACGTGTTCAATGATAAGCGTGTACCTCTACGGATAGACATACCTCGTTCTAGCGAAGAGACGCTCAGAGATGTGCTCGCTGAAATAGCCATGCAGAATGCTGTTACTGCTGTAGATACACCATCAGTCGAGCTTGAAGTTGCTGTTGAGAATTATGATTCAGATATTGACATCGACATGATTGCAAAGCTATTACATGAGAAAGAATTTACTGCAGGTGATTTAATAGAAATCGTAAAAAATATTCGCAAGAATCACCTCATTAAACAGCAGCAAGAGGGAATAGAGAATCCAAGGCCCGTCATACTCACACAAGCAAAACTACTAGAGGGGATAAAAGAAGCTGTAAGAAGACGCTCAGGCATAACTCGAGAGAATTAACGCAGCTTAATGAGTAACGAAAGTAACAGAGGTTCCTAAATTCCCACCGCGACCCGTTCTACCAATTCGGTGGGTGTAATCTTCCCACGTATGAGGAACATCATAATTGATAACATGTGACACATTATCAATGTCCAGGCCGCGGGCAGCTACATCTGTCGCGACTAGGATGTCCACCTCCGCCTGCTTGAACTTTTTCAACGCGCGTTGACGCTGATTCTGACTTTTATTTCCGTGAATTGCATCTGCCTTGAAGCCTCGCGCGGTAAGCTCTTTCGTAAGTTTGTCGGAACCATGCTTCGTCTCGCAAAATATAAGGGTCTTTTCAGTTCCTTCTGCAATGAGAAGCTCATGCAGCTTCTCGATTTTGTCAGTTTTTTCGAAATAGTGCTGTATCGTTTGTTCAACATTGTCACTAGTCTCCGAGGTCCGCGCCATAATGGTGATTGGATCTTTTGTGAACGTGTCTATCAGTGCTTTTATTTTTGGCTCCAACGTAGCCGAGAAAAAGAGCAGCTGGCGCTGAGCAGGGACTAGGTGTAGTATCTGTCGGATATCATTCACAAAACCCATGTCCAGCATTCGATCAACCTCATCAAGCACTACTGTACTTACGGTATCAAGCTTTAATGAGCCTCTGTCTAAGTGGTCTTTTATTCTACCTGGTGTTCCAATAATGATTTCTGGACGTTTTTGGAGGTCTTTAAGTTGCTTCTTTATAGGCGCACCACCAATCAATAACGCATCAAATAACTTACTACCTTTGCCGAAAGCACGACCTTCTTCTTGTATCTGTAGAGCGAGCTCACGAGTCGGTGCAACAATAAGCGTTTTTTGATTACGATTCTTCAGTAGTTTTGTTAGCAACGGGAGCATGAATGCTGCTGTTTTTCCGGTACCCGTGTTGGCAATGCCGACAACATCTTTTCCTTCTAGAGCAGGTAAAATCGCTTGATCTTGAATCTGTGAGGGCTGCTCAAAACCTTTTTCAAGAATGTTAGCTTGGAGTAGGCCGTGAAGAGGGTAGTCTTGAAACGAATGGATCGGGATGTACGGCTCTTGTTCGACGGGCTTTGCCGGCTTCACGAAACGTCGAGGATCAATGTACTGACCATGACCGTTCTTTCTTTTGCTATTGTTGCTTGTACTACGGCTACTGCCTGAATGATACGACCGTTTCCTAAAATTAGAAGGCCTGCGCGAACGACGCGCTGAACTAGAGTAATTCAATATAATCTTTCTCTATTAGATAGTTATTTGTATGTTTTGCTCCAAAACTTACCAAAATAACCCACGTTACTATCTAAAATTTGAGAATAAAACAATTATGTATATTTTAGCACAAGAATATTATTTTGTCCAGATTCTACGGAAGCACGTATTCGACAACATTTGAGTAGTCAACACAACCAGCATCTTGAGTTCCGTTCGTATACTTACAGACTCGAACGTAATACGTTCCTGCAGTTTTATTTGGTAGCTTTGCTGATGAACTTTCAGCGCCCACATATTGGATACTGTCCGCTGGATATTCTGGGTCTTCGTCTGAAGACATCACTATCTTAAATCCGTGCGGCGCAGTGCCGCCGACGAGACTCCAGCTGAGCTTGTTCCCATCTATTTCTAATGTTATGTCTCCGCTCTCTACCTCTGCTTTCTCCACCTTTGGTGAAGCTGCTTTTACCTCATTACTATACGTGTCACACGTGCCATTCTCTCGATAAACACACACCTTGTAATAGTATGTGCCACCGTTATCATCCCACCACTTGTGTGACGTAGCCTCCTTGCTGACATATTGTGCGGAATCTGTCCCATAGCGTGGACCAGGTGACTTAGACCGCACCACCTTAAATCCGTTACCAGAAGTGGCTCCGAGCACATTCCAACTTAGCCTGACGCCACCATCGAACTGGCTCGCAGAAAGTGTGATGCCCGTAGATTCGTTCGAAGTTTCAGGCTTGCTCGTTGTTGGTTCATCTGCTTTTTCTTCAGGCTTTGCACTCAGAACTCCTAGTTTATCCTTGAAGTCATCGCTTGCACTGTCTTGCTCTTTGTTCCACTGTGCAAATTCGTCTTCTTGCAGCTCTTCTAGGTCTATCGCGGACTGCTCTTTAGTTTCGGTGTCGTATTTATTTCCTTCTGAGACTTCTACATCTTCAGACGCTACTTTAACGTTACTCTGATAGACTTCTAGTACATCTTTATCTCCATCGGTCGAGGTCTTATACGCAGTGCCGAGTGACGTAAATCGCTCGTTAGCAGTAATGACAGTGAACGGTGTCGTTTCGCTTTCAACAACTCGAGTATAGACTTGCCCCTTTATAAGCGTCATCTCAAGTCCGTCCCTTTCTAGAGACGATAAATACACTTCAGTATTCTTATCCAAGCGAGCGACACTACCATCGTCAAACAATATGACTGCGCGACTATCATCTAGTGTACGAACGTAATCTGAATTAGCAATCGACTCGGAGCCCGGTGTTTCAACCCAAGAGGTCCCTCCATCCGAGCTAATTTCAACTGCTCCTTCAGCGATAGCAATCTCTGCACCAAGAGTAGTGATGCGTGCTTCTGGCTCTTGTTGTGTCTGAGATGCAACAGGCTCTTGCGTATCCTTGTCACCTGTGAGCGTCAGCACGATACCGAGCGTTCCAGCAAGCACTACGAATGCAGCAATAATGCCATACCAAACTACTTTTGGCTTCTTTTTTTCTTTCGTCACTACTTCTGCAGGCCTTGATGTAGCGGTCTGCTCATCTGTTGCTTCAGAGATAACACTCGTTTCTTCTGTAACTTCAGCTGGTTCAGACACTTGTTCTTGAGTCTCTTGAACCTCTGTTTCTTGCACTGCATCATCCTTTTTTGCTGCTTCTGGCTGCTCTTCAGGAGTAGTTGTTGGATTTTTATCTTCATCCATGGGTTGCGCCCTCCATTTCGTTTGTAAGTATAGTCAATCAGTAAACAGTTAGCAATAGTGCTCATGGCAAAAAATTACTCGTAAAGCACCGGGAGGATTTGAATGTTTTGAAATACTGATTAACATGGCTGGGATGGAGGGATTCGAACCCCCGAATGCCTGGACCAAAACCAGGTGCCTTACCACTTGGCCACATCCCATTACATTGTTTCTTACAATTTTTCGTTGTCTAAGGAGTAAGGTTTTGGTCCTTGGACTTTTGTTGATTTACTCGCACTGGGTGCTCATACAGCCAGGTGCCTTACCACTTGGCCACATCCAATTAACGACGTCTGCAAATTATACCAAAAATAATGTGTTTTTTCAGCATAATAGGGTGTACACGTACTTATAAAATACTGTTTTCGTTGAGTTGCGTTACCTATCGCTATACAATGCTTATGAATAGGGGAGCATTATGGCAACAGAAAATGTAATCGAAATCAAAAACCTCACAAAGGAATTCGGCGATTTCAAAGCTTTAGATGAGCTCAATCTTACCGTACAAAAAGGCGAAGTACATGGCTTCCTAGGCCCAAACGGTGCAGGCAAGTCTACAACAATCCGAATCCTACTTGGCCTTATGCGAAAAACAGGTGGTTCCATCAAACTCTTCGATGAAGAGCCATGGGGCAAGAATGTTGTTCTCCACAAACGCCTCGCCTATGTCCCAGGTGATGTAAATCTATGGCCTAACTTAAGTGGTGGCGAATGCATCGATTTACTGGCTGATTTGCGTGGTGGCATCGACGAGAAGAAACGTGCTACGTTGCTGAAATTATTTAAACTAGACCCCACGAAGAAATTCCGTACCTACTCAAAAGGTAATAAACAAAAAGTTGCGCTCGTAGCCGCCTTTGCATCAAATGTAGACCTCTACATCCTCGATGAACCTACATCTGGGCTCGACCCACTCATGGAGGCAACGTTCCAGGAATACGTTCGTGGACTGAAATCAGAAGGAAAAACAATCCTGCTATCGAGCCATATACTGGCAGAAGTTGAAGCATTATGTGATCGCGTCACTATTATCAGGGATGGCTCAACAATTGAAACTGGAGCACTTGGTGATATTCAACGTCTACAACATACGCAGTTTGAGGTTGAAACAGAGAAATCCGCAAAATCTCTCGAAAAACTTTCTGGTGTACACAACTTTAACCAACAAGGAAATACGGTCACGTTCTCGGTTGAGCCAAAAAAACTCACGAGCGTCACAAAGAAATTGTCAGATTTGAATGTCACACATATTGTGTCACATCCACCGAAGCTAGAAGAGTTATTCCTGCAGTACTACGACAAAAATAAAGCCCGGAAAGACGCATAAAGCGTGCGCGTTTTTAAAGGTACTGCGCGCCTGATTCGCCTCGCTTTGCGTCGTGATCGAGTCGTGTTGCCACTAACTATATTCTTAGTAGTCATAATGGTGGCTGGCTCGATTCCTGCGTTATACGAAGCTTATCCAGACACTGCAGCACAAACTTCCTACGTAGCCTCGGCCGCTACCAGTTCAGTCGGGCGAATATTTTCCGGGACAGTGCAGGGGGCGAATCTAGGTTCAATCGTCATGGCTGAACTATACTTTTTCACTGCAATTATCGTTGCGATCATGAGCATTTTTATTATCAGCAGACACACCAGGTATAACGAAGAAATTGGCGCTGGGGAAATGATTGGCTCTTCTGTGACTGGTCGTTCTGCACAGCTGAGTGCCGCATTGGCCCTCGCAGTTTGCGCAAATATACTTGTTGGATTACTCCTCTTTGCCACCCTCGCGCCTGCTGAGGGTCTAAGCGTTGATGGTGCTGCATTGTTCGGAGCCTCGATAGCCCTGGTCGGCATATTCTTCGCAAGCATTGGCGCTATAACTGCACAGTTAAGTGACTACCGACGCGGGGCAAATAGTCTCGCTATCTCCATTCTTGCGGTAAGCTTTCTTGTGCGTGCATTCGGAGATGCACTTGGCGAGTTGTCTGCTGATGGACTCTCTGTAACTGCCAGCTGGATATCATGGCTTTCGCCGCTCGGCTGGGGCTACCAAGTGCTTCCATTTAGCGAACAAAACTACGTAGCGCTTTTGCTGTTATTTATCGGGGCCTCTGCGCTCATACTTCTTTCATATACTCTTATGAAACGACGAGACATCGGCTCAAGTATCTTTCAGGCCAAAGCCGGACCAAATAGAGCTCCGAGCTATCTACTTTCAATTACGGGCCTTGGATTTCGCCTACAGCGCTCACAATTATACGCATGGCTCACAGCGTTTATTCTCGCCGGCAGCATGATTACTGTTGTCGCGAACGACTACCGTGAAGCTTTTGAGGAGACAGAGCTATTTCAAGAACTACTCGCACCAGCATCTGGTAGCTTCACTGACACCGTCATTGCATCGATGTTCCCACTCATTGCAGCAATGCTGTCTGCATACGTTGTTGCTACGATGATTAAGGTATCTCAGGAAGAAACAAGTGGACGCCTTGAGCAGCTACTAGCATCTGCCAAAACAAGAACGGCTTGGCTAGTGAGCAACAGTAGTCTGATTGCAGGTGGGGCTGTGCTCTGTTTCGTTGTAATGGGTTTTTTCGGTGGCATAAGCTACTATATCGCCGCCGATACACCTGAGACAGAGTTTATGGATATTGTTATCTCAAGCGGCTTTAATATCCCAGCGATGCTACTGTTTCTGTCGATTCTCACACTTGTTTTTAGTGTCTCTACAAAATTCTTTAAATCATTTGCCTGGTTCGCATATGCTTTTGTGGCACTTATTGGCTCATTTGCCTCGATCTTTAGTTGGCCCCAATGGACCCAAAACCTATCGCCGTTCAGCCACACACCTCTGTACCCTGCAACCGATATTGACTATGGACCTTTGTACGTAATGCTGATTTTAGCCGCGATATTGACAGTACTTTCTATAGTCATATTCTCTCGCCGCGACTTGCAATTGAAATAAGTGATATAAATCACAAGCATTTTATTCATTAATTGCTATAAATTACTTAGGTACATAAAACAGAGACCGAAAACACGGAGGGCGTATGTCACAATCTTCTTTATTGCATTTACCAATGTTATTCGAAGACGGAGGCGAACTGCTCAAGACATACGCACAGGACCAGCCACGTACCGATGTTCTTGCCGTTGCAACAGATCATGAATCAGTAGTCGTCAGGGAAGATAGTTATCAGGTCACCCGACTTGGCAGAGGAGACACGATTGAGCTGCAAGGCGTATACGTTGACGGTTCACAACTCTGGCAATTTCCTGACATCATAGACACGGCTGCGAGCAACGTAACATCATACTATGGAGAAGGCTCCGGAGAAGATAGGCTACTACAACCACTATTTGATCGTAGCCTAGCTCAACAGCTCTCACTACGGCCCGATGTGTCAAACCGTGCGTTGCGCGCACGTATACGAATGGGGCTTGATGGCGAGGTGTATAGTTTCGATCATGATTTAGTACGTGCAAGAGTCTTGCCAATTGACCAACAAAAATGCGGCAAGATGCTCAGACAGCGTAAACATGGAGGGTTAGTCCTAGATACTGCGCGTGCTGCGTTAGCTCACATGGGTTATGGAGACTTTAGGCAACTCGAGAGAGATTTCTCTAGACCACTCGCAACTGAAGACTACAGAATTGCCAGTGCAGTTCAGACTATATTCGCGAATTTTGTATTCTCGAAGTTTGCAGAACAAGCATTTGAAGCTGACATTCCATTTCTGTATCGTGCAACCCAACAAAAGCCACGCCAAGAACATGGTGACGCTTTTCACACGGCAGAACCAAAGGTACATCTACATAATAACTATGTATACTGCACTATCAGCCCCGCATTCAGGGAGCTGACAGCGCTTATCACTCAATCGCTCGTCGCATACTACAGATTAGGCGGCAAAGAGAGTGGGGTAAATACAGATGTTCTTACACAATTCGCCGACAGAGTTAATGACGCACACAAGAATTACAGTGAAAAAGTCGCACAGTTAGAAAATATGCGCGCGGCATAAAGGACGTTGTAAATAAACTTCTTGAAGTAACAACTTAGCAGGTTTAGGCTTGATGTATGCATATCAGTAGCTATACACAAAAAGGTATTGAGCGGCTGCGAAGTCCAATAGACTGGAGAGCGCTCGACACTGAATCCCATGTAATAACCAATCTCAAAGTTCGCAAAGCCAATGAACTTAAAGATAAAGGCGTAGCGGCAGTTCTATTCTCAGCCGAAGCTGTTGCTGATCGTATTGAGAGCCTTGCGGCGTTAGAACACTACTTCAGAAACGGAGATGTAGATCATACTGTTTATGCCAGTATCCTCAAAGGAGGTGTTCAGTTCACTGTACCGTTCATGGGTCATATGGCGAGATTTGAGCCCGGTATGGACCCGAAGGTGGACTATCTTCAAGCGACAAGATACGGGCTGTCTCAAGAGGGTGGGGCATTAGAAATAGTACGAAAACTAGACCCAAAGACCGATATACAAGGTAAAACACTCATATTCACCGATGACGTTACCGATGAGGGAATAACACTTGAGGAGCTGGCCAGAATAAGCACTGATCCAAATGAATGTACTTCTCTCGGAGATGGCGTAACAGGACCTGCTTCTAGGACAGGAGCCATCGTCCTTGGTGACAAACAACTAGCAGACTACAGTGGTTTTGATTCAGACTTATTGATGCAGGGGTTCTGGCTACCGAACGCATGGGCCGGTGGCATGGGTCTTGATGGGCCGAACGAAGCGATGCGTTGGTTACCAGAAATTGTATTAACGTCCACACAACACGAAAAATATCGTGAAGAACTACCTGAAATACTTGATATTCTAGGCGAGCGGGCAGTTATTGGTTTCAATGAGTTTAACTGGATCTCAGACTAAATAATAAGCATTGCATCGCCAAAGGAATAGAAACGATACTTTTCAGCTATTGCGTGATCATATATGCGCTGCGTTTCAGCTTTTGACCCGATGAACGCCTCAATCATTAACAGCAGTGAAGTCCCAGGTAGATGAAAGTTAGTGATAAGAGCATCCACAGCCTGAAACTCATAACCAGGCTGGATAAAGATATCTGTATTACCCGTCGTCTCGCCTGATTTCTTCCATGACTCAAGTGTCCGTGTCGTGGTCGTTCCTACTGTCGTAATGTGGCTTGCCGCTGCAAGCTTTTGCTCTACCTCTGAGGGGATTTCATACCACTCTTTATGTAACTTGCCAGTTTTATAGTTTTCATCCGTCAGACTAGCAAATGTTCCGAGCCCCACATGAAGTGTGACCTCTTCGACACCATGCCGCAGAGCAATTTTTTTTAGTAAATCATCGGTGAAATGCAGACCAGCTGTAGGCGCTGCTTTAGAACCAAGTGGTTTTGCATAAACTGTCTGGTATTCTTTCGCCAACGTATCGTTCTGAGCAATGTAGGGCGGTAGTGGCACATGTTCAATTTCTTGCAATCGTTCATCGTCGTGTTGCACGTTCAGTCGAATAGTCCTGATGCCTTCACTATCTATTGCGGTAGTCTTTGCGGTCAGCCAATCCGTGAGTGGTGCTTCCATATCTAGCTTAAATTTCTTACCAGGGCGCACCAGCGCTCGCACTGTGTATTGATCAAGCTTCTCGAGCACAAATAGCTCAGCCTTAACTTCATCAAACAACCAGCGACAATGTTCAACCTTAGAATTATTGAGGACAAGTGTTGAATTCTTCGGCAGAAATTCGAGTAAATCTTTAAAGATTGCATCAGTAATTTTCTTCGATTTTCGCTCATACACAAGCAATCGCGCACTGTCACGAGGACTTACAGGCTCCTGAGCAATTAACTCTTTCGGTAAATCAAAATCTATCACCTAAAAAACCCACCAACTGTCCATGCGACTTCAGAAATACTACCCCCGAGTGCAGGAATACTCGCAGCTTGAATCCACGGTGCTGCTTCGCTACGACCTTGATAGTGAGTCTGTCCTCGATACGGAAAATACCGCTGTTCTTTTAGGCCCTTATTTGATGCAGCAGTTTCACGCAGTGCATAGGCAACAGGAAACGCAACCGGTCTACTTCGAGCCTGAGCAATAACTTCTTTGTCATCAACCTTAGACTTCATGTAGTATCCGCAGATAGACAGCCACCATCTCTGCTCATCAACGTCAATGGGAATGCTGAGCACGCCCGAGATATCAGCAGCATCGCCTCTGTCGACTTCGGGCTCTTGCGCAAACACCGCATCCTCTGGAATAGCATCATTAAGCCCAATACCAACACCATGTTGCAATGCCTCTCCGATTGCTTGTAACCGAATATCTGTAAACCTATCAAGACCTCTTGTAATAAGTGTCATTTCATCTTGTGCAAACTCAGGGTGCCATGTTGGCGAAGCCAACTGGTGCGTTATCGACTTAAAGGATTCTGTACCATGCAGAAATTCACTCATTCTATCGTGGGTGAACTGTGTTAACCGATCCTGGTATCTTGCACAAGCCTCTAATACTTCTCCTGCCATGGTCCTAGAATACGAAAAGTCACGTCGTTTTATCAAGCTTCACAGAAACAGTATTGACGACATTAAAATTTTATGTTATTATGAATCGATATGAATAATGAGTCTCTCGCAGCTGAAAAAGACGGCTATTTTGCTGACATGCCGAAGCATGCAGACGATAATTCCGGCCTATTTGACCCAAGTGGTGTGTTTTTGGGCGATAGAGAACTTACTAACGCTGAATTCATGAAATGGTTCTTGGACACAGTAAAAAATTCGAGCTACTACGCGACAGCACCCAGACACAAACATGAAGATCCTGAAAGTGGCTATCGCGGCATACACATCACCCCAAACAGATAGTAAACGTCTAGCTCACTAGGTTACAATATACGTATGAAGACAATTGTGCTTGGAGGAGGATGTTTCTGGTGTATTGAGGCAGTTTTTCAGCGTGTCAGAGGAGTTGATAAGGTAGTTTCAGGCTATGCTGGCGGAGACCTTAAAGATCCCACGTACGAACAACACGGTACGCATGCTGAAGTCATACAGGTCACGTATGATCCAGATGTCATCCCGCTCGAGAAAGTATTTGAAATCTTCTTTGCAGTCCACGACCCGACAACAGTGAATAGGCAAGGCAATGACATCGGCCCACAATACCGTTCGATTATTTTGTGTAATGATTATCTTGAGAGCGAGCTTGCGCACCGTGTCATCGATGGCGTGAAAGACCTATGGGACAATCCAGTTGTTACTGAAGTGACATTGCTCGATACCTTCTATCCTGCTGAGGATTACCATCAGAACTACTTCAACAACAATCCTGAAGCCGGCTACTGCCAGGTCATAATTAACCCAAAAATCGCCAAGTTCCAGGAAAAATTTAAGGATTATTTAAAGTAATAATCATTAGCACTTTACTTGTAAATTAATCGATTTATACTTTTTTGGTATGTCGACACGAAGAAAAGTTACAGCACAACAAAAAAGAGATATAAAAACTCAAGCCAGTAAAACTCGAGCAACCAGAGCAGCTGATTTATATAGACCCGTTACTAACAGTGGGTTTGTGCTTGCTGAATTAGATTCTATGCTAAGAGGTCGAAAGTCTCTTCAATCCACGCTGGTTAATGACATTGAGATAGATTTATGCAGAGAGTTTGAGCTATTAAAACGCGTTAGTCGAATTGGCAGTAGTGAAATAATGGGTAGAGCACTAGAAATTCTGAACTCTACTCCGAATGATGAGGGCTATATTATAAAACCTAGAGGAGTGAAGGCTGTTACATTTTCGGGTTTTGCTGCTCATTCTGTATTACATGCAGTCATTATGTGGCCTGGCCCAGAAAGTCATCAACGAGTCCAGCAAGACCTCGATACCATTGAGAAAATCTATGAGATGCCTGATTCGAACTTTTTTGCGGGAATTACTGTTGCAGCATGCTTTAGTGGCGACCAGGCAGAAGCAGTAGCACATACGCTAAACAACCAAGCCGAGAGGCTACAACAGATTGGACTTGTTGCCGGCCCTATAGCTAGCCGAGCACCGCAATATTTATAATCGTTGTACCTATCCGATAAGTTTTTGAGGTGTTTGCGGTGCAATACCTGGTGTCTCTAGACCCGAGTTACGTGCCATGATCTCTTCATGCGGTGATACGACAGGGTTACCGCAATCATCAACACTAAGTATCTCACCCCATCTAGTACCATTACCCGTCTCTGGTGCAATCCCTGATGGCAAATCTTCAGGCTTTTCTTTTTCTGGGCTCGTTATGCTCCTCCTGATGTAAACAAGACTTTAGTAATATATACATTCAGCACTATACTAATTGTATGAATGAGATTCTATTAAATAACGCACAAAAACGTGCGGTTGATACAATCTATGGGCCACTGCTTGTATTAGCTGGGCCTGGGACAGGGAAGACGCAGCTATTATCATCTCGCGTTGCTGCCATATTACAGAACACTGACGTGACAGCGAGTAATATTTTATGTCTTACCTTTACTGAGTCGGGTGCGCGAAACATGCGCGAGCGACTAGTGAGCCTCATCGGCGATGCAGCCTATGACGTGACGATTAGCACCTATCACAGTTTTGGTAGCGACATAATCAAGAATTATGCCGAGTATTTCCAGACGATTGGACTAGATCGCACTGATGATGTGCGACTAGAAACGCCAGTTGATGAACTCACACAGATACAGATTGTCGAGAACATCGTCTCGTCATTGAGCTTCGACAGTCCATTGCTGTCAGCTCGCTACTTTGTGAAGAACGTGGTGAGCACCATTAGCGACCTGAAACAGCATCTGATCTCACCCGATGAACTTCGGAAAATCGCCAAAAGCAATCTTGATCAAATAGACAGCGCTCAGAAACTGTTAAACGACGCGGTAAATAGCAAAGGCGGCATATCTCGCAAAAAGGCAGAATACCTCGAGCAGTACGCACAGCTTGAAGCAGGAATGTCAGAATTAGCAGGTGATTTAATAGCACAAGCTCATCGGGAGCTTAAGACGGCATATGACGAAGCAACTGAGGCTAATTCATCTAAGCCGTTAACAGCCTGGAAGAATACCTGGCTCATTAAGGATGATCACGATAACTTCACGCTGACTGAACGACTGCGTAGTGAAAAGATGCTAGAGCTCGCTAACGTCTATCAAGCTTACGAGCAAGAGCTTCGTAAACGAGCTGCATATGACTTTGACGATATGATTCTGCGCGCCATCGATGGATTAAAAAACACAGACGAACTGCGCTATAACCTACAGGAGCGCTATCAATTTATCCTGCTCGATGAGTTCCAGGACACCAACCCATCCCAGTTTGAACTAGTGAAGCGCATTGCAGATCATCCAGTGCACGAAGGTCGACCGAACATCATGGCAGTCGGCGATGACGACCAGGCTATTTTTGCCTTCCAGGGCGCACACGTCGGCAACATGAAAGATTTCGTCGAGAGCTTTAAAGACGTGTCAGTCATTAACCTGACAGACAACTACCGTTCACATGCTGACGTACTCCATGTCGCGCACAATATCTCAAAGCAAATCGAGGACAGGCTGCACACAAAGTTCGATGACATCGACAAGATACTTGCAGCACAGAATAAA
Organism: bacterium; assembly: GCA_030427125.1. Lineage (GTDB taxonomy): Bacteria > Patescibacteriota > Saccharimonadia > Saccharimonadales > SZUA-47 > JAUHWW01. The sequence continues at coordinate 39,042 of JAUHXF010000004.1, read as the reverse complement.
GAACTCCCACCTGATGCGAATATCGAACGTCATGAGTTTGCGGCCAGTGCCAGCGAATATTCATGGGTAGCAAAGAAAATTCACGAACTCGTATCAGACAAAAAGAATCCGACCAAGCCATCACAAATCGCAGTGCTTGCTCCAAAACATAGAATTCTCGAAGGCTGCGTCCCATTCTTAAAGAATCTTGATATTCCACTCGCCTATGAGAAGCGTGAGAATATTCTCGAAACAGAGATTATTAGCGGACTGCACGTTGCAGCAAAGTTATTGCATGCGCTTGCAACGAATAACACAGCAGCTATCAATCAGCATTTACCGATCGTGCTTAGCCTGCCTTATTGGCAAGTTGAAGCTCGAGAAATATGGCAGGTTAACTGGCATTATAGTGGGCACAGTGAAAAACGATCTTGGGCAGAGATAGCACTGGAGAATAAGAAACTCGCCCCAGCTGTCGAATTCTATCTCGCGCTTGCGAACGAATCAGCCAATGAACCGCTCGAGAGCACTCTCGATAAACTCATTGGCACCGCTACCGTATCAGTGAACGGTCATAAACAACATGCGCCGCTAAAAGAGTATTACTTCAACCAACAAAAACGCGCCAGCGACGCCCTCAAGTATTACGAAGCCGTTTCACATCTCAGTGTAATCCGTGCCAAACTACGCAACTACCAAGCCAATAGCGACCGAAAACTCACACTGACCGATTTCCTGGATTTCTTCGTTATGTATGAATCTGCTGATGAAGCCCTGATTAACTCACACCCGATCGCCTTAGCCGAAAATGCCGTACAGCTCATGACTGCCTACAAAGCGAAAGGGCTCGAGTACGAACACGTGTTTATTCTGAATGCGCATAACGATGTGTGGGGCAGTGCGAGTTTTGGCGGCAACAACAAGGTCTCTCTGCCGCCGAACCTATCTCATATACGCTACGTCGGTAGCAGTGATGACGAGCGCAAGCGTCTATTCTATGTAGCCATCACACGCGCCAAGCATGGCTTGTACATCACGTCCCACAAAGCCAAAGACGACGGCAAAGCAACCGTTCCATTGCAGTATCTTGCCGAGACAGACGGTACATCCACGCACTTGCCAGAAAAGTCACAAAGCATTATTACTAACCCACTGAAACCCCAAGAGCTTGCTGAGGACATCGAGACATTATGGCTAGCCGGACAGGTGAGTTTGCCGGCTGACTTCAAATCGCTCCTTGCCGACAGACTCAAACGCTACCAAATGAGTCCAACGCATCTCAATTCGTTTATCAACCTCAAATACGCAGGCCCTGAAAGTTTCCTTGTGAATACCTTGCTGAAATTCCCGCAAGCACCAGGCGCCAGCGGGGAATTCGGTACTGCAATTCATGATGCACTCGAGTGGTATCAGAACGAAACAAACCGAGGTAAAACTCTGAACGTTGCTGAGCTGCTTGAACGGTACGATCGAGAACTGGCTAAACGCTATCTATCTGATGCAGACTACGTTCACGCACAGGAAAAAGGACATGATGCCTTGCAAAAATTCATGGCAAAACGAAGCAGTATTTTCGAAATTCCTGCCAAAGCCGAAGTAAACTTTTACAGCGAAGGGGTCGTGCTCGGCGACGTGCGATTGAGCGGAAAGATCGATCGGCTCGAAGTCGACGAAGAAAATAAAACAGTTACTATCGTTGACTATAAGACGGGCAAGACGCTGAGAAAGTGGGGTAACGATCTCAAATCTATCACCTACAAACAGCAGCTATACATGTACAAATTGCTGATTGAAAATAGCACTACCTGGAAGAGCTACACGGTGAAATCAGCACGGCTTGAATTCGTCGAGCCGCACCAGGGCAGCATTATAGATCCGCTGTACCTCGATTTCGATGAGCAAGAAGAAAAAGACATACGCAAGTTGATTGCAGTTGTATGGGAAAAGATCCAAAAGCTTGACCTGCCAGATGTTAGCAACTACAAAGCCGATGATGCAGGCTCGAAAAAATTCATTTCTGAATTACTGAATTGATTATATAATCCCGCATCTTCACCGCACCGACAGCTACAAGACAATGTTTATTTTTTTCGCAGCTCTTTCGGCATGAATCCGTCAGGGTGGACGAATCCTGCTTCCCACTTTGTTCCTTTAGAATACCCGAGGTCTTTCATGAGTTCAGTCGGGGCGTTACGTATATGAAGCGGTACTTTTGCGCCAGGGAACTGCGCGACTTGTTGCTTCGCTGTATACATCATATCTGTGGTTTCACGACTTTTCGGCGAACGGGCAAGTGCAACGACGGTATGACTGAGGTTATATTCCGCTTCCGGTAGTCCAACACGCTCAACTGCCTGAAAGCACGCGACCGCCAGTGATAGTGCGTACGGTGCTGCCATACCGATATCCTCACTGGCAAAAACAACCATTCTGCGTGCGATAAAGAGTGGGTCTTCGCCGCCAGCAATCAGACGATGCAGATAATACAAGCTGGCCTCTTCGTCACTGCCACGCATAGATTTAATGAAAGCCGACGCGAGGTTGTAGTGCTCATCGCCGCTTTTGTCGAATTGATAATTGTTCCGTTGTAGGACGTTCTTTACATCTTCTTTGGTAATCGACTTTTTCGTTAGCTGGGCGGCAATTTCGATTGATGTAATAGCGATGCGAGCATCTCCGCCAGATAGCTTCGCCAGCAAACTCGCAACAGGTTTTGTTATCGTCCGATTCATTTGCTTTGCTGCTTTTTGTATCAGCGTTACCATGGCACTTTCATCGAGGCTATTGAGGACTACCACGCGTGTTCGACTGAGCAACGCATTGTTGACTTCAAAGCTCGGGTTTTCAGTAGTCGCGCCAATCAATATGAGCTCGCCTGATTCTATATGCGGCAAGAATGCATCCTGCTGTGACTTATTAAACCGATGCACTTCGTCTACAAATAGCACTGTCTTTTGCCCCAGTCGTCGGTTAGACTGTGCCCGCTCGACAACCGCACGAACATCTTTGACTCCAGCTGTAACTGCGCTTAGTTCTACAAAGTCGACATCATCCCATGCATCTTTCAGTATTCGAGCTATCGTCGTCTTACCAGTGCCCGGCGGCCCCCATAGTATGAGGCTTGTCGGCTGTTTATTCTTTACCAATAGATTCAGCAATCCACCATCACTCGTAACGTGCTCTTGACCAATAACCTCTTGCAATGTTGTCGGTCGTAACTTTTCCGCAAGTGGCGTGTAGACATGCTCCATGCCTTACAGTATACCTATGCAGCAAGGCAATGCCTGCAGTAATCAACCATGAGATAGAAGATATACTTACCGTAGAAATTAACGTAGCGTGATTCTGTCTTTTATATTCCAGTACAGACTCACGAGTGTCAGCAGCCCAAATACAGCCGCAAAACCAACAAAGAACTCTGCTACGACTATGTTTGCGAGCATCGCCAAGAGCACTAAAACCACAAAAATATACGCATAGAGTATGAGATAGCGCACCAAGTTTCGTTTTGCAAAGAGCTCAATAACGAGGATAGTTACCGCACCAAAAAATAGAAAACGCCATCTGTCGTCAGCTGGATATATGCTTGCGATACTCAACAGAGCAAACACGACAGGAGCGCTCACTAACGCCCATGCATTCAAAAACAAACGGCGGCTCGGAAGATCTTCTTCCAAAGGTATTGCCGGATTTTTTAAATGTGCTCGGCTATGAGAGTCGGCGCTTTCTCTACTACGAACTGTCTCTGAATCTTTCAAAGCAACCTGCATCTGCTTGAGTTCAGTTATCTTTTTCTCAATTGCAGCAATCTGCGCGATGCTTTCGGGTGTTCTTGCGGTGTTTAACAGGTCAATTTCCTGTAATAATTCTGCAATACTCGCGTCAACATATGTATCAATTTTCTTTACTCTACCGCGTTCATCAAGCTCTGATGCGGTATCAATTTTGTGCAGCCCAGCCCAGCCAACTGGATCAGCCCATGATGCGCGTATACTGCCGTCCCTATTGAACTTTGGGCCAGCTGGAGCGCGTTCGCCGTCTGCATTGTCTCGTGTGTCTAGCCCCCAGAGACCTCTGTAATCGTGCACCCACCGCATAGACTTGTCTATCTCGACGAGCTTGAAATCATCTTTTTCTACTGTCTTCCGGCCATTTCCATGCGCCAGGTCAATGAATGGCAGCTCGAAGCCACTCTGATCGTATGGCAACCGCGCCATTCTACGTAGTCGCCTTTGTATAGTGGTGAAAAGCTTCGTGAATGACAAATGAATGCTCATCAGATATTCGCCCTTAGAAAAATAGCTTGCGTGTGAACCCGCGCCGACATATACTACCGGCCGCAATCCTTCTTTCTTCACTTCATCGTCATGCCAACTACGCCGCAAATCATCGCCATGATGATCATGCGTTGCATAGGCCAGCCACGCAGGAGAGAGACTCTTCTTGTCTAGGTAGATGAGTACTTGCTCCCAGTCAGATTCGTGATCATTCACCCCTGCAAAGTGCGAACGCCAGTCATTCATCGCATAGAAATAGTAGTATTGCAGCACCACCCAGCTGTCATCTTCTACCATACGACCGTACACAACAGGTTGCTTATCAACCGTATGCTGCCGCACCTTCATAGCTGCTGCGTCAGATACTCCTGCCGGCACGAGTGAGCGGAATATATTTGCAGAGCGGAATACCGTGTCGGCAACTCTCCCCGCTAAACCAACATACGTCAGACGGTGACTTTTCGATGATGTGCGCTTTACATGGAGCGGCTTGAGACGTGCTTTTCTTAGATCATCCTTGGATACGAACTCGAGATACGCCCCATTAGGTAGCTTTGCATTGAGCGCTTCGATAGCTACATTTTTCTGCAGCACCACGCTTTCTGAATCGTCTTGCGGCACCCGCATGAGTCTGCTCTGCTGCACATAGTCTTCGACATGCATCGGGAAGAATCTCTCACCCTTTGTGAAGTGCAGGATGGGCATATGTTTTTTCAATAATGAATTACTATCAATTTTCAAAAGTTTACCTTTGGTACTAACGCTGTTATTTCAGTTTCAGTATAACACCGCTACCCTTGTCATGGAGATGTAGCCAGAGAGCAGGCAGGGATTATATAGATGATTATGTAATCTACGACATGGTGGACTTCTTTCTGTATCCACAACTAACTTTTACTTTTTTATTATAGAGTAACGCTAGGGTCAAAGAGTGAGCTTCGACTTTTCAATTTATTTTTGTAGCAGATGCCTGTTACGTTTGTAAATTTCTAATTTCAAACGATAGTCTAACCCTGTCAATCTATTGCGTTAATATTATTTTTATGTTATTGAAATAGTAAGGAACTAAATGTCTTACGGCCAGGAAATCTCACCGATTATATCGGGAACTAACACCAGCAATCTGGTTGACTATTATCGGGGCTTAAACACTGAAGTATTAGCTGATCTTATCATTACCGAACATACAGGATGGAATGAAAGAGTAGATGATGTTTATGTGGTTTTGTGCGCATCACGGTCTGGGTCAAGTCTTATCTTCAATGCCCTTGCCAGTAGCGGAAAAGTGGCCGCGCCAGGTGGCGAACATGAACCTTGGCTTACTTTGACGGAGAACAAATTTCCACTCCTGGATTCCGATGAGTTCGGGGGCGTAGTCAATAACAAAGATCTACTTGGACATGCCAGAGAATTACAAACTATTTCTTGTCGTTAAAAACATTTTTCCTAGCTAAGTGTGAACAAACAGAAAATTAAAACTTTATATTATTTTAGGGGCATCCAAATCTAGTAAAATATGACTATGCTAAAAATAGGATTAATCGGTTTGCCAAATGCTGGAAAGTCTACATTATTTAATGCGTTGACAGGACAATCCGCGCTGATAGCTAATTATCCGTTTTCTACAGTAGCTACTAACAAAGCAATGCTCAACATACCAGATGAGCCTTTTGAAAGATTAGCTAAAAAAATATCAGCTGAAGATTTAAAGTACAGCCAGATTGAACTTTGGGATATAGCAGGACTAATTGAGGGAGCAAGTGAAGGAAAGGGTCTGGGTAATGAGTTTCTCGGCCAAATAAAGGAATGTAATGTACTGCTTCAAATCATTCGAGACGACCATGACGTCGAAAATGACGAAAGAATACTCAAGCAAGAAGTTGCTTATTTTGATCACTCGCTTCTTCAAAAACCTTTTGAAAAAAATAGACACCTATCTAGGGTCTACCCAAACGATAAACAATATGTCTTAAACAACAAAATAATAACAAGGTTTTACGAAGAAACAGCTAAGGGGTTAATCCCTGACATCGATAAGGTCGAAGATAACGACATGCCGGTAATAGAAGAATTCGGTCTCATAGGAGCAAAGCCTTGGATAAAAATAATTAATGTTTCTTCCGGTAGATTGATAGAAACTAACAAAGAAACTAATACTATTCACTTGAATGCTAAAGAACTTTTGGAGTTGTCTGACTTTAATGACGAGGAGCTTAAAACAGTTGGCATTGACAGTACGATACTTAGGACAAAACTCACTGACTTTTTCGAGATTATATTAAACACCTATGATCAAAAAATATTTTACACTATTGGACATCTGGGTATAGGCCAGTGGTTGATACATAAAGACAGTAACGCATTGGATTGCTCCTTATTACTACACGAGGAACTAGAGGCGAACAGCGTAAGAGTTGCCAGCTTCGAGGATGCGTTTAAGTATGGTAGCTGGGAATCACTAAAAAAAGCAGGAAAATCGAAGGTTTATCGAGCAAGCAAATATATTCCAAAAAACAGAGATATTTTGGAATTTATTAAATAATCAATATTGTTGACTGTTATGCATTTTTATACTACTATTTACTTAGTATTTATTAGGTGAAGGAGATTAGTGGATGAGCCCAGAAATTATCAATGTCATCGGAGCTGGTCATGATGTTCCATTATCCGTTGTTCATGGCGACGAACTAAACTCATTAAAGGACCACCTTGCTGGAAACATTAAAGCTAAGCTAGATGATGCGAATGCATCAGGCGATGAAGTTGTTGTGCTCGATGCAGATTGGTGTAGAAGTCATAGCGAAGAAGCAGGTCAACTCCATGCCGACATAATTATCGAAGCTTATGGTCCTACTTATGCTCTTCCCAACAAAGACCCTGAGGCTAATACCACAGCTATTGAAAACGGCGAACTTGATCTATACCTGATGAAAACTAACGGGATACTAACTGGTACAGCTTGTATGGTAGATACCGGAGATGGACGTGCTGAGTTGGGTCGTGCAGCGAGCTTAGGACGAGCAAGAAACACAGTAATCCAAGATTTAAGGTTACTTAATTGGCTTAACAGGGATGACGTTGCATTAAAATTTCACACACTTTTTGCTACGCTAAGAAGTGCTCCAGACCGACCGATAGAACTTGCAGATGGTTCTAGTTTTGTAATGAGAGGTGGACAAGCAGTAACTGAACACTGGAGAAAATTTCCTGGTCTACGTTTGTATGGAGTCGCACCATTATACCTGAAGGCAGAAATGCTAGAGCAGTTTAGCTATTCGGCTGTCGCCAGGACAGTAATGAGAGGTGCTGTGGAGCTTTTTGTAGAAGATGAGACACACCAGGAATTCGTTAAACAATGGCACGCACAGTATCAATTAGACCAGCCAGGATGGGCAAGCAGCGAAGCAACTGCAGCTACCGCTACAGGGTATGAGGTACACTACCCTCCACAAGAAACAGGCCTAACCGAATTTGTACATGCAGATATTGTTCAATCACAAGCGACTATCGACCCGAAAACCGTGGAGGAATGCGTTGAAGAAGCCGTACGAGTTGGATCACCTTTCATACAGGTCGAGGTACCTGTCGAATCCGATACCACACAAATGCAATCAGATCTAATCATAAACGGCTTCAAATTGTACGGATACAAACCGCCTACAGATTTTGAAGAAGCTGCTTTGTTATTTGGTAGATTACGAAGTGGTGTTGGCGTGGTAAAGACTGCATGGGACTCTGAAGGTAAACCGAATCCTTTCTGGAACTCGAATCTCGGAACACTCGGAAGCAATATATCAGGAAATTGGTAATGTCTTTAGGTTTAGAAAAATCAGTCGAGGTACAAAACTTCACGGGTTACTGTGCAGATATCGGTTTAAGGCAGCCAATGCAATTATCATTTGCAGAGATACGGACTCGTCCATCAGGCGTAGCCATAATGGATATTCAGCTAGGAAATGTTGGTGCAAACGGACTAGGTGAAGGTGCGACATTACCGGAACCATATTTCACTGATGACTCTGGACATAATATTTCAGCAAACATGAGAGAGCTAGCTACAACGTTTACCGGTAAGAAAGATTCGTGTGCTCAGTTTATCGAAGACATACAAAGACATGAATTCCGGGATGGTGGAAGATACCCTACCGCAAGACTTGCAGTAGAAATGAGCTTGATTGACGCATATTGCAAAGCTACTGGAGTGTCTGTTTCTAGCTATCTAGGGACATCTGATGTAACTGAAGTACCTTTCGGCACGAGTATTGGATCCCAAACCTCTGAAGGAATGCTTAAACAAGCTGAACATTCAATCTCGCAAGGCTCTAGAAAAATTAAACTAAAAGTTTCGCCTGAGAACACACAAGAAGTTGTTAAAGCAATAGAAGAAATTCAAAGGACACATCCAGGCGTAGAAATAATGGTAGACGCTAACGGCGGCTTTAATCCAGAGACAAGAGAAGACATTTCTTCAATTGCACTTTTGGACGAATTAGGTTTAATCATGATGGAAGAACCTGTATCCAGAACAGGAGCCTTAAAGGGACTAGAAGCAATAAAACTTATGCGAAAAAAACTTCCAAATCTAGAAACTGCAATTTGTTTAGATGATTGTCTTGAAACCTATGACGACTGCCTGGAATCATTAGACACAGACTTAGCATCAATTGTGAATGTTAAACCGGGCAGGATTGGCTCGTTTGTCCGCTCACTAGACCTGATAGATTATGCATCAAGCAATGGTAAGCAAGTTATGGTTGGAGGAATGCTTGAGGCGACACCAGGACGCTGCATGACTGTACATTTAGGTGCCTATTGTCTAGTAAAAGGCTTCAATATACCCGGAGACTTATCTTTAGCTCAAGAGAGGCTCTCGGACGATTTAGTAGATGAGGGCAAACAACTTAAAAGATCGAACAACGGTACGATATTCGTACCCAATGGTAATGGTTGGGGAGTATAGAAAGGAGATACTATGAACAGAGTAAATGTCGTAAATCTTGAAGAAGTTAATGTTGACCTTCAAAGAGAAAAATATGGGGTGTCATTCGAGCAAATGCCCGGTGCTGTATTAGACGATTTAAATACGACTGTAGACACTATGTCGAGCAACATCGACGAAGCGTGCGACCAACTTGGTATCGACATGCCTGAATCTCGAGCGGTTTTGTTTTTGCCTGAAGTAGTGCTGTCGGAACCTTTAACTGACAATCAAAAAAAAGAAATCAATGAAGGTGAGACTGACGCAGTTGCAAACTTCAGCACAGCTGTGCAAGAGCGATTGCTAGAAGTACCAATTACCGAGAGCTACGAGAAACTTAGACATATTCCGACTTTTTTTGATCGATATGGTACAAGTGCTTCATTTAGTTCGAAACCTTTTCACGAAGCATGTGGTTTCTGGGCTGGACGGGAAAGATTATTCTGGGCTAGAGAGGATTTCACTGAGAGATTAGCTGTTTTTGGCAAATTACTAAATAGTGTGGACATAAGTCTGCATTTTGAGGACGCATTCAGGCCTCTTGGAGTACAAGAAGGTTTATTCAAGAGAAGAGTAGGCTGGACACGTCAAGACCACCCAGACTGGAGTGATGAAAGGGTTGTTCAGGAGGCAAAAAGCAAAACCGCAGCTATAGCAAGGCTTGCTTCTCACAAGGGTGGAGCGGCAGTAGATGCAACACTTGTAGGCCCCGATGGAAATTCACTTACTTTTGGCCATAACTATCCTGACGGTGGGGCATTAGTATTCCCTCGAACACCGTATGTTACTGCAGAGCAATGGAAAAACAGACAGATTTTTCAGGTAGCTGCTGGCCTTAGCGGGCTAACCCTATATGTAGGCGAGGACTGGCATGTTAGCCACGGCGACAATTTAGCGTCATTGGATATAGACGGCAATGTTGATCCTGATTATGTTGCAAAATACGGACCAATTAAAACATTTGAATCGTGGGATGATGTGGGCTACATCACAAACGTATATAGTGAAGCTGAAATGAATGAAGTTTTTCCTATGGAATAACGACGAAAAAAGGATAGAATATGATTGAAAGAGATACACCACAAGAAATACACACAGGAAGTGAAATGCCAGCAGTTCAAGATAGATACGACAGACTTATAAAAATAATCCGCAATGAAGCGCTTATCGAAGCCGAACCTAGTATTGGCGCACTCGATAAGGATACTCTGGAAGAAGAAGGTGGTAGTATATATTACGGCACCGGGTTAACGACGCCAAATGCAATATCCGTTGGTCTGCCTTTTGATGTCCTTGGAATGATGTTAACTGCAGAAAAGTTACGAGTGGCAGGAGAATTCGATAAAGTCTATCACCATATTGCAGACACCCATGCAAAAACTAATGACTGGATTGATGATGAGCAAGTTGACGCTATTGCAGACGACACAATATCTACTCTAGAGTTAATTAAGAGAAACCTAGGACTAGATGCATTTGAGTTTGTTAGGGCCTCAAGTTTTGATACTGGCGACGACTATCAAGAACTAGTTTCTACATTTGATAGTTCCGATGAGCATGAGTATGTGCGTCGTGAAATGGCGGACATGGAATGGTATCGAAGCCGTGAAGATGTAAGACTTAAGCTTGGCTGGATCATACAGGCATCTGAAACTGATATGGGATTTGATGAGCGCAGGTTCGACAGAGAATACCTAAGATTCCACCCAGGACAAATGTCATTTGTATACACTAAACCAGGACGTACTTTTGATACCAGCAGACCTAAAGCTTCTCCTTACATATCTATTGATGGCGAACAAAGACTTGTACTTAGACCTGGTATGGACGTAGAGGAATTGTTAGCGCAACAAAGCGATCCAAATTTGGGTGGAGCTAAGAAGCACTTGCAGAACATTGTTAGACTTTACGAAGGAATATACGGAAATCTAGGTAAGATAGGTAGAGACGGAGTAACCTTTGAGAGTAAGCTACAGCATATAGTTGATAGATGTTTGGCAGATAGTTAAGAAGCGATTTTTGTTATATGATAGAAGGCATGCCAAAACAACCAGAGCCAATAGACCCAGAAACAAGACAGACATTGCTTCAGGAAATTACTACCAATGCTCAGATTTTAATTCCAGAGAATGGTATTGAGCAGAAGGTTCGAGTTGCAGAAGAAGAAGGTAGACAGCTTAGGGTGAAGATGGGTTTTGATCCAACAAGTCCTGATCTGCATTTAGGTCACGCTGTTTCGATGATGCAACTAAGAAGGTTCCAAAGACTCGGCCACCTACCAGTTGTAATTATTGGTGATTTCACTGGAAGAATAGGTGATCCTTCGGGTAGAAACAAAAGCAGACCAACAGTCGAAGCAGAAGTCTTGGAAGAAAACGCGAGAACATACCTTGGCCAATTAGGTAAAATCTTGGACACTTCGGCTATAGAGGTGCATCGTAACTCAGAATGGTTGGACAGGATGTCGGTTTCAGACTTAATTAAGGTTTTAGCTCAAGGCTCTTTAGCGCAAACTATCTCAAGGGATGACTTCAGAAAAAGACTAGATGACCAATCACCTATTGGCTTGCACGAGATCATTTACCCTTACCTTCAAGGCACGGATTCTGTAGAAGTAAAAGCCGACATCGAAGTTGGTGGTGTAGATCAACTTTATGCCTTTCAAGCAGCTAGAACTCTACAACAGCACTCAGAAGAAGGCCCGGAAGCATTGGTGCTGATGCCTCTACTCAGAGGCTTGGACGGTACGAAGAAAATGAGTAAAACCCTAGGGAATTACATCGGTTTAACTGACCAACCTCGAGACATGTTTGGTAAAGTTATGTCTATTCCTGATTTGCTTTTAGAGGAATACTTAAGACTTGCATCCAACTTCACAACGGCAGAAATTGAAGAACGACTAGAAGGTTTGCAGGACGGCACGGCAAACCCCATGGAAGTAAAAATGGATTTAGCAGCAAATATAACAGAGCTGTACCATGACGAGGAAGCAGCTCAAGAAGCCCAAGATTACTTTAATAAGCAATTCAGAAGTAACAAGGAGGCTGAAAAAGCCTTTGAAACTGCGGATGTGAGCGGAACCAGCCAAGGAGTCGTAGACTTGCTAGTAGAGATTGGTGCTGCAAAATCTAAATCAGAGGCCAGACGACTGATAAAGCAGGGTGGCGTTAGAGTTAATGGCGAAAAAATTTCAGAAGAAGAACACGAGGTTGTGGATTTAGCTGGTGCGAAGCTGCAGGTCGGTAAAAGAAGATTTTACAGCCTACAAATACCAGAAGAAAACTAGTACTACAGCTATAGATTCTTTCGATTTCTCAACCACTCGTCTCGTTTTGAAGCATTTCCTTCGAAAAAAGGCAGTATATCTTTTCCATCTCGTAAATCATCTATACGTCTACCTATATATTCTAAAAATTCGTCTAGGTATTGGTACACGAAACCTTTGTTCGCACGAACAATGCTAGCGTGCATTTCCGGGTTACCACTGGCAAGCCTAGTAGTACTGTTGAAGCCATCTCCTGCTAGGTCTAGTGCTTCGGGATGTCTCTCATTTATGAAATCAAATAGTAAATTGGATAGGGTAATTACACTATGTGATACCGCAGCTGCATGTCTATCATGCACATCTGCTTCCATAACTCTTATATGCGGGCCGAACTGCTCAATAAATGCTTCCGCGCTTTCTATTGCGCCCTCAGAGTTATTTTCATGAGGACAGATTACCCAAGGTTTGGCCCTAAATAGTCCTTTACGTGCATGGCTAAATCCGCTAAATTCTGTTCCAGCCATTGGATGAGTAGCCACAAATTCCACTGACGAAGTAGTAAGTACAGAAAAAACGTTACTTATTGGTTTTTTTACACTAGCCACGTCTAATACAATTCTGCCTTCATCGGTATCATCCGCACCTGCCAATAACGAATCTCTTATCTCAAGCCCTAATGATGCAACTCTGTCTATCGGCGCTGCAATAACCGTAGTAGTAGCTACCCTAGCTATTTCACTTACTGGAAGTCCTTCTGTTATGTGGCCACTTTTAACCGCTGCTTCAATAGTTTTTTCTCTAGGGTCGTAAGCTACAACATTTGGTGGATTATCTAATTCTTTCAGATCCTTTGCGATTGACCCTCCGATTAGTCCAAGTCCAATAATTCCAACTGTGTGTTCGCCGGTCATGTTAATTCACTCATTTATAGTAGAATCCCGTATTCGGTGCTGTAACCTGGAGCAGCAGTTGATCTTAAACTCTCAGCTTCAGCTAACAACTCCCCAAACAACGACAGATCTTCATCTGCCACACCGAGTGCTTCATTTGGTATTGCTACTTGACCCTTGAGTAGCTGCCCTACTTGGAAGAATTGAGATCTAGTATCCCCATTTGGGTCTTTAGACCTTATAGCTAAGAATATAAACCTGAGATTATCTGTTTCAGAAGACAAGACAATTGGAAAGCCTTCTTTCTTTAATGCTTCATCAAAATTTGGGCTAGCAGTTGCCATGCGGCCCAATACTCCAGAATCGAAAATACGTCGAGCTTGATCTTCTTGCATTGCTTCAACTAGGACTGAAGGATCTCTGTCAGGGAAAGTACCTCTATCTAACATAAACTTATTATATCCGTTATCCCTGTATTTTGCAAACTGATACCGTTACGGTATACTACCTTCAATTGCAGAGATAGTGAAGCGGTCAAACACGGCAGACTGTAAATCTGCTGGCATTCGCCTTCGGGGGTTCGAATCCCTCTCTCTGCACCACAATTTTTACGATATTTTCAAGAACGAAACAACTAACTCACACATTATTGAGGTTGGCGAGACTTCAACGCGAATATTCATCTCTCAGATACTGTCTGAAACACCAAATCAGGCAATCGCTGTTTGATTATATAGATGATTATGTAATCTCTTACGTACTTTGTGCTACAAAGTACCGAATCGTCGGGGCTAAGCATATCGATGCGACTCTGAAGTTGCTACTAATCACAAAGGCTCAAAAGGCGCTAACGCTTCCTCCTCGTTTTCACCATTTTTTGTGATTCGTACTAACATACAGAATCGGACGTCATGCTTTTTATGCCCCGAACCCCAGAGTTATGAAGTTTATTTTTCATAGGTCGCTCGAAGGTGCTTGTATGAAGGGTGGCCACAGCTGCAGATTGGCAAAATTCCCCGAACAGGGGTAGTATGTAGTTAATGAACAATTGTTAAGGAGAACTATGCCTACTCAAAATCAAATTGGTGAGATAAAAGAAAATTTAAAAAAGTACAAAAGGCGTTACTTAAAAAAAGAATTTCAAAAGCTAGACGAATCAGCAACAAGAATTATGACTAACAGTTTTCTGACTGACATTCTTGGATACACTGAACTTGAAGACATTAAGACGGAATACAGGATTAGGTCTGAATACGCAGACTACGTGGTTCAATTAAATCGGAAAAAACACTTTGTAGTTGAAGTGAAATCTATAGATTTGGACTTAAATGATAAGCACCTTAGACAGAGTTTAAGCTACGCAGCAAACGAAGGTATCGATTGGATAATGCTATTGAACGGTAGAGAGGTACAGCTTTATAGAGTGAACTTCGGAAAACCTATTACAACCTCATTGATTTTTAAATTGGATTTGCTGGATAAAGACGATTTTAAATCAGCGCCAGAATTATTGTGGAATTTAACTAAAAAAGCCGTAAGCAGAGGAGAGCTTGAGAGTTTCTGGAAGAGAACTAATGCACTCCAGCCTAATCATCTCGCTAAACTCTTGTATTCAGAAGAAGTCGTAAAAAGACTTCGCAACGATCTGAAAGCAGAAACGGGAATGTATTTTCAACTTGAAGATGTCGCAGAATCACTTTGTGACATCATTAAAACACCAATAGAATTTCCTAAACCCCGACTAAGAACCAAAAAGTAAGAGCTACTATAATGAATCGCCACCTTACAGCCATAAACTAGAAAGACTTAATAGATAGATGGCCAAAGTAATAGACGAGATAAGAAGATGCGACAATGCTATATCTCGAAACATTGATGAACTGGCTGCTGACAGGGGCCTCATGTCCGTCAATGTCATTAATAACGTCCGCAATCTAATCAATCAGGTGGCTCTATTGATACACACAAATGATTTAGAAACGGATAGTAGGTATCAGGGTCCAGCGGGCATAGAAGCAGCGATGAACACAGTCAGCTCACAAGCAAGTCTTTCATTTTTACGTGTTTTTTATAAGCAAACCCAATCATCTACTTCACACTACACGCTGGATGAAGACGGCGCAGAGAGACTAATGCTGAAATATATTGAAGTCCTAATAAGAATCAGAGACTACTTATACGATAACTACAATCTAGAAATACTAAAAAATATACACAGTTTTCCGCTAAACACTGATGATTCGCAACAGAAGTACTATGAGAGCATAGCAGACAAAATAGATAAAGAGGCCTCCAATCAATCAATACCCAGCAAAGACAACTACTATATTCATAAAGTTAAACCTTTTATCATTAACGCGAAAGTCTATTATGAAATCGTCTTCTCTCCAGCAATTGATAGAGATAATAAATTTAATAGAAGAATTGCATTTTGCAACGAAAGAGTTTTCAGCAACTATGCAACAGATTTACGACTAGTGAAGTCTCGTATTGAGGTAGACGGTATTCGCGTCCCAATTGAGATAATCCAGTCATGGAGAACAAATATAAGACCCTGTGAGTTTAATAATTTAGGCAGAATTTTGGGTTACGAAGTAAAAGCAAACAGAGCTCAAAAAGATTACCTACCTATAATGGAACATATTAGTAAGTTTGAAATGTCTTTAGTGGAAATTATTGATTTAGACGAACAAGAATTCTTAGATTTCGTAAATAAAGTAAAGATTCCAGGCTATAAATCTACGATTATAGACTTAGTTCGTAGTCTTAGAGCTTATTATTTAAACTGCCGCATTGGTCATAACGTTTTGAGGTATCTTTTATTGAATATGCGGAATGAAACTATTAAAAAACAGTATCCTTATGATACTGATGAGTGCCTTAGCGGTGTGTATCTCAGCAAAAAAACATTCCCTTTTGAGAAAATGCCTTATTGTACTTCACTGAAAAATCACAACCCAAAAATCTACGATGTGCTACTCGCCATCCCTTCAGCAGGCAGAGAGCATGAACTAGTCGCAAAACGAGTACTAATAAACACAGAGCAAAACGACACTCTTTTTACGCCACAAGATCACTTAAAAGACTTCGATAATCTTAATGATTTAGTCAATAAGTACAACAGCAGACTTCCTGGTGTTCACGAAAATAGAAAAATACTTAAATATGATAAGCATTATTTTATCAAAGGATACGAAGACGATGTAAAACAAATTGTTAAACACCTTAAACTTTTATGCAAAACGGGCTCGACAAACTACACATCTAGCGTAGAGAGATGGTTAAATTTTCAAAACAGAGGCATTGATGACAAAGCGAAAATAGACATCTTAAAATCACTGTTCAACTCTTCTAAAGTTGCATTAATTTACGGAGCAGCTGGAACTGGCAAAACAAAAATGATTGAACACATCACCTCGTACTTTGTTGATAAAGATAGACTTTACTTAGCGAATACTAAAACTGCAGTTAGCAATCTAGAGAATCGTCTACATGGTTCTGGAGAATTTATGACTGTTGAAAAATCTATACATCAAGGTAAGATTAAGTGCTCGGTACTGTTTATAGATGAGTGCAGTACCATCAGCAATAAAAACATGGTAGAGATACTGGAAAATATAGACTTTGAATATCTTGTTTTAGTTGGTGACGTGTACCAAATACAATCTATCCGGTTTGGCAACTGGTTTAACATAATAAGAAAATTCATATCAGAGAAATCTGTTTTTGAACTTGAAGGTGCATTCAGGACAGAAGACTATAATCTATTAGCCCTATGGAACGAGGTTAGGAAAAATGGTCCTCTAGCTGAAGAAATTATCTCTAGACAGAAGTATGCACGCAGACTAGACAGCTCAATATTTGAAAATCTATCTGATGAAGAAATCATATTATGCTTAAATTATGACGGGCTCTATGGTGTAAATAACATTAATAGGCTACTCCAATCAAAAAACAGTGAAAGTGAAATAGTTTGGAACGGAGTTGTTTATAAAAAGGGAGATCCTATAGTATTCAACGAATCTGATGCTTATGGTCAGATATTATTTAATAACTTAAAAGGAAGAATATCAGATCTAGCTGCAATCAGTAAAACCAGCATCCAGTTTACGATTGAGATTATAGGAGCCAAAATATCTCAAATACAATCCGAACTAGCAGGCCTTGAGTACCTAGATGAAAAATCTGTCCGGATGACAATTGAAAAACGAAAGCATAACGATAATGACGACACTGCTGAAGACTCAAGAACAGTGGTTCCGTTCCAAGTTGCATACGCTGCAACAATTCATAAAGCACAAGGCCTGGAATATGAGTCAGTAAAAATTGTCGTTACTAAAGACAGCGAAGAGCGTGTATCAAAAAATATTTTTTATACAGCCATTACTCGAACTACTAATAATTTAAATATTTACTGGAGCCCTGAAGTACAGCGTAAAATCATATCAAGCTTCAATAATAACTTAGCTGACAACGATCTACGTATCTTTATGGCAAGAAACTACCATTTACTTTCATGAATATAAAAAATGCTCCAATACTATAATTACTCTTTCTCAGCCTTTACAGAAAATCCGATGGAGGGAATGCTAGGAAGTTCCGAGTCATTGCCGAGGACCAGTCGCAATACAGTAAATAAGAAAACTATTGCGACCGCTTGCGTTCCGCAGGCACGGTAAGTTAGTTCGCACCTGACAATCGTTATTCTTCTCGCCCGATGCGGGGTTTTTGGGTACTTTTGCACTTGTAGGAAAATACCGCTGGGCCTAAGGGTATAAACAGCCCTTTCGATTTTTGCTTTGTCGCACAAAGTACAAATTATATAATTGATTACATAATCTAAGCTTTAGGAGCAGGCACAATGGGTGATAGGGCAGCAGGCGAAGAAAACGTACGAAAAATAATGAAAACCGGCGGCGAAGACGGCAGCTACATGATTACCCTGCCAAAAGGCTACGTCAAAAAACTCGGTTGGCGCGAAACACAAAAGGTCAACCTCACCCTCCGCGGCAACACCATTGTCATCCGCGACTGGGAATAATTTAGCTTAGAAAGTCACGCTATAGTACTCGAAACAGGTACAGTTGATACACGATCCTCTGTTTTGTAAAGAGTAAAATATTGACATTGTTATATACTTTATGTCATAGTTATGTTTAATGAGCTTAGATGTACCTGTAGCATATCCCGCTGCACCTGAAACACTGCATTGGCGAGCAAAAGAGGCGAATCTACCAGCACTTGCTCATATTTCTGCGGCTGATTTACCGGCGACAGACCAACTGTGTACAGTAGTTGAAGATCTTACACAAGAAGCTACTCAAGTAACTCCAGATCTTCCTTTCACACCCATACCGCCAGAGCTGATTTTTATTGAGCTTGTTGATGATAGCGAAGGCGGCTTCTTCGATCACCCACGTACAAGAGGATTTGATTTCAGATCTAATGCAATGCACCTCGCTGTAAACCCAGACAATCCTACTACTACATTGCAAGATCAATTAACTCAATCATGGCTGCACGACTCGATTCATGTAGCGACTCCTCGAGATATTACGTTTGCTCCGGACGGGTCACCCATATGGACAAGGGCAGGGTTCGTTGATCGTGCATACGAATTCGATGCAGTCGACGGAAGTTTTACTGCCGTGCATCTATCGCCAGAAAGTCGAGATGAAGGCCAAGAAGCAGCTAGACCATATTTGGGAGCTCTTAATGAATTCTTTACAGAAATATATAAGCGACATATAGTCGATGAGCTCGGCATACAACCTGTCTCAGCCTGCTTAGATGCTCAGATGTTGCGCCACAATCCTCAACTTGCCCATGACCCGCGTAGCCGTGGATTCTGGAACGCCTTTATGAGCAGAGGCTACAACTTCCTAGAGGCTTGGGAAGAGCGCGGCATTAATCGCCGACAATTATCAGATGCATTTGTGCATGCAATGTTGACGAAAGACCGCTCCCGAATAGATTCATTGTTTGCTCAAGCTGGTGCTGGCGCAAATTTTGAAGAAATTTTTATGTCTAAAACTTGGGCAGAAAAGCACAATGCTCCTCACGACGATACTGACGGCCCATATGCCTTCTGAATGGTGGCAAAGTTAATTAGCAAAACTACAGCGATAACACCTTACTAACTATTGACTATTATGTATAATTCATGATATAATATAGTTTTATGAATGCTTGTGTTATAGATACCCAAACCCCTGGTGAAATCGAGTTATATAGAAATTTAGCTCGAATGGGTGCATATTCCATAGAAGAAATGGAAGCACGCATCGTCGGCGCACAGTATACTGCGGCGCGAAACGCTGCCGTATTCGAAAAATATGATATCGACTACACATTTGAGCGAAGAACACCTGACAATCTAGGAATTGCAGCAGCAAGATTCACCTACTTAGCAATGGCCGATGAGGGCTCAATAGAAGGCATACTTACTCGAGAAGACGTGACCCAGATTGGCACGAGACCAGCTGAAGATGCGGAGATTGAGACCGCCGACCCAATAGTACTGAAAAGAACATCCGTACAGCGCGGAGTCGACAAATACCTTCTCGAAACAGAACAACAACGAGCAGTAGCAAGTGAATTCCTTGGCACGTTGAGCGAAGAAAAGCGACGCAAATGGCGCGTGCAAGACTATTTCGAGGGAGCACAAGCTAACAAGGCAATAAGCATTCGCGTTATAACATCACCAGTAGGAAACATCCTAGGTGCTAGTGCCGTCGCCCGTTCACTCGGAAGCAAGTTTCATGACGGCATACTAAGAGAGCAGGGTGATGGTTGGTCGGCATTAGCAGATCCTGCTTCGAAGTTTTTCCTCTCGTCACGAGATATCCGTTCAAACATTGATGCCGGGGGAACCGCTCTACCCATTGCGGTCAATGGAGAATTACCATCCGGGCATAAACTCTCACGATCAGAACGAAGAATGCTACGTAAAGCCGGTATAGACGATGAGCTTCCTGCTAGTGTCGTCGATCATGCTGTCGATGCCAGTAAAAAAGCAGGTGCACACGTCGGGATATTTCTTGGATTGGATTATATAGCAACAGAACACGGAACTTTCGGCCTGCTTGAGATGAATCCACATCCCGGCCTAGAAACTTTCAAGAAATGGCAGCGTTTGAAACCTGGTATGAACGATAATGACGTCTTAGATAAATTACTCGAAAAATGTGCAGAAGGTATTAGAGATTATTATCAGTAGCGATTATTTTTTCTTTTTTGTTCGAGGCTTCTTTGTTTTTACCGGTAGGGCAGGAGCTTTCTGTAGTAGCGGCAGTAGATAACCAGCAGCAATAACGAGTACACCAAGCGCAAAGAGGACAGTTGCATACGATTGGAATGGAGCAACAAGTCCATTATAGAGATTACCCAATAGTGTTTGCGCGGGTGCTACACGTGCGATAGATACAACCACCGGCTCAATCAGCGGTCCAACAAGCATGCCAATTACACTGGCAATAATGACAACGACGCCGGCGTATTTAATGCGTAGCCACAACGCTGCACGACGCCCACGATATGCCCAGAACGCGAGAGCTCCAAGCGCATAGATAAGACACACCGGACCAAGCCACAATACTGTGACACCAAGTTGATAAATATTCGGTAATTGGTCTGACTCTACAATAATAAACTCGTCTGGTATTGCATCGATATCTATCTGACGCTCGTCCTCGCTTGTGCCAACAACTGACTGCACCTGACCGATGGTAGACTTTATCCCAGAAAGATTAATAGCAATCGTCTCGTCCTGACTGGTCGTCAGCGCGACACGTACTTGCTCAACGAAATCATCGACAACCGAGGAAGCGATATCTGTTCCGAGTATGCTACTGGTCAAACTAGAAAGCTTCGGGCCGGCAACGCGCTTGAGCACAGGTCGATCTTCGAACACCCGATCACTGACTGCACGCCCGATAGAATCACGGCTTGATTGCTCAGCTAGCGCGGTTGTCGTGATATCGCTTAATGTATTCTGACTGAAAAAAACTCGAGAGAGCCAAAGCGAAGATAAAGAAAGAATGAGAGCAAGAATAATCGAACCAAAGAAAACACCGTACTTCAGACCACGCGCATATACCCTGCGATTTTCCATAATTCGAACTATACTCCTGGTTGCAACAGGGCGCAACTAGACAGCAGGCTCTTCGAGCGAAATGCTTTCTTCCTGATCTGGCGGGGTAAGGATTTTATCGACAAGATTGTCGATGTCGTCGTTATGCAAGTTTGCTTTGACGGTGTAGCCTTCGATGCCCAGCTCACGTAAATCTGGTGGTGCTTGTTCTTCGTTGAGGTTTGAAATAACGTAGACACGAATATCCTTACCCCATTCGGTGGAGCGCATTTGTTTTAGTACATCACCACCTGAAATCTTTGGAATCATGAGGTCTAGCAGAACAAGGTCAGGCTTGAAGTATTCAATGACTTGCAGCGCTTCTTCGCCATCGTTTGCTATACGACAGTTGTAGCCAATAACGGTGAGCCGAGTATTATATATGTCCGCAAGTGCAAAGTTGTCCTCGACAATAACAATCTTCTGCCGCGTGTCTTGTTCATTATCCATGAATATATAATAGCGTACTTCTAGCTACACTGAATATTTTTGACGAACGTGGTCTTGGTTTATGCCATTCACGAGATTCGTAAAGCCGAGTTGACGAAGAAACTGCATGCTCATATTTGACCGTGCACCGCTCATGCAGTAGAGGACAAGTTCAGTATCTCTATCGACATCTGACAGTGCCGCAGCACCATTCATAATGTCTGCTGGCGGCACGTTTATAGCACCTTCAACATGACCCCGTGCATATTCAGACGGCTCCCGTACATCTATAAACATTCTACTCATCGTTACTCCTTTTTGTTATAAAGCCTTGCATCTATTGTATCGTTAATGTAAATGATTTACAATAGTAGTATGCAAGCAGTTCGAGAAACAAAGTACACACAGGCAATTATTGATGTATTGGCTGAGTTGGGTCATGGCACGAACAGCGATATCGCGACAAAACTGCGCGAGTCATATCCTGATGTGAGCGATACGACCGTTCACCGTGCAACCACACGCCTCGCTGAACGAGGACAAATTAGTGTTGGCCCTCGGGATATAGACGGGAGCCTTCGCTATGATGCAAACACCGAACCACATGATCATTTTATCTGTACCGGCTGTCGGGGTATACGTGATATTGATATAGCAAAAGAAATAATGCCTATCGTGCAAGAAGCGCTTGGAGGATGTGGCGTCGATGGCAGATTAGAAATTAAAGGTCTTTGCATACATTGCAATGAAAGGAGAGCGAAGTGAAAATAGCAGTAGGAGTACTTATGGGGGTCTTTGTGTTGGTTGGAGGGTTTTTACTTATGAGTGAACCTGCACAGCAAAATGATGTTGCGAGCGCACAAACAGAACAGGCGACTGAGTTCAGTCGCATCGAACAGGAAGTAAACTCAGGTGAAGCTGTTATGCTCGATGTACGTACTCCCGAAGAGTTTGCAGCAGGACATGCAGCAGCTGCAGAACTATTCAGTCTCCAACAACTTCAAGCAGGGCAGCTACCAGATATCGACCCAAATACAAAGCTCTATGTCTATTGTCGTAGCGGCAACCGATCGGCAGAAGCAACGGCTATTTTAGAAACTGCCGGCTACACAAATATCGTCGACCTTGGTGGATTGAGCGACATTCAATCGCTCGGCGCAACACTTGTGCAGTAACAACTAATTCGAATATTCTTGTAGTTTTGTTATAGTGTTTTTAGGTATATAAAACAAAAAATATGGCAAAACTAACGCGAACACTATCATGGAAAATGCTAGCTCTGTACGGGCTAGGAAATATATTAGGCGCTGGCATATATGTGCTTATTGGTGAGGTCGCAGCCGAGTCTGGTGATGCGATACTGTGGTCTTTCCTCGTCGCCGCGTTGGTCGCAAGCCTTACCGCTATAACGTACAGTATAATGGCGGGTCGATATCCAAAAAGTGCCGGCGCTGCTGTATATACAGAAAAAGCATTCAAGAACCCATTTCTCTCGACTATTGTCGGGCTCAGTATCGGCCTCACGACCATTGTGTCGTCATCAGCGTTATTACGAGGGTTTGATCGTTACTTTCAAGAATTGCTTATCGAAATAGGCATCCTAGACGATCGCTTGCCAGCCTTTTTGTTCACGTTGCCGCTATTACTATGTATGGCTATTATTGCGTACCGAGGCATCAAAGATTCAGCACGGCTCGCAATCGCTTTCACCCTCCTAGAAGCATTCGGCTTGCTCCTGATTATTGCAGTTGCGGGTATCAACGGTAATATCCCTGATGCCATCAATTTAACAGTATCTTCATTGACGGAAATCAGCCCAGTCGCCATTGGGCTTGGTGGATTTTTAGCGTTTTATGCGTTTATCTGATTCGAAGACATGGTAAACGTCGCTGAAGAAGTGAAGAATCCACAGAGAAGCATGAAACGAGGCATGTTAACGGCTCTCGGAATCGCGTCTGTCATCTATATTCTCGTCGCTGTAGGTGCACTATCAGTGCTACCATCAAATCAGCTGGCCGAAAGCAGTGCGCCGTTAGCGGCAGTGTTTGAAGCCGCAACAGGCAGTTCAATACCTATCATCACCATCATTGGAGTGGTTGCCATTACAAACGGTATACTCATACAAATCATAACTGGATCTCGTATTCTATACGGCCTCGGAAGAGAAAAATGGATACCAAAAAAGTTCGCACAAGTATCGCCGCGAACCCATACACCAACCACTGCAACAACCACTGTACTCTTGCTCATCGCCATTGCCTCAACGCTATTACCTCTGGGCACCTTAGCTCAAATAACTAGCTTTATACTCCTAATCGTGTTCACCATGGTCCATATATCCGCGCTAAAACTCATCAAGACAAAAGAACTATCGCACTTGCGCCGTTCCATACCGATACTAGGCATAATTACGAATCTTGTGGTGATAGGGCTGCAAATAGCCAGCTGGCTTAATGTTCTATGAGCGCATCCAGAACATCATCTCTAGCTGCAGCAAAACCAGATTATATAATCAATTACGTAATCAAATCAGGAGAGTAGTGACTGCATTTTGCGCGCTATGAACTTTACCGCAAAGATTGGGCGCACACGATACATGAGCTGCATAGATTTTGAATCTTTTCCGGTGTGCACGTATAGCTTCTTTTTCTGAGCACCTTTTATTATTTGCTTGGCAACATCATCTGGATCCATAATCGGCATACTTTTTTGGTCACCAGCAGCCTGGGGTGCCGCTACTGCTGAGTTCTTCGTGATATTTGTATTAGTCGCGCCAGGGAAGACAGCGGTAACTGCAACATTCGTATTCATCAGCTCGCCGTAAAGTGATTCAGTGAGGAGCTTGACCGCGGCCTTCGACGCACCATACACGCCTTGACCCGGCACAGGCACGATTCCGCCCATACTCGAAACATTCACAATACATGCTTCCTGTTGAGCTAGCAGATGCGGTAGACAAGCTTTTGTCATGTAAAGGGTCCCGTAGAAATTTACATCCATGACTTGGGTAATCTTGTCATATGAAAGATCTTGCACCTTCTCAAACGGCTGAATAATGCCTGCGCAGTTGATAACACCATCGATTTGCTGGTGCGCATCAAGCACCTTTTCGACGACAGCCTCAACAGCCTGCCGCGACGAAATATCACAGTCGTAAAAAGACAACGCCTCTTCACTCATCGCTTTAAGCGTATCGGAATGTAAGTCGATACCGACCACCTTTGCTCCACGCTCTAATAATTGATGAACTAACGATAACCCTATGCCACTGTTAGCGCCAGTCACAAGAATAACTTTATTTTCAAAATTCATATGTACCTCTTTTGCTTATGTACCGTATTATATGCACTAGGATAAAAAGAAGAAACCTCCTATGAATGTATTGAAACGCACATTATTTCTGACAAAAGACGGCACCTTTGTTTACGGACAAAAGCCAAACATCCCAATACTCGTTTGGCTAGTCGCAACGGTGCTTGCGCGTATTTCGTTGCTTGAATCCATGCACAACACATTGCAGACGATTGCTACCATATCACTCCTCATATGGGCGCTATTAGAAGTATTTCTAGGTGTTAATTTGTTTCGTAGAATACTGGGCGGTATTGTCCTGTTTTTCATCATATTTAATAGACTTTGAATCGATATAATCACCGCGTGATTGTTATACTGAAGTGACCAATGTATCGAAACACAAATGACTATAGTTTTGCCCGAAAAAAGCGCGAGAAAAAACGACACAGGAAGCGTCTTTTTGTAGTTGCTGTACTCGCTGTCATAGGTGGCTTGTTCGTGTTTATGCAATCAGATTCAAATGAGCAGGTAGCAACAATTCAGACAGAAGATATCATCCCCCAACCACTCGGTGAGTACATTCAAAACGTAGATGAGCCACACCCACTGCAACAAGTCGAATTTCCCGAAGAAGGCGTCTATGCGGTGGGCTCATTATATGAAGGAACGATTAAAACAAATGAATCGCCAGAGCCTATCCCTATGGCCAGCATTACGAAGGTAATAACTGCGCTCGTTGTGTTAGATAAAGCGCCGATAACACCAGGAGAGCAGGGAGACACGATTACGCTAGAGCAAAAAGACGAAGATTATTATTGGAAATACGCCAGCCTACTCGGCACCATTACAGATGTAACTGCTGGGGAGCAAATGAGCCAGTACGATATATTACAGACAATGCTACTCGCATCGTCTAATAATATGAGTGACACACTCGTTGATCATTACTTTGGCTCGGTTGACGCGTATGTTGAGCAAGCCAATGCGTATCTCCTGCGTGAAGGCTTCTCAAAGACTACTGTCGTTGATGCAACTGGATTCGAGCCGGGCAGCGTCTCAACGCCGAGTGAGCTTATACATGTCGGCCAGCTCGCGCTGCGTAATCCAATCATTGCAGAAATCGCGAGGAAAAAAGAAGCATCAATGCCTATAGCAGGCACCGTGCCGAACTATAACGTACTCATCGATGAACCTCATGTCACCGGTCTAAAACCCGGTTTCACCGATGAAGCCGGCTCAACGCTGCTCTTTAGTGCAGATGTACCGGTTAACGACGGAACAAAGTCAGTAATAGCTGTAGCCATGAACCACCAGAAAAAACTAACATTCTATCAAGACACTAAATCTATACTAGACCAGATGCGATCGATATACGCCAATTAAAAAGTTCGTGGCCTCTCGCAAAGTAGACCACGAACTTCTTTTGGTCGGTTAGGGAACTAATAGATGTAGGTGAACGCGCTCGCTTGTGCAGTACGTGAGCTCACGACTCCCCAGCCTTTATAGTTCATCTCACTCACGGTAATGGTGCCATCACCATTCACTGCAGTAACATACGCAACGTGCATATAGCCTGTTATTGCTTGTGCAACCGCACCGACTCGCGGCGTAGAGCCGGTTGCCATTCCTTGTGCTCGCGCTCGAGCAGCCCATGTATTCGCATTTCCTAGGTTGTTCGGCAAATCACTGCGCAAATTCTTTACATGCCACGTACAGTACCCGTATGAATAGGTATTTCCAGCTGATGATCCACGTCGTTGTGTAGCAGGAGCCGATGTAGAAGCGGCCTGTACCGTCCTTGTTTGTGTCTGCGTAGCAGATTGCTGTCGGGCAACTGGCTCTGGAGCTGGCGGCTCTGGTAATTCACGAGCTTCAAGCTCTTCATCTTGTTCTGGAATCACAATTTTGTCACCAGGATTAATAATATCTGGTGAATCTATCGATTCGTTTTTATCGTATATACGTTGCCACGTCGTATCGTATTCTTTGGCAATGTCAGAGAGGGTTTCATTCTCTTTAATTTTATGAATAGTTTCTTTCTTTTCTTCAGTCTTCTTGGGTTTTACGACTTCGTTTGCTGATTCGTCAACGATTGCTGCTAATTTGACAGTAACAGATTCCTCGACGTTTGGGGTTGGTATATCTAGTGTCGCGGCACTCGCCGAAGCACTATTTGCCACCGAAAAAGCGGCTACAGCTACTAGACCCGTTAATACGGACTTAAGCATGGTTAGATTGTCTCCTTTTACTTATATAAAGACTGTAGCTATCGACAAATATTGCGCTAGCAGTCTCCAACCTCTTCACCTCACAGCTTGAAAAGATATGGACATGTAGATTACGAAAAACACCCTCTACATGTCAAACTTTTTTGTGATATTCATCACATACTTTGCAAAAAACAGATTGATTTTCGCGTCAAAAAAATGTTGTAAAATTGTGATATTAATCACAAGATGTAATAAATGACCTGTGAAGTTTTCCGAGAACTTCATCAGTATCTCTAGGATCAACACAGGCTCTTAAAACATGTGTAGACGACCTAGGGGCATAATGCACATGCCGCTGTCGATTTTTACCTGGATCAAAACCTGAATCAAGGATTAACGGCATTATGGAGTGGCCAAGTCGATCTGAAATACGATATCCGACGACCGCGACAATATCACTAGGATCTGAACTTTCTACACGACCGTTATTTACAACCCTGTCCCTAATAATAGCTTCTACTTTGTCGGCATTATCAGAACCTACGATAAACTGATGAGCTGCCGATCCATCACCCTCGGTATCAATTAACGTAATGCCGGCTTCGGAGATTCCGCTATTAAATGAGCTCAATCGTCCTGTGTTCGATGACATCCCAGGCTCATACACTCTGACTATACTGACATCCGGTAATACAGTTAGCGCGACAGCTTGACCCGCTCGTTTTTCCGCGCGCTCATAATCATTGTCAACTACTGTTTCACCACTATCCGGATTCATTGTACTTTTCACGCGAGTTGGAATATCGCCAATTGATAATGGCACGCCTGCATCATGATGCACCAAACCAGTACCATTTACCCCAAGCTCCTCGAGCTCTTCATACAGAATATGGCTCACGTTTCTCAGAGGTGTTCCTTTTTTGACCCTTTTCGGATCGGCCGACTTGGCTTGTCCATCAGTCCAATTCCAATGTTCTGCAGCGCCAACGCCGTATGAAAAGTATCCAGCAAGCGTATCAGAGCCACCACGACTAAACGTGACATTCTGTCCGTTATCGTCACGAGTAATATTGCCACCAATAGCTTGTGGTCTTCCTTCTTTGTACACAGTAGGTGCCCACTGACGCCATAAGTCGAGATTCTTTCCAAGCCCTGCTGGTGCCGTTCTGTAATCAATAACATCAAACCCAACACCACCAAATAATTCACTCATAAGTTGCTCACCCAACATTGAAGCTGCATCTCTACTGTGCTGAATTGCAAATATAACCCGATCAGGAATTTTACTTATCCAGCCAGACGGAAGCTGCATATCAGAACGTGATGCTAACGCATCGAATCTATTTTGAATTGCAGCTAAGTAGTCATCTAACGTTTTCTCAGGATACTCAAGCTCATCTATCTCTTCCTGAGGCTTTGTTTCAACTGTATGAGCATCTAGCAGCTGATCAGTAACTTTTCTTCCTTCAAAATCATTTGACAGTTTTCCAGGGGCTGATGTGACAAGTACTGAACTCTCCATACCTATTTCAATAGCACGCTCAAAAGCTTCAGGCGTTGCCACAGAAGTACCACCCACTTTTGAAACTATAATGTCACTCATAATTCAGCATATTTTATACTATTTTTGTCTTTTATTCAATATCTAGTGTGTGTACTTGTAATCAGGTATAATTATGTGTGAGTTGGCTAAAGCCAAAGAGGTATATGGGTAAAAGGTTACAGAAATTCAAAAAACGGCTTAATTTTAATTGGTATCGCAAGCAAAGCCGAAACACGAAACTCGCAATTTCTTTGGGAGCAATTCTCATACTTGTTGCATTTCTCTCATTCTTGTTCACACGCTCAAACGAACCAGTAGAAGTCGTTGAAGAGCCACAAGAAATCGTAGAAATCGAAACTGCCGATGAGATGCTCGTCACCGTCACCCTTATAGAAGGGACTTTGGAGTACAGGACGACTGATGCAGATTGGCAAATTGCTGAAGTAGATCAAACGATCGAAGCGGGGACATTGCTGCGTACCGTTGGAGCAATCTCACGAGCCGTACTGGCCCTAGAAGACCAAAGCGAAGTGCGTATGGACGCGAACAGCAGCATAGAGCTCATGAGCACAACGACATCACGAGTCATCGTGAAGCATTCGGATGGATATGTATACAACCGAATCATTGAGAATCCAGACAGAGATTATATAGTCGAGACAGAAAACGCACAGTTTGAAGCAGTAGGGACTGCATTTAGAACGATATCCACCGGGGACGAAGAAGCCGTAGAAGTCTACCAAGGCCAAGTCAATGAAGTAAAATCAAACAATACCGTCAATAGTGGAGAGAAGCTCGTTATTGAGCTAGATGGTCAGGATATCCGCTCGAAGGTAGAGGACCTTGATGTCAAAGACTTGAAAGACGATGAATTCATAGAGTGGAATAAAGAGCTTGATAGTGAAAATGACTTATTTAAGAATAGTCTAGGATTCTTAAGTGATTTTGACGGCCCTTCACTCAACATCACCGACCCAAAACCATCGTCGACCGTAAACGTCCCTGAAGGAGAAACGCCTAAGGTGAAATTCAAAGGATCAACTGAACAAGGCACTAAACTGACTGTGCAAAGTAAGTCAGTGAGTGGCTCAAAACAAGTTGACGTGAATGTTGATGACAACGGATCATTTGAGACACCAGAGCTCACCGGTGCCTTCGGCAATTCGGTGTTTGAGTTCATCGCGACAGACCGACGGGGAAACGAGACGAAACAGAATGTCACTATCACCTTTTCACGCCAAACGGGCACACAAGAGCAGGGGATCGTGCTGACAGGCTCATCAAATGCGAACAACATCATATCTCTCCAGTGGGGCCTTGTCGGGTTAACCACACCTGATGGTGTCCGCGTGGTCTATAGCAACACGTCTAGCACGCCAGCATACCCAAATGATGACTTCTTACCAATATCATCTGGTGATTCAATTACAATCGACCCTTCTTCAGGAGATAACACCATAAGCGACAGCGAGCAAAGCACCTATACCTTTAGAGTATGCCGATACATTGCCGCTACAGATTCTTGCGATCAGTACAGTAACGCTGTATCTATCGAAATAGTACCTGTAGACCCAGGCCCGGATCCTTCAGAATAAAAATACCCCTCTGCACAGAAGGGTATTTATAGATAGAGTTTTTACGTTAATTATTTCTTTTTCTTGCTTCGGGATGTTTGTGCCTTTTCAGCTGGTGCGAGCAATAGACTGTATATATTCATGCCTACAACGACACCTAGTAGCGGTGCTACTACCACAGTTTTATCCCAGGTGTTATTAGCAAGCGCAACCGCTGGATTCAAAAATCCGGGTGCGGCAATTGATGCGACTAGTATTCCGAGGGTAAGTGACATGCCAATCGTAAACGCCTTCATATAGCCATCTAGCTTTTGCGTCACGGCTGCTGCAATACCAAATCCGAAGATTGCCGCACCAACCATCTCAGCCGTAAAGACACGCGCATCAACGGTTGAGAATCCGGCCTGTATGATGTCAGAATCAGTAGCAAACTCGAAATACGCAAGTGCAAGCGCACCTCCAAGTATTTGTGCACCTATATAGACTAATGCCTGGGGTGTCGGTATCTTGCGTAGCGTCCACAAGCCGAGCGTTACCGCTGGATTAACGTGTGCTCCGGATACGCGCCCGATCGTGCCTACTAACACAGCTAGTGTGAAACCGACTGACAACGACACATACCATGCAGCAGTAGCATTAAAATAGACACCCGCTGCTATAGCGACTGATGCTAGCACGAACGTGCCTAACACCTCCGCGACTATCATCGCCACTTTGTCTTTACTTAACATGTGATCCTCCTAAGATTTATATACAAACACAGTATATACCGTATAGAATTGACGGAGAAATCAATGTCTACTTTGCTGATACAGGTTCACGA
The DNA here is from genome assembly GCA_030427125.1 of bacterium. Classification (GTDB taxonomy): domain Bacteria; phylum Patescibacteriota; class Saccharimonadia; order Saccharimonadales; family SZUA-47; genus JAUHWW01. Next base: position 7,649 of record JAUHXF010000004.1, on the reverse strand, counting down.
ACCCGAGCTTTTGACGTAACAAGTTTTTCTTCGTGCTTTAGCTTCAAGCCAAACTTCTTTATTAGTGCAGGGGAGATGAATGTGGTTATTATGACCACTAATATAATAGTACTAAACAGCTCACTATCGAGTACGCCGAGCGCACTACCAGTGGCTGCAAATATCAAACCTACTTCACCGCGGGGCACCATCGAGAATCCAACAAGCATTTTCTCGGTTCTTGTACCTTGGGCTGCAAATCCTGCGACGAACTTCACCACCACTGCAACAGCTGCAATTACAATCGCCGTTACATACAGGCTCGGTTCAAGCAGGGAGCCAAAATCTATCTGCAGACCGGTGTAGACAAAAAACACCGGAATAAAGACTAAGCCAATACTGTTTATAAGGTCTTCGACATGAGCGTGTCTGTGCTTTTTAATTACTGATGCGACAGTCTCGTCAGCTTCGAGATGTTTTATATCTTCAATAATCTCTGGGTCAGAGAATGACTCAAAGTGAACTGCGTCAAGCAATAAGCCTGCTGCAAAGGCACCAATGATCGGTTCTAGGCCGAACAATTCGGCTAAATAACCAAATACTAAAGCAAAAGCTATGGCCAGCGTTAATTTCATGCCAATACCGGTGTGTATCGCACTGAATAGACGAGATAGTGGCTTTGCAATGAGTGAACCAAGCACGATAGCTCCAATCAAGAATCCAAAGGATTTTAGTGTAAGCTCAAGCACTAACCCAGCGCTCAGTTCACCACCTGAAGCGAGCGCTGATACTATCGCTAAAACAATCAAACCAAGCACATCATCGATAACCGCAGCACCTAAAACAGTCTGCGCAGCACGACTCTTTGTTAGTCTCATTGATCTGAATACCGAGGCTGTTATTCCGACACTTGTAGCGACCAACGATGCACCGAGGAATAAACGAGCATTAGAGGTAGCATCACCGAAGAATATCGGCCCCAGTACGAATGCGCCGATAACGAATGGTAATATAACACCGATAAGTGCAACTAACAGCGCCCGTACGCCTACTTTTCGCATCTCTTTCATATTGGATTCAAGTCCAATCGAGAACAGGAGAAGCAGTGCACCAAATTGCGCAAGATAACTCATAACTTCACTTGCAGCTACATCATCTATAAAACTCCAGCCAAAATACCCGAGTGCCGAGAGTGCCACACCAGCTAAAAGCTCACCCACTACTGCTGGCTGGCCATACTTTTCTACAAAGTTACCAAGCTTACCAGCAACCAACACCAAAGCAAACATAGCAAACACAATGCCGAAGTGGTGAACTCCACCACCGTGATCTTCTGATTCTTCATGTGTAATAGATTCATCATGGTACGAAGTGTCGCTCTCGACATAGGAAGCATCGTAACTGTTTGCAGCTGACTGCTCAGATGCAGCCTCTACGGGCACTCCATGTGTCATAGAGAAAGGGATGAGTAGTGATAAGAAGAGAACAAAAATAGCAGCGAAACGCTTCATGATGTGATATGAACCTTGTTTTTAGTAGTAAATATTATTCAATTTGTATTATATATCACACTTTTTGTGTGTCAATCATCACATTATAGGTGTATACTGGATTTTTTAAGGAGCAAGCATTTCATTATGACAACTCGCACACAAAACATAACCGAACAAACAGGCTGTATTGAAGATAGATCCTTTATTGGTGCCGAAAATGGAGAACTTCAACAAGTTCCGGGTGCTGACATATTCTTTAGTTTTGCTCGCGATATCGTAGCCTCTGCTAATAATAACGACCATGCACAGACACTCGAGCAATCAGTACTTGCTGACGTATCTATGCTTGGCGGCTTATATACTGTACACAATGCCGCAGATCACGGGGGTGAATTTGATGGTTGTGGTTTTGCTGCAAGAATAGTTGAAATTGCTGAAGATGCTTCTAGCAGCGATACATTCGATGAAGTATTCACAGGTTCGAATTTAGACGAAGAGCACAGAACAAGAGCCCTAGAGCTAGTGCGAGGGATCGGAACACTACTGACTTCTGACTACTTTGCTGTTGTTGGCGGAGCGCTCGTCGAGAAAGCAGTCGATGCAGGCGCATCACTTGTCACCTACAAGAAAAACCACGAAGCAGCGATAATCACTGCAGATACAACGAACGGACAAACGTACGATTCAACAGAGGCTAACGATCCACAAACACCGAGTGCACCAAGCTACAACCTGGATGTTAACCACGCAGTGAACCGAGCAGAAACATTTAGCATTGATGAGACAGACTCTATGATAATAGCTCGTCTACTAGCCACAAGTACCGTGCGAATACTGAGCAACGGTGCAATTACAAAGCTTACTGAAGTTTGATATCTATCTTCTGTTTCGTCGCTTTAGTTCAGCTATCTTGAGACGGGTCGCTTGACGGTCAACAATTGCTTGAGCCTTATCAAGAGAGACTTGGTCTTTCGCATCTGCACGGAGTTGTTTTGCTCGCTTGAGGGCATCTTCGGCTTCTTTCGCGCTAACCTCGGTGTCCTTGTCGGCCTCATCCACGAGCACACGAACCGTGTTGTCGGCAATTTCAATAACCCCTGAGTCAATTGCGTAGTTATCTTGCAAATCATCAGGTGTGTTATCTTTTTTGCGCACGGTAATAATACCCGTCACGGCAGTAGACACAAGCGGGGCATGGTTTTCATAGACAGCAATGAGTCCCTGCGGGGTTGGAAGCTTCACTTCAAACACATCGTCTCGAAGCTTCACTCCAGTTAGCGTAACTAGTTCAAAATGGATCATTTACTGTCCTTTCCAAGAGTTCCTGTTCTTTGCCTCATTCGTGCAGATGGAGTAGTCAGTGAATGCATTAAAGTACTACTTCTAAGAGTATAGCCATCTGCTCGTAATGCTGTGAAAACAATTTTTCCACATGCATCGTTGGTTCGCATTTCATTAATTCGATCGGAAGTAGCGTCTCTCACGGTTTGTCCGACTGCTTGTCCTGCCAGCCTAGCTACTCCAGCAGGCAGTAAGAACAATCCTACTAGTTCCTGCTTTCGTGTGTGTAGCCACTTTGCTTGCTCGGCACTCAATCCATTGTCTATATTTGCTACATGTAGATGAGCGAAACGTCCTAGTACGGAAGCTGCACTACCTACGGTTCTCAAAAAGCCATCTGCCGCAGCACCAGCGAGTGCATCCCGAAAACCGCCTGGGCTTACTTCAGGATGTTGCACATTGGTGTCTACGGTACCGTGCTGAGTCACTATTTTCGTTCCTTTGCCTTCGCCTTTGCCTGTGAGATATCACCAACCATGTAGAAATCAGATTCTGCGAGGTCGTCTAGCTTACCATCAAGGATTTCACGGAAACCTTTGATAGTATCTTCAAGTTTCACATACTGGCCAGGGTTACCGGTGAAGACTTCAGCGACGAAGAACGGCTGTGTCAAGAAACGCTGGATACGACGAGCTCGCGCCACCGTCTTCTTGTCCTCATCTGAAAGTTCTTCCATACCAAGGATAGCGATGATGTCTTGGAGGTCGTTGTAACGTTGTAGGACCTGCTGTACTTCACGAGCAACGTTGTAGTGTTCTTCACCAACGATCTCTGGGTCGAGAATAGTAGATGTAGAGTCTAGTGGGTCAACCGCAGGGTAGAGACCAAGCTCGGTAAGTTTACGGTTCAGTGAGATCGTTGAGTCAAGGTGGGCAAATGTTGTTGCTGGCGCAGGGTCAGTGAAGTCGTCCGCTGGCACGTATACAGCCTGGATAGACGTAATTGAGCCTTTCTTAGTCGACGTGATTCGTTCCTGCAAACCACCCATTTCTGTTGCGAGGTTTGGCTGATAGCCCACCGCTGATGGGAGTCGGCCGAGCAGGGCAGACACCTCTGATCCAGCCTGCGTAAATCGGAAGATGTTATCGACGAACAATAGCACGTCTTTACCTTCATCACGGAAACCTTCAGCGATGGTTAGACCACTCAGACCGACTCGCAAACGTGCTCCCGGTGGTTCGTTCATCTGACCGAACACGAGTGATGTCTTATCAAGCACGCCTGACTCTTCCATTTCATAGTATAGGTCGTTTCCTTCACGAGTACGCTCACCAACACCTGCGAAAACTGAGTTTCCAGAGTGGAATTTCGCAATGTTGTTAATCAGCTCTGTAATCAAAACAGTCTTACCGACACCGGCACCACCGAAAAGACCAACTTTTCCACCTTTAGTGATTGGACTGATGAGGTCGATTACCTTGATACCAGTTTCTAGTACTTCAGTTTTACCAGAAAGATCAGCAAGCTTAGGTGGTTCGCGGTGAATTGAAGCTTTCTTGCCTTTTGGTGCTGGTTTGCCATCAATTGGCTCACCAACTACGTTAAACATACGTCCTTGGGTTTCTTTTCCAACTGGAACCTGTACTGGTGCGCCGGTTGCTTTTACCTCTGTTCCACGAGTTAGTCCGTCTGTACCGCCGAGCGCGACTGTTCGTACTGAGTTCTCGCTCAAGTGTTGCGCTACTTCTAGCGTAACAGTCTGCTTGTCAAGTGTTAGCTCTAGTGCGTCGTAGATAGCAGGCAAGTCGCCTGACGGAAATTCCACGTCGACAACCACACCCACGACCTGGCTGACTGATCCTGTATTTGTCTTAGTTGCTGTTGTCATCTTGTTCTCCTGTTATGCTTCTTTCTCTGTTACTTCTAAATCGTTCATGCACCTCCGCCCACTTTCCACTTACTGATATATCAGGTGGTCTTGAGTACGCTTCATTCTCACAAGCTTCACTGACAAGCGTCTCCATAGACAACGCAATCGCTCTATGACGTAGATTAATCTCATGATCTGTAAATGCGTGTAGAGGATTAACACCAACTGCCAACAACCAGCCATTAGCAAAATCGCATTGTGTTTTTGTGAGCAGATCACCGCGTTCTATCGAAGCTCCGGCTTCAGTTGCGCTAAACATTACTTCATCGCCTCCGCGCCGCCGACAATTTCAGCGAGTTCTTGCGTAATCGCTGCTTGACGGGCACTGTTCATCGCGAGTGTCAAATCGTCGATAAGATCACCAGCGTTATCAGAAGCGGTCTTCATCGCCATCATACGTGAACTTTGCTCTGATGCTTGGCTCTCTAGATATGCCTGCCACAGCTGCACATCAACCAATCGGTCGGCGACTGTGTTGAGTACAACTTCCGGGCTCGGTTCGAATATTGCTGCTCCGAGATCAGTTGACACATGTGCTTCGGTGAACGCTGCAGGCAACAGACGCTGCATCGCTACTTCTTGCACGACGCTCGATTTGAAGTCCGTGAACAATATATCTACTGCGTCAGTCGTTGGGACTAGGCCACCGATGCCACGAAACGCGTCTTTGACGCTCATCAATATTGATGACAGATCGCTGATAGAAGGCTTTTCGGGCATGTTGTCGTAGCTAGCAATTACGTTCACATCATCAACTTTAGCTACGAATTTCGCTGCCTGTTTACCTATAGTAATGATCTCGGTAGTAACACCAGCATCTCGATCAGCCTGTAGCTCTTTCGTCAGACGACGAAGAACATTTGAATTATATGCACCAGCCAACCCTCTATCTGATGTGATGACAATGAGGATTCTTCTTTGCACATCACGCACTGTGAACAATGGATGTTTCGATACATCAGTTAATTCACGCAAACGAGTCAAGATCTGACGAGCTGTGCGAACGTAATCACGTGAAGCGATTGTCGTCTCCTGAGCACGGCGCATTTTCGAAGCGGCCACCAATTCCATAGCCTTGGTGATTTGCTTCGTGTTCTTGACGGACTTAATACGTCCTTTAATCTGCTGTGTACTAGCCATCAACGCTACTCCTATCAACAGACAGACCAGCAATTGCTGCTTCTAGCTCTTCAGGGCTTAATGATTCACGCCCGTTGAGCATATCGCTCAGTGATCTCTCAGGGGAATAATCATAATCTCTATCCGAACCCCTTTGATCAACACTACTTAGACCTGTCGTTAATTTCATCAATTAATCTTCCTTGTATTCCTTTGCAACTTTAGCAGCGACATCAAGAATAAGTTTTTCCATCTTGTCATCGAATTTCGCACCTTCGTTTAGCTTCTGCATGTCTTTCTTCTTCTCGCTCCACAACTGAGAGAGTAGGGCAGACTGGGCTGGTTTAATCTTCTCAACCGGTACAGTGTCGAATCCACCGTTCGTAGCAGCAACAAGGCTCGCTACTTGTTCCCAGACTGAAAGTGGTGAGTACTGTGGCTGCTTCAATAGTTCTGTTAGACGCTGACCACGCTCGATACGTGATTTTGTCTCAGCATCAAGATCAGAGCTGAACTGTGAAAACGCTGCTAGTTCACGGAACTGGGCAAGGCTAATTCGGAGTGATCCGGACGCTTGACGCAAGGCCTTCGACTGAGCAGAACCACCAACACGTGATACAGACAAACCAACAGAGATAGCCGGACGAATACCTTGGTTAAACAAGCTTGTTTCCATGAAAATCTGACCGTCGGTGATTGAAATCACGTTGGTCGGCACGAATGCTGAGATATCACCAGCTTGTGTCTCAACGATAGGTAGGGCAGTCAATGAACCGCCGCCTTGCTCATCAGACATCTTGGCTGCACGCTCAAGAAGTCGTGAGTGAAGATAGAACACGTCACCTGGGTACGCTTCACGTCCCGGTGGGCGTCGAAGCAGAAGTGACATTTGTCGGTAAGCAACAGCGTGCTTTGAAAGATCATCGTAGGTAATTAATGCGTGCTGACCGTTGTCTCGATAGAATTCACCCATTGCTGCACCAGCGTACGGCGCTAGGTACTGCAGTGAGGCAGGGTCACTAGCAGAAGTCGCAACAACAATTGTCTGATCCATGACGCCTTCACGCTCAAGTCGTTCAACCATACGCGCAACCTTGCTCATCTTCTGACCAACGGCAACGTAAATGTTGATAACACCGGTTTTTTGCTTAGCCTGGTTGATCATTGTGTCGACAGCAACAGCGGTCTTACCAGTCTGACGGTCACCGATAATCAATTCACGCTGACCTCGGCCGATTGGCACCATAGCGTCAATCGCAACGAGACCAGTCATCATTGGTTCGTGGACTGATTTTCGGTCAAGAACACCAGGAGCAGGGCGTTCAACGAGACCGTTCAGCTTCGTCTTTATAGGTCCTTTGTCGTCAAGCGGTCGACCGAGTGGATCTACTACGCGACCTTGGAGTTCTGGACCAACTGGTACTTCTAGTACTTGACCAGAAAGCTTCACCTTCGCACCAGCCTTCACCTCTGTATCAGAGTCAAGCAGCACAGCACCAATTTCGTCTTCCATGAGATTCAATGCAAATGCACTGACAATAGAACCATCAGCGCCTTCGATCTCAAGCATTTCTGAATAGCCCGCAGATGAGAGGCCGTATATCCAAGCTACACCATCACCAATTCGGGTGACAATACCGGCTTTCTCGACGTTGCCGGACTGTTTTAGGGCTGAAATCGCTTCGCGTACTTCTGCGGCGAGTTCAGCGGTTGATACTTGTGTACTCATGAATGCTCCTTACTTTCCACTAACTATAGTTGCTTTAAATTTATTCATGCGAGCTCGGACGGTTAGGTCAATCTCGCTATCGCCACTCCGGGCTTTAACACCACCGATGACACTTTTA
>JAUHXF010000040.1 GCA_030427125.1 bacterium | reverse complement strand
ACGAAGGAAGCGCTAGTGCGAGTGAAATTGTCGCAGGAGCATTGAAGGATAATGGTGTCGCTACATTACTTGGACAAACGAGCTTTGGAAAAGGAAGTGTGCAGCAGCTCATTGACTTAAAGAGCGGCGGCTCACTAAAGGTGACAATTGCACGTTGGTTCACACCAAATGGTGAAAATATCGATAAAGAAGGAATCACTCCTGATGTCGAAGTTGAGCTTAAAGCCGACGACCGTGAAGCAGATCAAGATCCACAGCTCGATGAAGCCAAGCGGCTACTGAACGAGTAGCCGCTTGCGCCAAAACAGTTTACAGAGTATTATTGAAACTTGAATCGGGGTTTTTCAAGATGAGTGGCAAACAGCCTAAGTATATATTTGTGACAGGTGGTGTGCTTTCCGGAGTCGGGAAGGGTATCACAGCCGCTTCAATCGGTAACATCTTGAAGGCCCGCGGACTCTCTGTGAACATTCAGAAATGTGATCCTTATCTCAATGTAGACGCAGGGACACTTAATCCAGGTGAGCATGGTGAGTGTTTCGTGACGGTTGATGGTGCCGAGACTGATCTCGACCTTGGCCATTATGAACGCTTCATGGATATCGAGCTAAAGCAATCGAGTGCAGTAATTAGCGGCTCAGTTATGAGCGAAGTAATCGCCGATGAACGTGCTGGTAAATACTTGGGTAAGACAGTGCAGATTATCCCACACGTTACAAATGTGATAATCGAACGTATTAAGAAAGCTGCAGAGGGTTTTGATGTACACATCGTCGAAATTGGTGGAACTGTAGGCGATTACGAAGGCCTGTCATTTGTTGAAGCGATTCGCGAATTGAGCGTGCAAGTCGGTCGCGATAATGCTGCTTTTGTGCATGTCGTGTATCTACCGTTCCTCGGTGCGAGTAAAGAGCTCAAGACCAAGCCAGCACAGAACGCAGTGCGTGATTTACGCGGACTCGGAATTGTACCGGATGTACTTGTGGCCCGTAGCGAAGAAGATGCAGAGAGCGACGTTGTTGAGAAATTGAGTTTGTTCTCAGGTGTGCCAAAAGAGGCTGTAATAACACTGCCAAATGCAGAGACGATATACGAAGTCCCTCTGACCCTGCAGCGGCGTGGCATCGGGCAAGTGCTTGCTGACAGATTGAATGTTGCTTCAAGTACTGCTGATTTGAAAGATTGGGAGAAAATAGTTCAGAAGGCGAAAGACACAAATGCACCTACCGTAAATGTTGGTGTTGTAGCGAAGTATCTCAATAATGAAGATACGTATATGTCGGTGTTTGAGGCTCTGATGAGTGCAGGCTGGGCGAATGATGTACAAGTGAACCTCGAGTGGATTGATGCAGAAGAAATATCTCAGGATACTGTTGCCGAAAAACTAAAGGGTGTCGATGGAATTGTTGTCCCGGGTGGTTTCGGAGAGCGTGGCGTTGAGGGAATGATTATCGCTGCAACATATGCGATGCGTGAAAAGATTCCGTACCTCGGCATTTGCCTTGGGCTGCAGGTTGCCGTCATAGCAGCAGCACGTGGAGCAGGCGTTGTAGCGGCAAACTCCACAGAGTTCGATGTAGGCACTAAAGAGCCTGTCATAAGTACTATGGAAGACCAGAAGGGCAAAGAAGCTACCGGCGGAACAATGCGACTTGGTGATTACGAAACAATCATCCAGAAAGACACCTTAGCAGAGAAGGTATATGGCGCTAACTCAGTTTTTGAGCGTCACCGACATCGATATGAATGCAACAATGACTATCGTGATCAATATGAATCATGGGGAATTCGTATCGCTGGACTATCTCCAGATGGCAATCTTGTAGAGATGATTGATGCTCCGGGTCATCCATTCTTCCTTGCGGCACAGTCACATCCAGAATTCGATTCGCGTCCTGGGAAGCCATGGCCATTCTTCAATGGCTTTATCGCTTCACTGAAGTAGTCTTTGACTTTTAGCATTACCACTATTATTATAATGTGTGAAAAGAGTGTTGCTCTTTAATGCATTAAAACAAATAACTAAAAAACAGAAGGATCCACTGATCATG
>JAUHXF010000020.1 GCA_030427125.1 bacterium | reverse complement strand
GGTCGATAAGCGACTTACCAATTCACCAAGATTTTTGCGATTGAAGTACAGATTAGCATAAAACTGTAACAGATGTCAACACGTAGACTATTCTACTACACGTTCTCAATACAAAAACTCGAGACAGCATCAAGAAGCTTAACCGTGACACTACCTCTATCTCTCATCGGGTATGGCCCTATGTAAATATCAACTACCCTTTCTGAACATACTTCAGGATTGTTGTTAGGCTCTTCTGTTTCAAAATTTATGTCTATGCAGCCAGTGCACATGGCATACGCCGTGGCTACTGCTAGTACTTTTTTCATGCTAGCTAATATACCTACATACGAACAGATTGCAATAATGGACCACAGATTACTGTGAGTCAGTATTGCAATGGAACAAACCCTACATCTAGCAGTTGCGATGCATAGTATGCACAGCCTGAGGTTGGCGCATCGCGGAAATATGAATGCATTCTCATCCTAGCTCTGTAGAACTTAGTCCGATCGTCATTGTTTTCTAACATCGCTAGACCTAGTTCAGCCTGGTCTATTCGCTCAACACTTTTTTGCGCTCTTTGAACTCTAGCAGATTGGTCAGTGCTATACATACCTGACGCTCGCATAGCGCCAAATACAAGGTCACTTGGATAAGAAAATTCTTGCTCTCTGCGACTGCCGTACGCTATCCGAGCCACATCGGCTCTTAGACAAAAGGAATCCCAGGCATCCATAGTTTCTATCATAAGATTAACGTATCACACTTTTATATCTCTATGAAAATACCAATAGGGAGCCAGAACGATATAAAGGCAGCCACTAGCAACAATGCATATTCAATTTTTCGGTCGATTTGAAAGTGATCATGAGATGCAAACCATAAGCCTATTAATAAACCTACAGGGAGCGGTATTGACCATCCCTCAGATAAGTTCTCAATCCTAAGCCACTGTGAACCAACAATTAGGTATATTACGAGTTTTAAGAAATATGTTGAATCCGGTTCTTTTTGTTTTTTACGAGTCATACGTAGAATATATCATGCTTTTGTTTTGACCGTATTAATATGCTTTTATATACATTATGATTTTTCAGCGTCCTCGAATACCATCACCTCATGTTGGTGTTTATACAAGACCCGGTGAAATTGAGCCGGTATACGTACCTCCTGAAGTCGTGAGTTTTGCTGATGCCGTACCTCCGGACAGTAGGGTATTTGAACCTTGTATAGTTGGTCCGGGCCAAAACGCATTTGATATTATTGCAGATTATTCACATGACTCACTACCGCATCAAGCACTAGACTTGCTCAAACTCGTTTTTCACGAAACGTCACCGTACATAACACCAGAACATGGCAATGGCAGCATTATCGATATCGAGGTGCAAAAAGGTCACCCTCCGATTGATACGAGCACAAAAAGGTTTGATCCACGCATATTGCATAGAGACCACCTCATCCGTAACGACGAATTTTACGGTGCAGTTGTTATTGGCCCGCCAACTGTTTATTTTGCTGGTCACTATACAATCAGAAAACAACGCGGCTCCATGCCTGTATGTACGTTTGATGGAGAACCTGAAGCGATAAGACACTTCCCGAATGCAAATGGCCACCTACCGTTTATTCGACAAAACCCATTTACACTGCACCAACGCCCAGCAGAACGCGCCAGTAATGAAGCATTCATATCAGTTGTCGCAAAATTCAGAGATTAGAAATTACATCTTGATTTCGGCGTCGCAACCAGCTGGAAGCGAGAGATTCATGAGTGAATCAATCGTCTTCGGTGTTGGTTCCAGCACGTCGATAAGTCGTTTGTGAACACGCATTTCGAATTGTTCACGACCCTTTTTGTACACGTGAGGGCTTTTCACGACTGTGAATGTGCTTTTACGAGTAGGTAGCGGGATTGGTCCAGCAATCTTCGCGCCTGTACGAATTGCTGTGTCAACAATTTGCTTTGCTGATTGGTCTATGACTTTATGGTCATATGCTTTTAGACGGATACGAATCCGCTGCTTCTGATCTTTTTTGGCTTCAGCCATTTGTAAATCTCCTTCAAAGATTTAGGTGAGTGTAACATCTCTTAGGGCGTTTAGTGGCGTTTCCTCAGCGACTTTTAGTCACTCAATTTATGATCTTATAACTATACTACATTTACTTATTTTTTGCTAACCATATGTTTCATTGAAATTATGTATAGCAATAAACTAAAAATAACCAACGTGCCTACAATAAAAACTGAGACATATGACGAAGCATTCATACCCCAAACAACAAGAAAACTTAGATAGACAGATACACCCAATACAAATATTAGACCTACTATGTAAACAATGATTTCAATAAATTTCTTCATTAATACACGATTATACTATAAAAAAAGAGGCTCCTAAGAGCCTCTTTATTGTGATGTATACCTCGATTACTTAGTAATCTTCGTAACAACACCTGCACCAACGGTGCGGCCACCTTCACGGATAGCGAATCGGAGACCCTGATCCATAGCGATCGGAGCTTGCAATGTAACCTTGAAAGTAACAGTGTCACCAGGCATGACCATTTCCTTGTCAGCTGGCAATTCAACTTCACCAGTTACGTCCGTAGTACGGAAGTAGAACTGTGGCTTGTAACCCTTGAAGAATGGTGTGTGACGACCACCTTCTTCTTTTGTTAGAACATACACTTCAGCGTCGAATTCTGTGTGCGGTGTGATTGTTCCTGGCTTAGCAAGAACCTGTCCACGCTCAATATCTTCACGCTCGATACCTCGAAGGAGGATACCAGCGTTGTCACCAGCTTGACCTTGATCAAGTGATTTTTTGAAAGCTTCGATACCTGTAACCACTGATTTCTGTGTATCTTTGATACCAACGATTTCAACTTCGTCGTTTACCTTTACAACACCAGCTTCAACACGTCCGGTTGCAACTGTTCCTCGACCCTTGATTGAGAAAACGTCCTCAATAGGCATGATGAAATCTTTATCTAGCTCACGCTTTGGCTCTTCGATGTAGCTATCCATAGCTGCAACAAGTTCCATAACAGCGTCCATGTACTTCTCGTCGCCTTCTACGGCTTTAAGAGCTGAACCCTTGATAACTGGAGCGTTATCGCCGTCGAAGTCGTACTTAGAAAGAAGTTCACGCACGTCCATTTCAACGAGCTCAACTAGCTCTTCGTCAGCCATGTCCATCTTGTTGAGGAAAACAACAATCTTTGGCACACCAACTTGCTTTGCAAGAAGTACGTGCTCACGTGTCTGTGGCATCGGGCCATCAGCAGCTGATACAACAAGTACAGCTCCATCAACCTGTGCAGCACCGGTGATCATGTTCTTTACGTAGTCGGCGTGACCTGGCATGTCAACGTGTGCGTAGTGACGAGTCTCTGACTCATACTCTTGGTGAGAAGTAGCGATGGTAATACCACGCTGTTTTTCCTCTGGAGCGTTGTCAATCTCGTCGTAGTTAACTGCTTTGTTTACGTCACTTGGAAGTCGCTTCGCAAGTGTCATTGTGATAGCAGCCGTTAGAGTTGTCTTACCATGGTCAACGTGTCCCATAGTACCGACGTTTACGTGCGGCTTGCTTCTGTCAAAATCTGCCATTATATCTCCTAATGGTTAATTTATTTAGTTTATATGAATGTTTTTCGCGCTCCATATTGCTAATTCACTGAATATTTCCAGCGTACTAGAGCAAAGCCCTCACGCGAGTTACAGATAAAATTTTAACATTTTACCTAGGGATAGTTCAAGAAGTTAACATAACAAAATTTATCTTCGAACTGAAATAGCAACAGGGACACTTGAAATCGTAAGTTCTGCACGCAGCGTACATCTTCCGAGCATAGTGCTCAGTCCTGAACACGCTAATGTTTCTGTTAAAGGTCGCACAGACTCTGCCACTCGAATAAATGCGTCTAGGATTCCCTCTTCTTGCTGAGCGGAATCAATCCCAAATTGTCTGCGCCGGTCAATAACTGCTTGCGCAGTTTGAATGAGATTTTCAACCCTCTCGGCCGCAGCTTGTCTAGAACTTTCGACTTCGCCTTGCCTTGAGCCCAGCTCTTTATCTCTTTTTACAGAGCATTTCTCTGAATACCTGCTGTCACAGTTCCAAAATGGCTGATATTTTTTAGCCATTCTTACTTGATCTAATTCTTTCTGTTTAGCTTAACAGCCACTGCGCTTGCTAATGCTACTCTAGGATCTATAGATCTGTCTGCACAAGCGCCAAACCGGTCATTTGCAGTAGAAAATTCTGTGTCGTTAAAATGCTCTACACATGTCTCAACAACTGCTCTACGAGCTTCTTCATGTATATCGTACTCCGCACTAGGAACATAACTCATACCTTCAACGGCGGCTAGCATTTCTGGAGAAATCCTTTTCTTGCATCCTATACAAGGATTACCCGTGATTTTTCTAGCTAGAGCGTGCAGTGGGTTCATGACTGAAATACTACCAAACTTTATGTAACTTAACTAGTAAATTACTTTGAGCTTTGAGCGATGATTGCTTCAGTCACGTGACCTGGAACGTCTGCATAGTGGTCAAGCTCCATTGATGAGCTTGCACGTCCAGCTGTCATTGATCGTAGGTTGGTTGTGTAACCGAACATTTCACCAAGTGGTACGAATGCAGTAATTTCCTTCACGTTGGCTGGAAGATCTTCCATTGATTCGATTCTTCCACGCTTCGCGTTCAAGTCACCAATACAGTCACCCATGTACTCTTCAGGCGTCACTACAACAACTTTCATGACTGGCTCAAGCAGCACTGGATTAGCAGCTTTTACACCGTCTTTAAGTGCCATTGACCCTGCGACCTTAAAGGCTGCTTCAGAAGAGTCGACGTCGTGGTATGAGCCATCATAAAGCTCAGCTTTGATATCCACGACCGGGTAACCCGCAACGACACCGTTCGCCATTGCCTCTTCAATACCTTGCTGCACTGGCTTGATGTATTCCTGTGGAACGACACCACCCTTGATAGAGTTGATAAACTCAAAGCCCTTACCAGCTTCATTCTGAGATAGGCGAAGCCATACATCACCATACTGACCACGTCCACCTGACTGTTTGATGAATTTACCTTGAATTTCAACACCGTCTTTACGAATCGTTTCACGATAGGCAACCTGTGGCGCACCGATGTTTGCCTCAACGTTGAACTCTCGTTTCATTCGATCAACAAGAATCTCCAAGTGCAACTCACCCATACCGCTGATAACAGTTTGACCAGTTTCGTGGTCTACTTTCACTCGGAAAGTTGGATCTTCTTCTGCAAGCTTCTGCAAAGCAATAGACATTTTCTCTTGGTCTGATTTCGTCTTCGGCTCGATAGCAATAGACACTGGAGGATCAGGGAAATCGATGCTCTCAAGCACGATGGGGTTGTTTACATCACTAAGCGTGTGTCCAGTAGTTGTCGCTTTAAGACCAACAATAGCTGCAATGTCGCCAGCTTCAACTTCTTGGATTTCTTCACGCTTATCAGCTTGCATACGAACAATACGTCCAACACGTTCTTTGTCGCCTGTAGAGCTGTTTAGTACATATGAGCCAGCCTTAAGCACTCCCGAGTACACTCGGTAGTAAGCCAACTGACCAACAAATGGGTCAGTTGTAATCTTAAACGCTAGTCCAGCTAGAGGCTCAGAAGCATCAGGTTTTCGCTCGATTTCGTCCCCAGTCTTTGGATGCGTACCCCATGTAGAGCCTCGGTCTTCTGGGCTTGGTAGCAAATCGTTTACTAAATCGAGAACTTTCTCAACGATCACACCACGGCCGTCTCCACCTGTTACTGGGAAGAATGCACCAGACAATGTCGCGGTACGAACAGCGTGTTTAATGTCATCCTCAGATAGACCTTCTTCACCCACTTCGAGATATTTCTCTAGATAAGTTTCGTCTTCAGCTACAGCATTTTCAATCAATAGCGATCGATATCGCTGTGCTTTTTCCTTCATATCCTCAGGAATGTCACCAACAACTAGTTCTTTGTCAGCAAACTCTTTGTATGTGTAGGCTTTCATTGTTACAAGGTCTACAACACCATTGATTTCTTGCTCAAAACCGATTGGGAGGTGAATTGGGAAAGCTGCTTTTGAGAGTCTTTGGTGGATTGTATCTAGTGATTTATAGAAATCACCACCTGTTTGGTTGATTTTGTTGATAAAACAAATTCGAGGAACCTTGTACTTGTCAGCTTGTCGCCAAACCGTTTCTGACTGTGATTCAACACCCATCTTTCCGTCGAATACAACGACAGCGCCATCAAGCACACGTAGTGAACGCTCAACTTCAACCGTGAAGTCAATGTGTCCCGGTGTATCGATAATGTTGATTTGGTGATCTTTCCAATAACAAGTTACAGCTGCAGATACGATTGTGATACCTCGCTCTCGTTCCTGTGCCATCCAGTCAGTTGTTGTTTCACCTTCATGAACTGCACCGATCTTGTGGCTCAATCCAGTTCGGTACAAAATACCTTCAGTTGTTGTCGTCTTACCGGCGTCGATGTGTGCGATAATTCCGACGTTTCTAATCTTTCCAATTGCTGTTTTCTTTGTTGCCATTACTAAACCTCGTATCTTAAGAAACTTCTAATTAATTCATTCTCTAACGGACCTTTATCCCAGAGCCATGACCGTGGATCTTCTGTTCTCCTGCCACCTAAAGACTGCTCAAGTCCTTCAGGTCCAACAATGAAGCTGAGTGATCCAGGCTGCCCTAAGAAGCGCATACTGGCGCTTTTACCGGTGTAATCTTCTTCGTTAAGTACAAACTCTGTACCTTCTGCTTGGACAACTCTATCTATCAATCGTTGAGTAAAATCAAAGCAATCTGCAGTTGGCTGAAAATAGCTAGGAAGATCTTCCAAACCGTAAAGTCCAAGATGCTCAATGTTAACAACATGAATAACTGAACTTTGCGGTGCAAAATAGTGAGCTACTGGAGGCGCTCCAACCATGCTATCTCGCGAAGTGAGCGAATGCTCGGTTAGATTCTGCCATCTTGTGCGTGTCTTCCTTCTTCTTGAAGGCGACACCTTGTTCGTTGTAAGCATCAACAAGCTCAGTTGCAATACGCTTACTCATTGGCATACCCTTCTTAGCTCGGCATGCTTGCACAAACCACATGATAGTTAGGTGTTTCTGTCGCTGCCCACGTACTTCAAACGGAATCTGGTAGTTTGCACCACCAACACGTCGAGATCGAGTCTCCATATATGGAGTTACGTTCTTGATCGCTTTGTTGAACACCTCTAGTGGGTCGTCTGATTTCACCATTCGTGCAGCTTCATCCATTGCGTCATATACAATACGTTCAGCGAGCTGCTTCTTACCATTAAGCATTACTCGGTTGATGAGTCGTTGTACCATCTCAGAGTTGTACTTTCGGTCTGGCAACTTTGGTCGTACTAGTGCTTTAGTCGTTTTTCTTGGCATGATTATTTACCGTCCTTTTTCGCACCGTATTTTGATCGGCCTCTTTTACGCCCTTCAACTCCTTGGAGGTCTAATGCACCACGTACGATGTGATATCGCACACCTGGAAGGTCAGGCACACGTCCACCGCGAATAAGCACAACTGCGTGCTCCTGAAGGTTGTGTCCTTCTCCGCCGATGTACGCCCAGACTTCATAGCCGTTGTTCAAACGAACACGTGCTACTTTACGAAGCGCTGAGTTTGGCTTCTTTGGTGTCTTGGTTGTGACTTTGACACATACACCACGCTTTAGCGGTGCATTCTTCTCATAGTTTGTTGTGTTTAGATTGTTCACCACTTTATGAAGCGCTGGAGACTTTGACTTCTCCTTCGGGCTCTTGCGTGGCTTACGCACTAACTGATTAATTGTTGGCAATGTAGTTCTCCTAATCTACTGCTGCATCCGGATGCCGCCGGAAGGCTCAGATTATTATATTTGAATGTAAAACTTATTTTAACAGATTAAGCTTTAAGCTTCAACTGTTGCTTCTTCACTCTGTTTCTCGACATCAGTGAAACCATTATTGTCTTCGTCAGGTAATACACCTGTTCCGACTGGAATCTTACGACCCAAGATAACGTTTTCTTTAAGGCCGAATAGCTTGTCGACTTTACCAGATGTAGCTGCGCCGATAAGCACACGTGTTGTGTCCTGGAACGATGCTGCTGATAGGAATGAATCAGTCGCAAGAGAGGCCTTAGTGATACCAAGAAGAAGCTGGTTGTAACGTACGAGTTCTTTACCGGCAGCTGCAAGCTCTTCGTTCTTTTCAAGAACAGTCTGCTTACTTACGATGTCACCGGTCACGAATTCACTGTCACCCGGTTCGTCAATCTGAACACGGCTGAACATCTGACGCACAATGATTTCAAGGTGCTTGTCGGCAATGTTCTGTCCTTGTGCTGCAAAAATCGCGAGGATTTCGTTCATGATGTAGCGTTGTGTAGCTTCAACACCTGCTAGAGACATGAGCTCAGTGAGGTTGATAGAACCACTAGTAAGTCGATCGCCTGCTTTTACTTCATCACCGTCCTGAACAGTTAATTGCTTGAAGCCAGGGATTTCGTAACGAACTGCACCTTGTTTACCTGGTGTCACAATGAGCTTGTTCTCAGCTACATCGACGACGCCTGATAGCGGTGATACCACTTCATTCTTGCCATCTTCATCCGACGCAAGCACTTCTCCTTCTTGTACTGTGCTGCCTGCTGCGACGCGGACTATTTGATCCTTCAATGCTAGTTCAGTGGCTTTCATTTCTTTTGGTGCAATCTGAAGGATATATTGCTCACCTTCTTCCCACACGCTCACAACACCTTCTGCTTCAGCAAGGAAGGCCTGACCCTTCGGCTGTCGAGTCTCAAACAATTCTTCAACACGAGGTAGACCTGTGGTGATATCGTCACCAGCTACACCACCGGAGTGGAAGGTCTTCAGCGTCAACTGTGTACCAGGCTCACCGATAGACTGTGCAGCAATAACACCGACTGGTGCGAACTTGCTGACAAGCTGACCGGTCGCCGGGTCAAGACCGTAGCTCTTCTGCGGAATTCCCTTGATTGATGGGACTGAGAGAACTGACATGATCTTCACGCCATCGAGAGTTTCATCTGCATCAATTGCTTGTGCAGCTTCTTCAGTAATGAGTTCGCCAGTCTTAACATGTTTACCAATATCTTCAGCAGCGTATCGTCCTTCAAGTCGTGATGCATATGTCACACCAATGTATGCTGCACCATCACGGTAAAGTGCGAATCCTGGGTCGACGATATCTTCATCGGTCGTAAATACGTCCTGTGACACATCGACGAGACGTCGTGTGAGATACCCTGAGTCGGCTGTCTTAAGAGCGGTGTCGATCATACCCTTACGCGCACCACGTGTCGCGGTAAAGTACTCCAGCGGTGTAAATCCGACCTTATAGTTCGATTTAACAGGTAGCTCGATAGTTCGACCGGTTGCGTCTGCAACAGGACCGAGCATACCAACAGCTGTTTTAACCTGACCGATGTTACCACGTGCACCAGACTTTACGGCGACAGACATTGAACTGTCTTCGCCTTCGAACTGTGCACTCAATACGTCTTCGATGTTCTTGTCTACCTTGCTCCAGTTTTCAACTGTAAGGCGGTAGCGCTCTTCTTCAGTAATGAAACCTTGGTCAAATTGACTACTGATTTCAATCGTCTTTGCTTCACCTTCATCAAGAATCTTCTTGAGATCAGCAATTTCTGAAAAGTCATCCATACCCATGCTAATTCCAGAGCGTGTTGCATATTCAAATCCAATTCGCTTCAATTCGTCAGCTATCTGTGCGGTGACTTCTTGACCGTACTGAACATATGTCTCAGACAATACAGCGGAAAGCTTTTTCTTGGTCATTTCATCATTCTGGAATGCGAAATCTTCTGGGAATATTTCGTTAAAGAGTAGCTTTCCAAGTGTCGCTGTTCGATTTTCACCACGGAATGGAACGGTAACTGGTGTTTGGATAGTGATATACCCATTATCACGTGCCATAACAGCTTCTGAAATAGAGCTAAATGCACGAGCATCTTTATCAGACACACCAGGTCGATCATAGGTCAAGTAATATGCACCGAGTACGATATCTTGTTCGACGTGCAAGATCGGTGATCCGTCTGCTGGCTTTAGAAGGTTCTTGTTCGCTGCCATAATGTCTCGAGCTTCAGCTTGAGCTGCATCAGAGAGCGGCAAGTGAACAGCCATCTGGTCACCATCGAAGTCTGCGTTGAAACCTTTACAGACGAGTGGGTGAAGCTGAATAGCCTTACCTTCAATGAGTCGAGGTTGGAAAGCCTGGATAGACAAACGGTGAAGTGATGGAGCACGGTTGAGCAGCACGTACTTACCCTTGATGACGTGATCAAGTGCATCCCATACGGCAGTCTCACCATTTTCAATCATCTGTGTCGCTGATCGGATGTTGTGCGCGTAGTCACGTTCAATGAGGTAGCCAATAACAAACGGCTTAAAGAGTTCGAGCGCCATCATCTTTGGCAGACCACACTCGTCGATAT
>JAUHXF010000003.1 GCA_030427125.1 bacterium | reverse complement strand
TAGAAACCAGAACTGGTGGTAACCAAGTATCCATTCGTGATGGCTACTATTCTGTCTATCTTGGTGATGTGACTGCTCTCCCAAACATTGACTGGAGCCAACCACTCTGGCTCACCATGAACATTGGTGGCACTGGTGCACCAAGCTGGGATGGTGAGATGAGCCCTCGCTTTAGGCTCACTAGCGTCCCGTATGCTTTCACCTCACGTAATGTCTCCTCGGATGACACCAATGCAGGCTCTGCTGACTCTGATGATGTTACGATTCAAACAGGTGATGCCCTTGGTGCTACTTCTGACTCAGGTGACATCACCATTGATGTCGGTACAGCCACTGGTACCACTGGAGCCATTAGTCTTGGTACGGCCAATGCCAGTGCATTAACGCTTGGCAACAGTAGTATCCAAACCACGATTGCTGGCACCGCCCTTGTCCAAGGAGCTAATCTCTCCATAGGGACAACCTCCCAAGCAGGCTCACTACGACTGTATGACGGATCAGGCGCTACCTACACCCAGATACAGTCAGCGAGCATCGGTGCTAACCTCACCTTCACGCTGCCTGCAGCCTATGGTGACAGCGGCGACTGTGTCATTGGTGATGGAGCAGGGGGCTTAAGCTTCAGTGACACCTGTGGCAGTGGCGGTGGCGGCAGTGGTGCTCCAGAAACAGCTAGCTATCTCACCCTTGGCCTAGACGGTACGCTTACTAATGAACGCGTCCTAACTGCAGGTACTAACATCTCCTTTAGCGATGCCGGTGCCAATGGCAACCTGACCGTTAACCTCACTGACTCAGTCTCACTGGCTGGTACGCTCGACGTCACCCAGAGTGTTGCTTTCAGGCGGGGTACCGACTTCGCAACCACCGGCACCACCAACAACGCCTCGTTCGCCAATGCTTCACTCATCCGCTTGACTGGTGCATCTGCTCAGACACTAACCGGTATAGCCGGCGGGAGAGACGGAGAACTCATCACTATTATTAACGCTGGAAGCAACGCAGCCACCCTCAACAACCAGGATGCTGCCTCCACTGCAGCCAATAGGATCATCACCGGTACTGGTGGTGCTATCTCTATCCCAGCTGGTGCATCTAATACCCTTGTCTATGACAGCGCTTCCAGTAGATGGCGAGTTATCTCCTCAGTCGCTGGCGCAGGTGGTACTGGTTCAACAGCTGGGAACGACATTGATGTGACAGGTACTCAGATAGACATAGAGAGTGAACTAAACTTTGTCCAAACCATCACGAGAGCTAGTAGCAACTTAACGCTCTCCACCACAACATCAGGCAACATCCTGGTAAACACCGCCGGCAGCTTCAACGTCAATGCAGGAGAACTTGTTGTGACAGCAGGCGGCAACATCACGACGACGGGTGACCTCACCGTCTCAGGTGGTGACTTCACCATAGGTACCACTAACCTTACTGAGTCAGATCTTGCCCTCCTAGAAGACGGCACCATTACCCTCGGCAGTGAAACCACTGGTTCCTATGACACCTCACCAGACAATGTCTCAGGTGATGTAGACACCGGAGAGATAACCAATGATACGATTCTTGAAGAAGACCTCAACATCACCAATGGTGGAGCAGGGGTAGATGGCTATGTCTTAAGCTACAACAATGCAACTGGTAACTTCACGTGGGTAGATGGTGATGGCCTTGGTGGTGGTACTGGCGTCACCTCACTCAACTCCCTCACTGGAGCACTCAGCATTCAAGGCAACACTCAACTCACCGTTACCCCATCAGGCAGTAACATAAACCTCGCCATAGCAGCCGACTCAATAGGTGATGCCCAACTGGAATACAATACGGGGCAGGATTTGACGATTACTTCCGCGCCACAGTTCGCCACGATCAACACAGGCAATGGCGACCTAGAAGTAAATACCATCGCAGCATATCTCGGTAATCAGAACTTGAGGACTACGGATAGCCCTGCGTTTCAAGAGCTAACTATTACTGGTGGAACAGGAGAAGTGCTTCGTGTTGTAGAGCCTGTAGGTGAAGCAACATTTGTTGGCGGTAATACAGGCAATAGTAATCCTATATTCAGCCTTATTTGGGAGAACAATGATGGTGGAGTGTATGACTCAGCTAAGATTGAGTCGTTCAACGCAGGAAGTGTTCAAGATGGAGACCTTCGATTCTACACTACAAACGCAGCAGTGTTATCTGAAGTATTCAGACTCACTGATTCAGCTAATGCAAACATTATTTCTGGCGACCTCCAAACTAACGGCACCACCCGTCTCACCAACGCAGGTATTCTTCAGAACGTGACCTACCAAGGCAACACCATAGCTAACACCTATCTAACTGGCTCCGGTGCCCTCACCATCACCGCAGGCACCGGTCTCGCCAATGGTGGTAGTGTTGCCCTTGGTAGCTCAGTCACCCTCAACGTGGGTGGTGGCACCTGTATTACTGCCAATGCTAATGATGTCGCAGTTACCGCTGACTGTATTGATGATGCACAGATTGCCGACAACAGTATTGATGCGACTTCTCTTGCAACAAACAGTGTTAACTCTGCAGAGATAGTTGATGGCTCAGTCCGCACCCAAGAAATAGCTAATGACACAATCCTCGCCGTCGACCTCGAAAACAACGGCGCAGCTCCAGGAGCTTCTGAAGATACCTATGTAGCTATCTATGATCATTCAACAGGTGGCTTCAATTGGGTAGCTCAAAGTGGTGTCGGTACAGACACAACGTATAGTGCAGGTAATGACATAGACATCACAGGAACAACCATTAACCTGGAGTCCCAACTAGACTTTGTCACCACCATCAATAGAACAAGTAGCAACCTCACCCTACAAACAACCACATCAGGCGACATCCTCCTCAACCCAGCCGGACAGATCACGGTTGGTGGTAACATCATCCCAAGCACAACCAATGCCTATGACTTAGGTACTGCTACCGAACAGTTTGCTAATGCCTACTTTGACGGTACCGTCCAAACAGACTTCCTTCAATCCGATGGAGACATCGCTGCCCTTGGTGGAGATATCTATGACAGTGGCGGTAACCTAGCCGTTCGAGCAGAAGACTCAGCCATCATCGCCATTGACTACAACAACAATGATGCAGATACCCAAACCTTCTCAGTGGTGAAGAACGAAGGCCTTGGTGACCTCACCCCAACCAACATCCTCTTCCAAGTCGCAGAGACAGGCAATGCAAGCTTACTTGGAGACTTAACCATTACCGGTGCTAACCTCATCATAGGTTCAACCAACATATCTGAAACAGACCTATCCATCATAGACGATGGACAAATCTCTAATGGAGAACTACAAAACTCTTCTATTACCGTCACCGCTGGTAATGGCCTAGCTAACGGTGGCTCTGTCTCTCTTGGCGGAAGCACAACCCTCAACGTCGGAGCAGGCACCTGTATCACTGCCAATGCCAATGACGTATCCATTACCGCCAACTGTATAGACGATGCCCAAATAGCCGACAACAGCATTGATGCTACCTCACTGGCAACAAACAGTGTTAACTCAGCCGAGATAGTTGATGGTTCTGTTCGTACCCAAGAAATAGCCAATGACACGATTCTTGCACAAGACCTAGACAACACCACTGCTCCAGGAGCAGGCCAAGATAACTACGTTGCTACTTATGACCACACTACTGGTGGCTTCACCTGGGTGTCTCAAGCCAGTGTTGCTGGCACAGCAGGCGTCACTTCACTTAACTCCCTCACCGGTGCACTCAGCATCCAAGGCAACACCCAACTTACTGTCACCCCATCAGGCTCAAACATAAACCTTTCTATAGCAAATAACTCGATTGGAAACACACAGCTTGAGTATGATACAGGGCAGAACCTCACCACTACTTCAGCGCCGACATTCAATGGGCTGACGGTGAATGGGGATGCGAGCTTTGCTACAGGCTCTGGAGCTACCGGATCCGCTGGAGCTGGTGCTGACTATGCAGTTATTCCGCTTAGGAGCGGGATAAATGCTCTAACTGGCGGAGGTTCAGCTCCTTATGACTTAGGTATTTCATTGGAAGCTGATGCTCAAATACAGTTTATTGAAACTGATTCAGATGTCGTGACTGGTTGGATTGATGTGAATAACCCAGCGTTATTCATCAATGGAACGGGCACATTTAGCAGTAACATCAATTCAACAGGTGGTGCTATCCAAACAGGGGGCACTACCCGGCTTACTAACGCGGGGGTATTACAGAATGTTACCTACCAAGGTAATGCTATAGCTAATACTTACTTAGCAAATAGTTCAGTCAGCTATGGTGGAGTATCTGTATCCCTTGGTTCTAGTGATGCTACACCAGCCTTTAACCTTACTGACGCAACCAGTCTCCCACTAGGAACTGGTACCACTGGTACGCTTGCAGCCACCCGTGGTGGTACAGGTCAGTCCACTACGTCTGTAGGAGATCTACTCCTCGGAGCAGGCTCAAACACCTGGAGCAAACTAGGCATCGGAGGCAACAACACCTGTCTCGTATCTAATGGCACCACTGCCTCATGGGGAGCATGTTCAAGTGGAGGCGGTATTACTGGAAGTGGCACAGCTAACCAAGTAGCTTACTTTAACGGTAGTGGTTCTATAGCTTCAGGAGCAGGCTTCACCTACAACGGGCAGACGCTAGGTCTAACCAACAGCAGTAATACGAATTACAATGTATCAATTTCTAATGGCGGCGGTACTGCTAAAGGTGTACAAATCTTAGCTGGAAACTCAGGAAGCGATGCAACATTGCTAAAGGTGAGTAACTTTGCAGATACAAGCGACTTCTTTACGGTTACTGATGGTAATTCATATTTTGAAAATGGGAACTTGGGTGTAGGTTTGAACAATCCATCTACAAAACTACAAATTGCAAATGGCTCAGATGATGCACTTACGCTGCGTATTGATGGTGCAAATACATCAACTGAATACCTAGCATTTGGTATATCAGGTGCGAACGAAGCAGCTATAACAGCAGGATATCAAGGTACAGGCAATACATCACTATCACTTCGTGTATCAAATTCTACGGAGTATGAGGCGGCAAATCTATCTTCAGCAGGAAACTTTAATATTACAACAGGAGGCCTGCAGACTAACGGTACAACTCGACTTACAAATGCCGGTGCTCTTCAGAACATCACAACCATTGATACGGGCAATGGTGCGCTAGAAGTGAATACTATTGCTGAGTATCTTGGTAACCAAAATCTTAGAACTACTGATTCGCCTACCTTTGGCGGCGCTACTTTAACAGGAAATTTAGCACTAAGTGGTGCGAGCAAAGAAATTACTTTCAACGGTACTGTTGCAGGCATCCAAGAGTCTGGTAGCGGCATACTTATTGACTCAATCAATAACACTCGAATATTCTTAGACACAAACAATAATAGCTCTGATGAATTTACAATTCACAGCGCGGTAGCGCCGGCAAATAACGACACCGGATTTGTGTTTAAGGTACAGGATACAGGAGCAATTACTGCTACCAATAGCATTACTGGCCTGACTGGCATAACAAGTTCTGGCACAATCACTTACACAGGCTTAGGAGCAGGCACAGGCTCAGCAATCTGTCTCAACGGCTCAAACCAACTCGTTACCTGTACTGCTGGCTCAGGAGCGATAACTGGCTCTGGAACAAGCGGAACAGTACCAGTATTTACTGGAACTGGAACGCTAGGCGATTCAGTGATTACAGAGAGTGGTGGCGATATTACAGTAGGGGGAGGCTTCACTGTAAACGACGGACAGAGTCAAGGAACTGCAATTGCACGTATTAATAACACTGCAAACCAAGGTAATAGAACTGCACTTCAACTTAACTCTAACTTTGATAGAGATATAGGAATAGCGTTCTATAACCAGAGTGTTGAAAGATGGAGTATCTGGAATGACGGTGCAGCCAGTGATGACCTTGTAGTGACAGATGGAAGCGCCGATAGATTGATAATCGATCAGGGCACAGGAAACACTAATTTTGTAACTGGAGCGATACAAACAGCAGGAACAACTAGACTGACTAATGCCGGCGCCCTTCAGAATATCTCTACCATAGATACTGGGAATGGTGCGCTTGAAGTAAACACAATTGCTGAGTACCTAGGTAACCAAAACTTGCGTACGACCGACAGTCCTTCATTTGGAGCAGAACTAACATTGACTGAAGCTTCACCTCAGCTTTACTTTAACGATAGCGATGCAAACGACAATTTTTGGATTCATGTGAATTCGAACAACTTCTATGTATTGGCGGATCGCAACGAAGACGATGCATGGGAAGGTCCACACCCTCTTCAGCTTGAGGCAGATACAAATGATGCATATGTATTTGGAAATGAGATTTGTGACGCTAGCAATAATTGTAATTACGCATCCGCGGGTTCCGGAGTACTGAGCTTAAATTCACTAACAGGTAACCTTAACGTCGTAGGTACAGCTAACCAAATAACGGTTACTCCATCTGGATCGAACATTACTCTAAGCTTGCCTCAGGATATCGCAACAACATCTGCACCAACCTTCGCAACCATCAACACAGGCAACGGCGCACAAGAAGTGAATACTATCGCTGGATATCTTGGTAACCAAAACCTCAGAACATCCGACAATCCTACATTTAACTCAGTTACTTTAGGCGCTTCGACAGGCAACAACAGATTAGCCTGGACTGGTGGTGCAATGCAGCAAATTACAAACCAAGGCGGCTATGTTCAGTATTCAGATAGTTCAACTATTCTACATGCGGGAGACAACGGTGTCGCATTGGTTAGTGATCTTGGAATTGCTGCAGGTACAACCAGCGAAGAGTTATACCTGACTGCAGACGGTGCAGTTCAAGTAATAACAAATAGACAGAGCAGCTATGCAGCAAGTTATGCTTCTACTTTCGGAGCAGATGGTTCTCTTACGGTGCCGGGTACTATCAATGGTAATCTATTCTCTGGTTCTGGAGCTTCGCTGACTAGCCTCAACGCTTCTAACATCAGTTCAGGCACTCTAGCTGATGCTCGATTGACTTCAAACGTTGCACTACTTGATCGATCTAACCAGCTTTTCACTGCTGAACAAAGATTCACAGGAAGCAGTGGAGCTGCATATTCACAGGCTGGTATCGAAGTGTACGAAACAAGCGCATCCGGTAGGTCTCCACGCATTGGCTTCCATCTCGGTGGTGCAGTAGCGTCGCAGTTTGGTTTCCTAGAGGGTGACACATCCGGTGATCTTGCCGTGTTAGATAATCCTGGTACCGGCTATGAAACACTGCGAGTTAGGGATCTTAAAATAGGCACCACAGCAATCATCGATGGCAGCAGGAACATCGTAAATGCTGGCTCAGGATCATTCTCAGGTGCTTTGACAGCTACTACCTTAGACACCGGTCAAGGTGCGAATGAACTATATGATATGAATCAAAATGTTCAGACTACAGACAGCGTAACTTTCGGGAATATTACTAATTCTGGTGTCTACACTGCAAACTCAACTAGCACAAGAGACAAGATTCGGGTTTGGAACAGCAACCTTTACACAATAGGTATGCAAAACTCCTTTACATACGGATACCTAAATGGTTATGCCATGACATTCCAAATGAACAACACGGCTAACCGTGGTTGGTGGTGGGGCCAAGATGGTCACTCACAGTCACAAGGAGCTATGTCGCTCACAAATGATGGCAGATTATATGTCGATCAGACTGTTGATGCTGGTTCTGAAATACGTACAGCTGGCACAACTAGAATAAACAGCACAGGTGTTTTGAGCAATGTAACGAATGCAGATGCTGGTACATTCTTTACAGGTGGGACATTAACAACTGCTCGCGGCGGTACTGGCATCACTTCATATACAACCGGCGATATTCTCTATGCATCAAACAGCACAACTATAGCTAAAAGAAGTATAGGTACCAATGGCCAATGTCTTGTATCAAACGGCACGCTGCCTGTCTGGGGAGCATGTGCCGGTCCGAAGACAGCTACTTTCATCGTCGCTCCATCAGGCTCAGGCATCACAGCTGATTACTACACTGACGGTACAAGCGACGAAACAGAGATTAACTCAGCGCTTTCTGCGGCGGCAGGTGGTAAAGTCTACCTTGCAGAAGGCACGTATACTGCAGACGGTACAATCCTCATACCTAATAACACCACTCTTGAAGGAGCAGGAATTGGCACAATTATTAGGCTTTCAGTAGGTGCCGGAACAGACAACTTGATTCAAGCTACAGGTACAAATAGAACCGGTCAAACTATCCGTAATCTGACACTTGACGGCTCCCTGGGTACTGGTGGCACTCAACGAGCTATATATTTTGACGATGTCGGAGAACCAACTACAAGAAGGGTTGGAGGAATTATAGAAAATGTAAACATCATTAACTTTGCATATGGATCAAATATACATTTTCAAGATAGTTCAAATAACAAAGTTATCAATAGTACATTAACAGATTATAATGGTCCTGCCTTTAACCATGCTATATACATATATTCTCCTACAGGAATAGCTCAAAACAATGTAATATCCGGCAACTCTTTCACCTCAAATATTGCAACAGCAGATACGATATACGTTGCTAACGGTAGTGCAGGTTTGAGATCAGGAACCTTAATAGAAGGCAACACAATATCAGCTGGTGGCTATGGTATACGAATACAAAATTCTCTTGAGAATATTATCTCAAATAATACTATCTCAGGATCAATAAGTGATCCTGGCATAGCTTTAGAGACTGAATCCAACAACACAATTGTGACTAACAATATAATATCCAATATTAGCAGTGACTATGGTATATTTTCACAATCAGAAAATACTGTAATAGATGGCAATAATATCAAGGATACGGGGTACGATGGAATTTATATAAATTCTGGATCCGTGGATACAATAGTGAGTAATAACAGAATAGAAAACTTCGGCCTAGATTCTTCGGGATTGGACGGTATAAATGTTATAGGTGATAATATAAAGATTTCAAACAACTTTATTACTAATACTTCAGGTACAGGTTACGCAATCCATATTCAATCGTCAGCGGATGGGACAATTCTTGAAGGTAACACATTTTACGGTTCTGGATCCAGCACAATACTTGATCAAGGAACCAACACAGTCTACGGCGGCCAAGCTTCTTTGGGGAACAACTATGTCATCCAGTCTGCTGGAGGCACAACTTTCCTCAGGGACACTGTTCTAGTTGGAGAACCAACTTCTCAAGGGCAACTACGAATATCTGATGGCACTGGTCAAACAGTAACATTGCAAGTTGATAACCTTGGAGGCGATACCGTATTAGATATACCAGCATTTGTGGGTACCGATGAGGTATGTCTAGTCAACCTTGGTAACTGTAGTGGAGGAAGTGGCGCATGGACATCGTCAGGTGGGTCTACTACTTTGGTAAATTCCGGAGATTTTGTGGGTATCGGCACATCTACACAGCATGACACAGATGTAAAAACAACCGTGTGGGGAGGAAACTTGCTCGTTGCTGGCTCTGGACAATCTAGGCTCACACTAGGAAACGCAACAAACCCTGCTGCAAATGTTGTTTGGAATCTAGACAACTCTTCTAGTACGCTCAGATTATTCCATGAACCAAACCTTTCGACTGCCGGTACTGTGCGACTCACTGTAAATACGTCAGGTGATTTTGATTTTACTGGAAAGATAGGTGTCAATAGTAATTCTATTCAGCTATTATCTTATGGCTCTGGAGATACCGATATCACAAGTCTAGTACCTGGATCTACCTTCGGCGGTTTAATACAGGGAGCCAATTCAGGACATCTGGTTGTCGGACTATATGAAAATGATGGAGCAGACGCTTTTAGTATTATCAGCGGCGGCGGTAACTATACAGGAGACTTTACATATGACACAGCTATATTGACAGCAAGAGCTAATGGAAATGTCGGCATAGGAAACACTGCTCCAGATAATGCCCTTACTGTATTGAGGGCTGGATTCAGCCCGACATCAAACGATGATGCCGCAATTCGGGTAGAAGGGAACTGGGGTGGAGGATTAGTATTTAGTGAAGGTACGGGCAGATCAATGATTTGGTCTGCAAGTGGCACAGACTTAAGGTTTGGAACAAACTGTACAGCCTCGGGCTGTTCATCAAGTGCCGGACAGCTAAGAATTGATCCGAACGGCGATCTGTATGTCGCACCGGGCTTAGCTCAGCCTGCTCTTGTACTGGCTTCGCCAAATACTGGTGATAACTGGACCAGTCAGGGTGCCATCATATCAATAGGTGAATCTGGATTGGCTGGTGCAGCTTCTATGCACATGACATACAGAGGGGATGGCTATGGCTTCATTGGCTCAGGAGCTGTATCTAACGCACAGCCAGGTGCTTCGTATCTAAGATTTGATTACAACGCAAATGAAATATATTCACCTGATAATTTAACACTTGGTGGTGATCTCACATTTAGTAATGTCTCTTCGACTACTATAGGTTTAGGCTTTGATGGATTGAACTACTATTTTGAAACAGGGAATCATAGAGCTACGGGGATGAATATTGGTGACCTTCGCTTTACAAACACAGCTTTTACAGGCAACACCGTTTGTCGTAACGCAGGCGACACACAGCTTGGCGTAACAGCTTACGCACTCACACGTTGTACATCGCTTCAGCGCTTCAAAGACCACACTACGACACTACCTTGGGGCCTCGAAACGCTTCGCCAACTTCGACCTGTTAAATATAAGTGGAACATAAATGATAAGATTTGGGACACTGGCTTCATTGCAGAAGAGGTTGCGGCAGTAAATCCGATCTTTGCAGAGTTTGACACTGAAGGTGAGCTTACAGGAGTAAAGTACCGTCACCTTACATCTCTTCTTGCATCTTCTATCCAAGAGCTCGATCTTCAAGTCCAGTCAAACACTTCCCGCATCTCATCAGCTGAATCACGTCTCTCAGTCCTCGAGTCCACAACTAACTCTCTCACTAAGAAAAATATCACCGTAACTAACCAGGCAACCACCGTTAAGCTAACCGTCACAGGAACAGCGACCATAGCTAATCTCAAAGTAACAGGCACCACAGAAGTAGCCGACCTCAAAGTCAACGGTAAGATTATCACCGCCGGTAATGTACCTACTGCGGTGCTAGGTGCAACCACCACAGGACAGGGAAGTAGCTACACTATCGAAGGAAATGACACTGCTGGAACAATCGAATTCGAAACGGGTACAGATACAGTAGCGAATCCAATCGCAGCTGGAGAGCAGATAGAAATCATATTCGATGAAGCGTATGATCAAGCACCGCGCGTGACACTAACACCGCTCGACGCATCTTCAGCAACGATAGATTACTTTGTAACCCGTGACGAAAATGGCTTCACTCTTCACTTTGTCGACATTCCGGCAGAGAACGAGACTTACAGCTTCGACTACCAGATCCTCCAGTAAGAATAGTTGAAAAAATAATACGTGAATAAGTCTATGCAGAGGTCCGACCTCTGCATAAAGACTTAAAAATACACAGAATTATATAGGAATTGTATATATGGCAGGGGTATAATGCTTATGAAAAGGTAGACAAAAAAACGAGGATGAACACTGGAATCAAACAAGCAGCTGTATTGCTCGTCGTGTTTGTGCTAGGGCTCTTTATAGGGTATCAGTACGAGATTCGACATGAAACGCAGCAAGCCCAAGAGTTTCCGTATCTAGCGAAACAGCTTTTTATTGAGAACCCTAATGATATACGGTTTGATTTCACGGGGTTAAAGAACGCGTTATTGAACGACATAGGCCCAGATAATGAAAACATAGGAGTTTATTTTGAATATCTCTCGAGTGGGGTTTCCTTCACCATTAACCCTGAGCTAGAAGTCGTTGCTGCATCTCTCATGAAGACTGCTGTCGCAATGGAAATCTATAAGCTCGTAGAACGTGGCAATTTATCGTTCGACCAGCAAGTAACAATTACAGAGGATCTTTTGAACGATGAATACGGTGACCTCTATAAAACAGCACTCGGTAAATCATATTCAATTGAAGAATTAGTTAATATCATGCTTATTGAGTCAGATAACACCGCATCGGAAACACTCATATCACTACTACCATTTCAAGCCGAGAGTGTTTTAAATGTGTTTAACACGCTAGACGAACAGCGAACAGTAGATGTGGATAATCGGCTTACCATAACCTCTCAGCAATATTCACGACTCTTTAAGTGCCTCTATCTTGCATGCTACAACAATAAGACGGATTCTAATGAAATCCTTGAGATTTTGTCGAGAACGAACTCAACAGATCGTATAACAAAGCTCTTACCAGAGGATGTTCGTGTGTCTCATAAGTTTGGGAGTTTCTCTAGTATCTATAGAACTGATTGTGGAATTGTATATGCACAAGATGGGGCGGCTAATTATAGCCTTTGTATCGTAATTAGAGGCACTGACCCCGTTGCAAGTCAGGAAATGGCTCGCATATCTCTTCTCACTTATAACTACGTAGACAGCATCACGAACATACAGTAGAGCGTGGAAGCATACATGCAGAGGTCCGACCTCTGCATTCGCTAGAAATGGTCCCGATAACGGGGGTGGAGCTAGTGTGTACAGAAGTAATGGTATTATCTTGCTAGTTACGTAAGGCTATGCATTCAAGCTGAAGTAGAACGCGTTATTCCTAGGACATCCCATTTGGAGTGATGAACGTTACAGCTATGTGGATAACTGGGGTGAAACTTCTTATGAATCCTTGACCCGGAGCAACAGAGACGGTACAGTAGTAGTTGATCTGACTGACAAAACAAAAACAACAAAAAACAGATCAAAGCCAAATAACAGCGTAGGTATACGTACCTCCTCTATTTGGTAGAAATCAAAAAAACAAAAACAAAAGCGGGCAATATTTTGCGACACGTGCTTCCTAATAAGCAAAGGCATGCCAAATGGCAAAAGGGAACTACCATTAGTTTTCTTTTGCCAATTTTTATTTTGTTCGTATCTGTTATTACTTCTCTCGCTATCTTCACACCAGCTGAAGCTGCTACGTCTGACACCCTCAACTTCCAGGGGCGATTGCTGACAAACGGCGGATCACTTGTCGATGATGGTGACTATGATATCGAGTTCAATCTCTACTCTGTTGATACAGGTGGTTCAACACTCTGGACTGAATCCCGAACAGGTGGCAATCAAGTCACGATTCGCAACGGTTACTTTAGCGTCTACCTCGGCGATGTGACAGCATTCCCGAATACGATACCGTGGGATCAAGAACTTTGGCTCGGCATGAATGTTGAATCGGATGGCGAGATGACGCCACGCTTCAAACTCACTGCAGTCCCGTACGCCTTTCGTGCCGGGGCTGTTTTAGATGGAGCGGGTAACGCATTGACCGGTGATGACCTCGCGCAACTATCACCATCAAGCGTTCAGGCACTCAATTCAGCAGTAGCTGCATTGCGACTCAACCAGACTGGTAGTGGGGCATTGCTCCAATTGCAGGGTGACGGTTCAAATGCGCTTACAGTCGATAAGAATGGAAACGCAGTGCTCGCAGGTGGAGTGACACTTGGCGATTCAACCTCGACAACTGCTGGAACTATCCGCTGGCAAGGCACTGATCTCGAGGTCTATAACGGAGCTGATTGGGTTTCGCTGACAGCTGGAGGTGCTGGTGCAGTTTCATCAGCAACGGCAACATTCTTTGATGCAACTGGCGGGGCAACAATTCCGTCAGGGTCATTCACGACTATCAACCTCGACGGAACGCTTAGTAACTCAAATCCGACGGTATTGAGTCTGGCAGCAGATGAAGTGACGGTAACAGAAGATGGCTATTATGAGATTTCCTACCAAGTAACGAGTCGATTAGCAAGCGGTACTCGATCTGGATTTAACGCGAAGCTGCAGCTTGACACTGGTGGTGGATACAGCGATGTATCTGGTGGACAGTCCTATCACTATGGAAGAATCACTACAGAGACACAAGGTACTTCTGCTGCAACTGTGACACTGCAGCTTGATGCTGGTGATACGCTTCGACTTGTGGGTGCTGGTACCTCACAATCGTTCACAACTATCTCAAATGCCACAAGTATGACGGTAACGAGACTCGGTAACGATGGGGGTGGCGGCGGAACGACTGCATTCCAGCAAGGTGGAAATGCTTTCGATGCTACTGGTGTTATCGGTACGACTGATACAAATGGCCTCGACATCGTGACGGACGGAAATGTTGCCCTTTCAATCGACGCATTAGGTGCTGCAACATTCAACAACGGCCTCACGGTGAGCGGCGATTCACTAGACCTTAATAGTGAAGATTTGGTAAATATTGGCAATATATCGGCTGCTGATGCTTTGACGATTTCTAGTGGTGGTGCTGGTAACCTCACGTTAGACTCAGCCAGCGATACGCTTGTTTTGGCTGACAACACTATTCGTCGAAATGGTGCTGGTAGTACGACAATTGACCTCAACGACAACAGCGGGGCAACTGGGCTGGTGGTTACAAACAGTGATCCAGGAGAAGTAGCCAATCTAACTGTTGAAGGCTCAATTACTGGGCTTAGCTTCTCTGGTGATGGCTCAGTGTTAACTGACCTAAACGGTTCAGCCATTTCAAGCGGTACAATCTCAGACTCTGTGCTGTCGTCGAATATCGCTCGACTTGATGGTGTGCAGAACTTCAGCGGTACAAACACTTTCGATAACAACACAACGTTTAGCGGTGGCTTAACCGTTGGCAATAGTGCACTTACGAATGCTGGAAATATTCGATGGACTGGTGCTGATCTCGAGGTCTATAACGGAACTGACTGGGTGAGCTTGACAAGTGGTGGCAGTGTAGATCCAGCCGGCGACTACATCAGTGTTACGACGACAGCGAACTCAAATGCTAGCACAGCTTTATACGATGTGTTCCAATCAGGTAGTTATGCAGCGTATTCAAGCACAACAAATGCATCGAACGGTATTGTGTACACTCCTGCAGACGGTCGCTTCACAATTGCAACTGACGGAGTTTATAAAGTCGATGCAAACTACATGCTAGAGACCAGCGCTAATGCGTTGACGAACTTGTTGGTCCAGGTGAACGGCGCGAGTGTATACAATCATGATACGTTTGTGCACACCGCAGTTGATCCTGTCGAGAGAAGTGTAAGCGTTATTCTTGACTTAACCGCAGGAGATTATGTTGAGTTCTTCGTTGATGGCAGCACTGGAAACATCACGACCCATGGCGGTACATCTGCAACGATTGTCCCTGTTTCTGCTGCAAGTGGCGGAGGCGGCGGAGGCGGCGGAACTGCGTTTGAACAAGGAGGAAATGGTTTTGGTGCAGGTGCTATCCTTGGAACGACTGATACATTTGGGCTCAACATCATAACCAACGGAAGCAACGCATTAACCTTTACATCTGCTGGTCTTGCGACGTTTGAAAATGATCTAACTGTTGACGGTGGATTGACAATAGACGGTGATATTACCGCTGCAAATGGCTTAACAATTTCAAGCGGTACGTTTGCAGATCTCACACTGTCTAGCGCAAGTGGCGATATTATCCTTGATGCTGATACCTTGCAACGCATAGGTACAGGTACAACGACACTTGACCTGTTTGATGCATCGGGCACGACAACCTTCTCAATTGTGAACAGTGATCTATCTCAAGTCGCGGGCCTTTTGGTAGAAGGCGACATATCTGGAGGTGATATCACGAGCAGCGGCAATGTTGTGGCCTCATCATTCACGGGTGATGGAAGCGGATTGACTGCCCTTAATGGTACGCAGATCACGACTGGAACAATTGGTGATGCAAGGCTTTCTGCCAATATTGCAAGACTTGATACTGCACAAGGATTTAGTTCACTGCAGTCGTTTAACGACGGGTTGCGCGTAGGAAATACGGTGAGTGCGGTTGCTGGTACGATACGCTGGACTGGTGCTGACTTCGAGGGTTATGACGGTTCACAGTGGGTCTCACTAACCACTCCTACAAGCGCACCACTACTTGAAGGTGTACTAGCCTTTGGTAAGTATGATGGTGTTGCTGGTTCTGCTCTCAATGAAGAAGGTGCAACTGTTACTAAGAATGCAACAGGTGATTATCGGGTAACATTCGATTCAGCGGCATCTACTGCAAACTACACTATCCAGCTCACTGTTGATGAGCCAGTCGCAACGCTTGACGACGTCATCATAACAGCAGATAACATTTCAACAGCTGGTTTCGATGTTGATGTGCACGAAGGTGACAATGGCGGCACTGCTGGTGTTCGCGTTGATCGATCGTGGAATTTCTTTGTAGTAGATAGTGATGCGGTTGTAGGTGGCGGTGGTGGTGGTGGCTCATCAGGTCTGGAATTCCTAAATGGTGGAAATGCATTTGGCGGCACAGCGCAGCTCGGTACAACTGATGCAAATGGCTTGCGGCTCTTTACCAATGGAAACACCGTACTTGATATTGATGTAGCGGGTGACTCAGTATTTACAGGAGCACTCGATGTTGACGGACTGTTTACTGCAAATAACGGTATCGCGCTGTCAGCAGGTTCGCTAGACATTGGAAATAACGGCATTATAAATGCAGGTGCAGTCGCTGGAGTCACGACGATAGATGCATCTGGCACTGCGACAGTAGGCGGTCTCTCCACAACAGGAACCGTTGATGCGACTACAGTTATTGTAGATTTCTTAACTGCGAACAATGCTATTACAGCTCCGACTAGCGTGAACACAATCAACGGACTCATTATAAATAGTGGGGCATTGAGTGGCGTAACAGGATATACGCAAACTGCCGGAAACTTCTCAATAAGTGGAACAGGTACGTTTAGTACAGGAACGGGTGCTGTTAACCTCAACGGCGCAGTGACGACTGCAAATAGCCTAGATGTAGGTACAGTGCTCAATGTTGCTGGTACTAACGGCATCGTGTCCTCGACTGCTTATTTCGAAGGTGCGATCACGACTGGTGCAGCACAACTGCCAGGTACTTCAACCGGACCATATACATTTAATGCAGATAATGATGCCGATGAAGCAGCTTGGACGTTCGTGTCGCCGCAAGGACCAGGCCTACAAGCAGCGGGTGGTAGCAATGGTTTCTGGGTTCATGACACCGATCAGACTCCATCTACAGATGTCGGTCCTGTCTCAGGACAGGGTGGCAACCCGGACGGATATGTATACACGGAAGCCTCTACTCCTGGTGCTTTCGGCGATGTATTTACTATGACAAATAACTCTACGTTCGATGCTACAAATGGTCTATCAATTGATTTTTACTGGAATCAAAGAGGTGATGATAACACTGCGATACTAACAGTACAAACAAATGAAGCTGGGGCAGGTTGGGTGACCCGAGGAACGTATGGTGGTGGTGATCAGCCTACAGGTCCAACAGATGTCTGGAATTTTGAAAGTTTAGACCTAGGTGGTGGTGTGGTGAGCGATCCTTCTACGCAAGTACGATTTGTTGTGACATTACCGGCCGCAGGTACTAATTGGCATAATGACTTTGGAATCGATACTATTACCATTACTGAACTAGGTCCATTTACATATAGTGACAATGTCATTGAAGGCTATAATGCAAGCTCGACATCAAATGTCGACCTACTGGCCCTAAGAAGTGATGTTGGCTCTGTCGGCAATGTTGTCTTTAGAGTAGATAGTGATGGAGATGTATTTTCAGACGGCACCAATAACATCTCTAATGGTGCAGATATCGCCGAGAACTACAAGAACAGTGATGGTGCAGAGCCTGGTGATGTAGTTTACTTTGTAGATAATCGCACAGTCGCTAAATCAAGTCAGCAATACCAAAAGGGTCTTGCTGGTGTAGTCTCTTCCGATGCAGCGATTATTCTCGACGCCGGTGTCGATGGTGTGCCAGTAGGCTTGAAGGGTCGTTTGCCAACAAA
The DNA here is from genome assembly GCA_030427125.1 of bacterium. Lineage (GTDB taxonomy): Bacteria > Patescibacteriota > Saccharimonadia > Saccharimonadales > SZUA-47 > JAUHWW01. The sequence continues at coordinate 45,107 of JAUHXF010000003.1, read as the reverse complement.
AGTGAGTGTAGCGAATGGCTTGATCGAGAAGGGGGATTACCTGACGAGTGGTCCAGACGGCCGAGCGGTTAAGGCGACGCAGACCGGTACAGCGCTAGGTGTCGCGATGGAAGATGCCAGCGAAGACGGCTTGATCGATGTATTTGTCGGCCTTACATATTATGTTTCAGAAACAAACTATAGCATCCCAGCTGATGGGCTTGAGTTCCCGCAACAGTTCACTGATATAGATGTAAACAGTGTCGCTACAGACGGAATAATACGACTCACACGAGAAGGAGAGTTGGTAAACATTAATGGAATTACACTACTCGCAGGTGGTATCGATAACAACTTCAGTGGTATTCGATCGGTCGGTAACGTACTCGGCGCATACACCGTTGAAGCGAAGCAGGTTGCACTCGAGGCTGAAGCAGCGAATGATGCAGTTCTGCAAGTAACGTACGCAGGCAATGATACATTTACCTTGAGCGGCGATGGTTCGCTTGGTCTTCGTGTGACTTCAGAGAAGGCGTTCAACATCGCAGATGAAAATGGTATAGATCTCTTCAGTGTGAATACTGAGGGCGGTGTGGTACAGATTGGCGGCGGTTCATCTGATCCATCAGCAGTATTATTCATCCTGTCTCGCTCAAACTCACCAGATGATCCTATAGGTGTCAATGGTGCACAATACTATAACGAATACATGCAGAAGTTCCGCTGCTACCAGGACAACGAATGGGTTGACTGTGTCACATCTGTAGTAAGTGAATACATCATTGCAAATAACATTACGCAGTGGGCGGTAGAATCTGATGAGAGTGAAATGCCAGGTCAGCCTCGAACCTGGCTCGATCTGCGCTCTGTATCTGAGTACAGAATAATTGCATCTATTAGTACGGCTGGCTCAACGGGAACACAGTGTTCTATGCAATACCAACTCTCTGGATCTGAAGATTGGGTAACAATGGATGGCAGCGTAGATGCTGACAATGCGACGAGCATAAAGACTGATTGGAACGACGTAAGCTCAGATATAACTGAAGCGGAAGAAGTCCAATTGCGTATTGTGTGCTCTGGAGGTGATGGGGAAACCGAGCTCGGTATATCAACGTTGCGCCTACAGGTGAGATAGCGTGCATTAAATGATATACTCTTAGGTAAGCATAAGGTATAACTTCAACTGGAGGGCGACATGAAAAGCAAACAAAAACGTAAAGCTATTATATTTGTATCAGTGGCAGTTCTTGCTGTTGGTGCAGTTGGGTTTGGTGTCTGGACAATTATCGATCAACGAAATGAGATATCATCACTACAAACATCACTCGATGAAAAGAATGCAGAACTTGATGCTTTGAAACGGGATATCGTGAGCAACCCAAATGATGCGGTTTCTCGGTTGCAGCAGGAACAGAACGCAACCATACTGGATGAGATTCGACAGGTGTATGCAATTCCAGAGGGAGAAACACCGACAATTGCGACTGTTGAAGATGTTACAAAGCTTACAGATCAACCATTCTTTGAAGGCGCAGAAAACGGCGACATACTCGTAGTGCTGAATGATAGTTCGCAAGCTGTGCTCTATCGACCAAGTACAAAGCAGCTCGTAAAAGTCGGACCAATCAGTGCAGGGGCTCAATCAGAAGCAGCGGGTGGGTCAGCAGAAGAATCAGAACCAGCCCCAGAAGAAGAGTAGTCTAGCGTAAAACGGTGCTACAATAAATCTAATGGGGAAAGTAATTGCGGTATTAAACCAGAAGGGCGGTGTAGGTAAGACTACTAGCACTATTAATATTGCAGCTGGACTTGCTAAAAAAGGACGATCAGTTTTAGTGGTGGATCTTGATCCGCAGGCAAACGCGACAAGCGGCTTCGGTATTGATAAAAATGCGTTACAGTCATCAATCTATTCAGTCTTGTCTGGATCTGTGCAATTATCGCAAATTCTTGTAGCAACAAATATAGATAATATACATGTTGCACCAGCAACAACCGAACTAGCCGCAGCCGAACAAGAGCTTGTAGCAGTTGCAAACAGAGAATCTGTTTTAAAACAAACAATTACCTCTGTGCCATACGACTATATACTTATTGATTGTCCACCATCATTGGGGCTTTTGAGTATTAATGCGTTAGTGGCAGCGGACAGCGTGTTAATACCCGTACAAACTGAGTTCTTTGCGCTAGAAGGGCTTGGGTTATTAATGCAAACGGTGCAACGAGTACAAGCTGGCTTGAATCCAAGCTTAAAACTCGAAGGCGTATTGATGACCATGGTAGACACTCGAAACGTGCTATCGGGTCAGGTAATTGATGAAGTGAAAAAACATTTTGGCGACTATGTGTTTAAGACGTATATCCCCAGAAATGTTCGACTCGCTGAGTCTCCGAGTTTCGGAAAGACCATATTTGAACACGATAAATGGTCAAAAGGCGCTAAAGCATATAAGCAGGTGGTGAAAGAGATAGAATCTAGATGAGTAAACAAGCATTAGGTAAGGGTTTTGACGGGTTGATACCAACTGGATTTGATGTGAACACTGTTGCTGAGCCGGGTGAAAATGTTAAACAGATACGTATAGAGTTGCTTCAGCCTAATCCTGAACAGCCAAGGAAATCATTTGATGAAGATGCACTCCAAGAGCTAGCACAGTCAATCAAGCAGCACGGCATCATTCAGCCGCTAGTTGTGACGCCGTCTGGTGAAAACTATAGAATTGTTGCGGGTGAGCGTCGTTTTCGCGCTTCAAAGATTGCTGGACTGAAGATTGTCCCATGTATTATACGAAACCATAAAGAGCTTGAGGAGCTGGAAGTTGCCCTAGTTGAAAATGTACAGCGTGTGGATCTGTCGCCACTAGAAACAGCGGTTTCAATCGTGAAGCTTCGAGATCAATTTAGCCTGACACCAAAGCAAATATCTCAAAAGTTAGGCAAGGCCGAAACGACCATTAGCAACATTACTCGATTGTTACATTTACCAAAAGAAGCTGTAGCCGCACTACAAAATGGTTCAATATCTGAAGGACATGCACGTGCAATTTTGGCGCTAAAAACAGATGAAGTCGCTCAAAAAGAATTAATGAATAAAATAATTGCTCAAAAATTATCAGTTCGTGAAGCGGAAGATTTTGTAAAGCAATTTAAGAAAAAAACTACCTCAAACAATAATGATAAAAAGCACGACAATGCTATTGCGAAGGTTGAAGCTGCACAGCAGGTTAAAGCTTCAATCAAGCAGAAGAAAAAAGGCGGTGTGTTGACATTGAGCTATAAAGATACGGCTCAGTTAGATAAACTTCTAGAGTTACTTGCAAAGGGTTAGGGAATACTCTAAAACGTACGCATATTATTAATAGGAGTAAATCGGAGCTCGGCTGTACCAACGACTATGTTGGTGTTAATGGAGCCAAATCGTCTCGAGTCCGTTGAGTTTGAACGATTGTCTCCAAGGACAAATATCTCGCCGCTCCCAACCGTAATGTCCACTTGACCTTCGGTTACATTAAACGACTCACTATATTCTTGATTTGCATCTGGGTTGAAGCCTTCAGGATTTTCTTGGTTATATATAGTGACAATGCCATCTCGAACGGTTACTCGTTCGCCGGGTAGCGCAATTACGCGCTTAATGAGGTGTCCTACACGACCACTGATTGCTGAAGATGTTGGTCTGTCGAATACAACAATATCCCATCTATTCGGCATATATTCGCTACCAGAAATATTAGAGATAGTTTTCGGTAGCTTGTTGACAATGAGCCTATCTCCGTTTTGCAGCGTAGTTTCCATGCTAAGCCCATCAACTTCGTATGATTGGAAGACGTGAGCAGTAAGGAATAACGCAAGGATCGGAGCTGAAATTATCAATAGCGCGGTGCTTGATATGCTCTTCCAGCCTTTTTGCGTATCAGTCTGGGCAGTTGTATCTCGTTTTAAAAATTTCACACTATAGACTATACAGCATGCTAAGAGGTTTTTGCTTACGTTTTTGTTTACTTTATCAGGAGGCAGGGGCTATAATGGATTCTTACGTATGGACAATTTTAAGAAGCCAAATAAGAAGTCGCTCAAGAAAAAACCTATTGATAATGGTGATGGCTTTATTACGTTCTCAACACCAGCAGAAGACACACTGAAGAAAGATGTACGTAAGCAATTTCGTAAAAACTATAGTCCCGCAATAGAAAAGCGATTCACGACGCCACGAATAGACAAAGTGAAAGACAACGAAGAAGGATTTGTTCAGGCGACTGCACAAAATATTGAAGAAATTGACATGTCTACGGTTGGTTCGTTTGAAGATGTCGTTGACGAGCCCAAGAAAAAGCGATCTTTAAAAAACCTATTCAAGCGAAATCGGAAGCCGTTGAGCAAGAAAAAGCGCATTGCTCGTAGCTTCGGTATTATGATGGCTGCGCTATTGTTTGGCGTTGGGTCATTGTTTGTATATGGATTTCTGAAAGCAAACAATATCTTCAATGGTAATGGTGAGGGCGCTATAGCGCTTCAAGACAACATTGACCCCGCACAGCTCAATGGAGAAGGTGACGGGCGGGTAAATATTCTGTTGCTCGGCAAGGGTGGGCCGGGGCATGAGGCTCCTGATTTAACGGATACAATTCTGCTTGCTAGTATCGATCCTGTACAGAATGAAGCTGCACTATTAAGTATCCCACGTGACTTGTATGTGCAGGATCAAAATGGAAATGGAACGAAGATTAACGCTGTATATTCAAATGCAAAACAGTTTGCTCAATACAGCGGCACGACAGACGACGATCAGATTGAAAATGCTGGATTGCGAGCGATAAAGAAGACAGTCAGTGATGTTATTGGCATTCCGGTGCACTATTATGTGATGGTTAATTTCGACGCATTTGAACAGGCGATAGATACCGTAGACGGTATCACGGTGGATGTGCAAGAGCCGTTGTATGATCAGTCCGTTGCATGGCTACTCGGTGGTAATCCGCTTGTAGCAGACGAAGGACTACAGACGTTTGATGGTGAGCGGGCACTGCTCTATGCACGATCCAGGAAGGGGAGCGCTCGAGGTGATTTTGACCGTACTGAGCGACAGCGTGAAATAATTGTTGCTTTGCAGCAAAAAGTGCTGAGTCTAGGTACATTCTCTAATCCGCTCAAAGTCATAGAGCTCCTCGAGACATTCGGCAGTAATGTGCGAACCGATTTAAACGGCCTCGGTGAAGTAAAACGACTCTACGACATAGGTCAGGAAATAAGCCAAGACAAGATAGTCTCAGTTGGTTTGGCTGATCCACCGAATGTTCTAGTGGGAACAGACTATATCGGGAATCAATCAGTCGTACTGCCCCTCGAAGGTCAATATCAGTATGACGCTATTCAAGATTATATTCGAAATACATTGCGCGATCCGTATCTAAAACAAGAGAACGCACGGATAATCATTCTAAATGGTACCAGCACACCAGGACTCGCAAGCTTAAAAGAGGAAGAGTTGAAGTCATATGGCTATAATATTGTCTCAATCGGAGATGCGCCTGCAGGAACTTATGAGACGTCGTCGTTGTACCGAGTCGGCACTGAAGATAAGCCGTTCACGCAGAGTTATCTAGAGCGAAGGATAAATCTGCAGGTTAACAATAACAATATCGACGGCCTTCCTACGGCTGAGACGGCAGACTTTGTTATAATACTCGGTGAAGATGAAGCTGTTAAAGCGACCACAAATTAAACCTACTAAAGGCTATGGTGCGGCATTACATATTCTTTTTGTTGCCGTTTTGCCATTACTTCTTTTCGCTCTTGTTCGTTTAGAGTTTGTCGCGGTTGCTTTCCTTGTTGTATTACTCAGTAAATGGCGAATGTTTGCACTGCGTATGCGACACTGGCCAGCAAGCATACGGGCAAATGCGGTGGATCTTATGGTTGGTTTTTCGGTGGTTGCATTCATGTCGCTTGCAGATAGCAGTCAGCTTATTCAAATAGCTTGGGCGGCGTCATATTCACTGTGGTTGTTATTTATAAAACCACGCAATTCCGTTTTGTGGATTGGTATTCAGGCTATGGTGGCTCAAACAATCGCACTCGTTGCTATGTTCATGATCGGCAACGAAGCTGATGAGACGCTGCTAGTTGTTGGCTCGGCTGCAATTACCTATTTATCAGCAAGGCATTTTCTTGCCGCATTTGATGAAGCTATGGCACGTTCGACGGCATATGTATGGGCGTTCTTCTGCGCATCTCTTACTTGGGTCAGCTCAAAATGGTTACTGTATTATGGTCCGATTTCTCAGCCGGCTCTCATAATCACCGTGATAGGCTATTGTCTAGCAGCTATCTATTATCTTGAGCATAAGGATCGGCTAAAGCGGTCCTATATTACGCAGTTTGTAGGGCTTGCTGTCACAATAGTATTGTTCATTCTCATTTTCTCGGACTGGAGTGGTGAGATTATCTAGGAGGGTATCATGCCAGAGTCAACAAAGAAGCCAAATAAATCTACTTCACAAAAGAAACAGGACAGCACTCAGAACTCCAAAACAGTATTGCTCGTGCTCGTAGCAATAGTTGCTGGATTTTTCGGCGGGTGGTTCGGTTCTCAGAGTCAAGTGAATGTGAACGAAACGAAAGTCACCCGCGAAATTGTGGAAAGTGAGGGCAACCTCATAAACACTATTGCTGAGGACGTGAGCCCAAGCGTTGTCTCGGTTAACGTCACAAGCAGTGGTGTCACTCAAGATTTCTTTGGTTTTGGGCGTGAGTTCGAGTCGCAGTCCGCAGGTACTGGCGTTATTATTTCCTCGGATGGATTAATCATTACGAACCGTCATGTTATACCAAGTGAGACATCTGAAGTTACAGTAACGCTTGCTAACGGTGAGGAGCTAGCTGCCGAGGTTGTTGGCAGAACAAACGATAGTGATCCGTTGGACATAGGGTTCTTAAAGATAACAGACATCTCTGGTGTTGACTTAAAGCCGGCAAACCTTGGCGATTCTGATGCAGTGCAAATAGGCGATAGGGCAGTGGCAATCGGAAATGCACTCGGTCAGTTTCAGAACACAGTGACAAGCGGCATTATATCTGGTTTCGGTCGCGATATAGAGGCATTTGATGGCGGCGGCGTCGAGACACTGCAGAATTTGTTCCAAACCGATGCTGCAATTAATTCCGGAAATTCAGGCGGTCCACTTGTGAACTCCGCAAGTGAGGTTATCGGTATCAATGTCGCGACCGCTTCAGCAGAAAACATTAGTTTTGCTATTCCAATAAATGACGTAAAAGGGCTTATAGATGTTGTGCTTGAGCGCGGTAAACTTGAGCGGCCTTATTTAGGGGTTAGATATATACCGCTCGATGAAGAAATAGCGGATGAATTAGAGCTTAGCGTTAACGAGGGTGCATATATTCCTGAAGGTACAGTAAATCGTCCGTCGATACTAGAAGGTAGTCCAGCAGATCAAGCAGGCCTGCAAGAAGAAGACGTTATTATCGAGATAAACGGTCAAAAATTAAATGAAGATAACAGTCTCGTAAGCGTACTGGGTCGTCAGCAAGTTGATGATACCGTTGATATCAAAGTGGTTCGTGGGGATGAAGAATTAACGCTTCAGGTGACGCTCGAACCGGCACCGGAACAATAAATTATTTCTTCGCGAATAGCTGAATTAGGTCGTTGGTTTCAACGGGTTTGAAGCCATTTGACTCTGCAATTTTTTGCAGACCGCTGTGTTGTGGTGGGAGGCTCTCGGCAAGAACAAATTGCACTTGATTGGAGAGATTTTCAAAAAGTTTTCTGTAGTAGTCTAGACCGTCTTTGCCGCCAAATATAGCAAAGTCCGGCTCATGTGTTGCTGCGTTATTAATCTTGAAATCTGTTGGCACGTAGGGAAGGTTGGCAAGGATTAATTCTGACTCAGACCACCCCTCTTTGGTAGCGGTGATGTCAGATTTACGAAACGCTACTGTGCTTCCTAGTTTTTTTGCATTTTTTAGAGCAATCTCCAGGGCCTCCCGTGAGATTTCATAACCAGTAATACTGGCTGAAGTCTGCGATTCAAGTTGCAAAGAAATGCTAATACAGCCAGAACCTGAACCAACGTCAGCTACTGATTTTATAGCGTGTTTTTTAAGTAAATTTAAAGCCATTTCAACCATAGTCTCTGTCTCAGGGCGGGGCGTGAGCGTGGCAGGTGAAACTATAAACTCACGTCCAAAGAATTCTTGTTTTCCTCGAATATACGCAATCGGCTCATGGTTTGAGCGGCGTGTAATCTGTTCATTCAATATGCGGAGGTCCGATCTCTGCAGTTCAAAATCTGGATGAGCGTGCAGCCAAGAGCGGTCCTTCTTGAGCCGGTCCGCAAGAAGCAATTCTGCATCGAGTTGAGCAGTGGATATATCGGAGTTTTGAAGTTGTAACACGGCTTGCTTAAGCCAAACTCGGGTTTTCATAATTGAGCTTTATTGTATCACTAGACTTGACGGCTCATTCGCTATGCGTTGGGGTGTAACACAAATTATGGGCAGATTTATTCAGGTCGTGCAATCTACAGAAGCACAACGCATATTAAGCGGGGAAGCAAGTGCTCGGATTGTATACGAGCCATTCCCACCCGGTGTGAGGGAAGAAGATACTGTCGTAGATCCATTTCGTGCACGTGCGGCTTACGGTGCCAGAGTGCTAGTGGATTTATTTAGGAGACAGGAAGAAACCTCTCGGGGTTTAGACGAACGGACAATTGAGCAAGCGTATGGTGAAGCAATGGATTCTGCCCAAAAAGCAGTTGAAGCCGGTGGCGCAGTTTTAATTGAAGAGTGCTGTCGTCTTGAGCAGCACGGGCCTGCAAGCTGAAACTCAGGCTATCGGCGCAAGAATTGACAATAACACGATTTTTTGCTATAATAACCTCTGTAAAATTGAAAACAAAAAATGATTCAAAATGAGCAAAATGCGGGCATAGCTCTCGATCAGCAGCACAATCCACAGTTAGACCAGAGCGTAATGACATTGTTCTCAGAACAAGACAACGCAGACACCTTCAGAGATTTACTGAGTGCTGCTGGCTCTGACAGGCGTGTTTTGGACGCACTTATTGCCGCTAGATTCACAAGGGCTCATTATTTAAACGGAAGCGTACCTCAGGAATTTCTTGATCCTGAGCAAGATATTGATAAAGAGTTGATACGGCTGGTCAGAGAAGTAGATACCGAAACAATAGAAAACGAAAACGTTAAATTGGCCTATGGGTTGTTAAACGCATCAATTAACATGCGAGAGAGTGATCAAGGCGGAATGCGTGCGCTAGCACCTCCTCCAGCCAGAATCCCGACCTCAGTATTACTCTCGGAGACTCTGTCTGTATCTAGCCCGGACACCTCAGGAGCCATAATGGATCAGGTTAAGTTCGGTCTAAAGTCGGAGAGCAGAAACAGCAAATATACGACTAGTGATGTCTGGGAGCAACAAGCCCTGATTCTAGCAGCTCTGCCAGAAAAAATTGGTTTTACGCCAGATTCAGCCACAAGGGACATCGAGATTCTGCACCACGCTATAGATGTAATTAGTGCGATGGACGCCAGAATTAACGGCACAGAGTTAGAGGAGCCGGCTACTTGCTCTCCTGCTACCAAGCAAGATTTTGAAATCTTCAAAAACGCTTATAATCAGATGTTTATGCAGGTTGCCGGGGAGGGCTTCGGGCTATCAGAAGAAGCCGCGACAGTTGCACTGAACGTATTTACTCCTAAGCCAACTTCATCTGCCTCATCCGTACACAGTTTATTTGCTTACAGTGGCGTTAAAGAACAAGGTATTCGACGGCTTATGGAGTCTTTCAAAAGCCCGCTAGCAAAAGACTTGTTTGAGAAACAAATTGTGGAAGTCGCACCTGAAAAAGATGGCCAGAAAGGTTCATATGACCGCTTGATGGACCTAGAATTCAGAGAAGGATTGCAGCGAGGTGTGGTCGAATACATATCAATAAGCAGCGATCCAGGAGCTACCCTAGAGGACATTCACGATATGTTCAATGATCCTCTGCTCAGCGACTATCTAAGCGCTCGCAGGCTTGCAGGCCACAGAGGTCAAGCGGTCGAAGGAATATTTGGCAGCTTTTCAGTGGTGAGTGGGAGGATAGAAGACGGTCAGTTTGCGTTCCTGAAGAACAGAGATCATATAAATGAGGCTCTTAGTGATCCTGTGGTTGGCGGGATAATCAAGAGATTAGAGGCTATGAGCCAAAAAGACGGTAGCGGCGACGTAGAGCATGTTCATCGAAAGAGTCGGCTAGAAAACTTGCTTGGAGATTTGCTCGTAAACAAAGAAGCACTTAGTATTATTCAATCTTATAGAGAAAGTGGTGTCTTTGACGAGATGTTGAGTGATTATGATAACCTCAGCGCTTTTATTGTCAGCAACACAGGACATATGACGGACCTGTTTAGTGGCATTGAGAAGACTCTGGGTGAATATTATAAAAGAATCAAAAACGCCTCAACCAGCGAGGAAGTTGCGCACTACAGCCGCAACATAGCTGATTTGTTTATGACGATGAGGGCTTTTGACTTCAAAGAATCGGCGAGGCAATCTTACTTGGGTTTTATTAGTAAAACTGGGTTGAGCGCGAAAGAGGAGCAGCGGTCGCTGAGACTGTTCAGTAATCTAGCATCAGTTATTGATGACGGTGAGCATATACCAGACTTTAATTCAGCAGACGAGATCGAAGTATTTATATTTGAACGCACGCTCAAAAGCGTAGGGGTAGAAGGTAATATTACTCTAGATCAACTAAACGCCATAAAAGAGGCTTTTGGCGGTGACATAGAACCGATATCTACATATGTTCAGAGATTTTGTAGGGATGAAGAATACAGCACGGTTTTCAAGGGTATGCTGGAATCGATAGTTGCTGGAAGCTTCACCGAATGGAAGTACGGCTTGATTGAAGAGGGTGGCTTTGAACAGATGAAAGCGGCCGGCCATATACCAGTGAACATTAGCATTGATCAATATAGAGCCTGGATGGCTGGGTCTGTAACCAGCATTGAATCTGAATTACAGACATCAGCCGAAGACGTTTCTGCCGAGATCCATCGAGCCGTTCAACTAGCATCTGCTGACCTGAGCATGATTGCTCCAGGGTTCGAGCTGACAGAAGAATACGCTGGTATGCTGCAAGGAGCCCGGTCTGCGTTGGGCCAAACTATAGGTGTGCTCCATAGATTTAGAGGCATGAAAGATGGTTACACAGAAGAGCAGCTAATAGATGAAATTAGTAAGAAAATTGAAGGCGGTCAGCATCCTTTTATAGATTTCGTGAAGCACGGGATAACTGAGGCAGGTGCTGGAATTGATGTTAAAATCGAAATAGTCGAGAAGTTTTTAGCAAAAGCAGACACACTAAACAACTTAATTCGAATCGCCAGTCTTAGGCCGCAAGAAATACTAGAAGACAGCCTGCTGACAGAGGAGGGTAAGCGTCAAAAGGAATTGAGTAGTGTTTTGAGCGAGATAAAATCAGAATTACCTGAAGAGGTGGCATTTATCCCTGATACAGTCCAGAGGCTAATAGAGGGCTATAAGCAAATGCACGCTGGAAGAACAAAGCTAGAAGTAATGGACACCGATAGTCCAAAAACTACAGTTGAAATTGGAGAGAAGCCTCTAAGAAGCTGCCAGCATTATGCGTCAGGTGGTTTTAGTGAGGGGCTGGTTGGCTACTTTGGTCCCGACGTTAAGATTATTGCTGCTTTCAACGAGTCAGGCAATATAGTAGGTCGGTCAATTGTTCGCCTAATGCAGGATCAGAACGGGGACCCCGTATTGTATGCCGAGCCGACCTATATATCTATACCCTCAAGCAGTTTAAGCGGCATGATGAGAGAGCATTTAGAAGTTATGTCCGAGAGAATGGGCGGGGTGCGTTATGGCGGCGCACTTGGCACTAATCGAGGGGATTCAAGCAACGCAGAGGAAGTTACAGTCCAAAGTCTAAAGATGCCTGTTGCTTATAGTGACGGTGCTTACGGTCTCAACAGAGGAACACTAACCTTAACGATCTAGTTGGCTAGTTTTCTGACTTTAGTAGTTCGTGTTCGGCTTTTTTAAGCTCATCGAGGATATCTTGGATGTCACCTGACAGGGCAGACGGGATGTTGCTGCGTGAATAACCGATTCGGTGGTCGGTAATGCGGTCCTGCGGGAAGTTATACGTACGGATTTTCTCTGAACGGTCACCAGAACCGATAAGTTTTTTACGAGCGGCTGAAGCTTTAGCCTGTTCTTCATCAAGTTTGGCTTGAAGCAATCGCGATCGGAGTACACCCATAGCTTTCTCACGATTCTTTATCTGTGATTTCTCGTCTTGCATGGTGACGACTATTCCGCTTGGTTTGTGGGTGATACGCACAGCTGAGTCGGTTGTGTTGACTGACTGACCACCATTTCCACTCGAGCGATACGTATCAATCTGCAAGTCGTTTTGGTCAATCTCTATATCTGTTTCCTCGGCTTCCGGCAAGACGGCAACTGTCACTGTTGATGTATGAACTCGACCTTGTGACTCGGTCGCTGGTACTCGCTGGACACGGTGTACACCTGCCTCGAGTTTGAAGTGGCCATATGAGCCAGCACCCCGTACTGCAAATGAAATTTCTTTATAGCCACCAACTTCTGACGGGCTCTCACCAAGCAGCTCAGTTTTGTAGCCAGCGATTTCGGCTTGCTTCACGTACATGCGATACAGCTCTCCGGCAAACAGGGAAGACTCATCACCACCAGCACCAGCACGGATTTCGAAAATGCAATCTTTGTCTGCGTTTGGATCTTTTGGAATCAGTAATTCTTGCAGCTTTGTTTCAATTTCTTGAATTTTGGCTTCAGTTTCTTCGACTTCTGCACGAGCAAGTTCTGCTAGTTCATCATTGCCTTTTGCTAATTCTTGAGCTTCACCTAGTGCTTTCTGTGCGCTTTGCAGATTTTTGTTTGTCTCAATTAGCTCTTCCAGTTCAGCGATTCGTTTTGCAGTTTTTGGGTATTCTTTTGAACTGAAGTAGCTTGGGTCTTCAAGCTTTTGCTTTAGGCTGTCTAGCTCTGACTGATACTCTTCAAGATTCATATTCACCCTTCAATTCTATTAGTGTACAAATAAAAAAGCTCTAAACCAACAGGTTCAGAGCTTTGATTCCAAGATAGCTAACCGATCTTTTGTGCTTCGGCTTTTTCTTCTTTCTTTTCAGCTTTTGCAGGCTTCTTTGCTGACTTAGCTTGGCGTGCTTTTTCAGCTGCTTCGCGTCGTGCCTTGAACTTATCTACACGTCCTTCAATGTCGACAAGCTTCTCTTGTCCAGTGTAGAACGGGTGTGAGCTGCTAGAGATGTGAACTTTCACGAGCGGGTATTCGTTGCCGTCTTCCCATTTGGTAGTTTCTTCTGATTTGATTGTTGATCGAGTCAAAATCTTAGACCCGTCATTGAGGTCTTCGAACACGACTAATCGGTAGTTTGATGCGTGGATATTTTTCTTCATATGAAGCCTTACTATACGCTATCTGTTGTGTTATTTCAACCCATCTGTTAAGATATACGGACAATAAATTAAACAATCGTGAGTAGTTAATCCTCCGGACGGCATTGTGCCAGAAGGCGAGCTCGCGGTGAAGATGAAAGGATTAGCACTATGGCGGGAGTCACCGTTGATGCTAAAAAATTACTAGAAGCCGGAGCTCATTTCGGCCACAAAACAAGTCGCTGGCACCCAGCTATGCGACCATTTATTCACTCAAAGCGGGGTGATACACACATTATTGATCTAACGCAGACTGCTACGCATTTAGAAGAAGCACTGAATGCAATGACAAAAGTAGTATCTGAAGGTGGCGTTGTGCTGCTCATGTCTACGAAGCGTCAAGCACGCGAAAAGATTCAGGAAGTTGCTGATGCAACTAACATGCCATATGTCACGAACCGATGGCTTGGCGGTATGCTTACTAACCAAAATACGATGCAGGCTCGCATCAAGCATTTGAAAAAGCTTGAAGAGCGTATGGCTTCTGGTGAGCTTGAAGCAAAGTACTCAAAACTTGAAGTACAACGATTCCAAGAAGAAATCGATGAAATGAACGTACTATACGGCGGAATCAAAGATATGCCAGGACGACCAGCTATGGTTTTCGCTCTTGATATCTTGCACGACAAGAACGCTGTTGCCGAAGCTAACAAGCTAAACATTCCTGTAGTCGCCCTCGTTGACACAAACGGTGATCCGCGAACGGTGAAGTACCCGGTGCCATGTAACGACGATGCAGTGAAGACAATTAATCTAGTACTAGATTATGTACAGCAAGCAATCGAACTAGGTGTGTCACAGAAAAAAGCACCAAAAACTGAAGACAAGAAGGAGAAATAAGTGGGAGTCTCAATCGAAGATATTAAGCGACTAAAAGATCTAACAGGTGTTGGTTTGACCGATGCTAAAGCTGCGTTAAACGAAGCCGAAGGCGACTTTGATAAAGCGCTTGCTGCTATGCGTAAAAAGGGAATGACAAAGGCTGAAAAGCGTGGTGAGCGTGAAGCACGAGAAGGTCGTGTTGGTTCATATGTACACGATAACCGTATTGGTGTCCTTGTTGAGCTTAACTGTGAAACTGATTTCGTCGCGAAAAACGAAAAGTTCGAAGACCTCGTAAAAGATGTAGCTATGCATGTAGCTGCATCTGCGCCTCTCTATGTGAGCCAAGATGATATCCCGGCTGACACTGTAGAAGCAAAAACCACTGAGTTTAGTGAGAAGGCAAAAGCTGATGGCAAGCCTGCTGACATGGTGGAGAAGATTGTTGGTGGACAAGTGAAGAAATATTTCGCTGAACAATGTCTACTAGAACAGCCATTCATCAAGAACCCGGACATCACAGTTGGCGACTTGGTTAAAGAAGCTAACGCACAGCTTGGCGAAAACATCGTCGTACGTAGATTCTCTCGTATCCAATTAGGCGAAATAAGCTAAAAGAGAAGATGCTTCTACGCAGACTCCCTGACGGGTGTGAGACTGAAAAAGTGTCATTTGCAATAAGTCCCGTTGAGAGAAGTAGACTTGAAGTATGTTCAAGAATTATAGGACGTACATCTAGTTTTGTTGTTAATGCAGCTTTAGTATGGGGTTTTAACGATGAGAATCAAGAATTTATTTTACATCAAAGCCCTTTTGTTGCTAGGCTCAGTGATAACGTCTATTTTAATGGAGAACGAGTCCTGTATGCTGTATCTATTCCGGCGGCTATCCACGGAGAAGTTGCAGAGTGTGCCGCTGATTTCTCAACAAGTAAATCACAGGTTTATAGAACGACTATAGACACTTGGTTTTATGCGAGAAGTGTAGGCTTGCCAACCGCAGTTGATCAAAACAGGTACATGAGATAATAAAAAAACCTCAATGAGTATAATCGACTGGTACAATTAAGAGGTAGAAAAGGATATTGTTATGGATCAAGATGTAATGAAAGAGCTTGCTGATAATCTGTCGAAAGTTGAAGCTCACTTTCAGGAAGAACTTAAGAAACTTCGTACTGGTCGTGCTCATCCAAGCATGGTTGAAGAAGTGATGATTGAAGCTTACGGTACGCAAATGCCCCTGAAGCAGCTCGCTACCGTGACGACACCTGAACCACAGCTTATTCAAATTGCTGCGTTCGATCCGGGTACTGTTGGAGCGATAGCATCAGGGATCCGAAATAATCAGTCCTTAGGATTTAACCCAAGCGACGACGGCAACGTAGTTCGTATACAAGTGCCAGCATTGACAGAAGAGCGACGGAAGCTCATCGTAAAGCAATTAGGCGAGAAACAAGAAGAAGCAATGATTGGCATCCGCAAGGCACGTCATGATGCTATGGGCGTGATTGATAAAGCCAAGAAAGACAAAGAAATCGGTGAAGATGACGCAAAGCGTATGCAAAAAGAAGTTGACGATGCAGTTAATGCTGCAAAGTCGACAATAGAAGCACAGTCTAAAGAAAAAGAATCAGACATTCTGAAGGTTTAGGTCTATTTGTGTCTCACGCTGAACTACGTCATGTTGCGATAATTCTCGACGGTAATCGTCGTTGGGCGAAATCGCGTAATCTAAAGACCCTTGATGGTCACCGAAAAGGTGCAGAAGTATTTCGTGAGCTGTCTTTGTATCTATTCGAGACATGCCATATTCCGTATGTGACTGCCTATGTTTTCTCGAAAGAGAACTGGCAGCGGACTGAAGAAGAAGTTTCGTACCTCATGAAGCTGGTTGTAAAAGCAGTCGAAAAGCATCTTGATGAATTTCATAAGAAGAACATTAAAGTGCTAGTGCTTGGTAGTCGGGACGGGTTAACAAAGCCTGTTCTCAAGGCTATCGAACGAACTGAGCAGAAAACTGCCGGTAATACAGGCGGCACATTGTCGTTGTGCTTCAACTACGGCGGGAAACAAGAGATTGTTGATGCATGTAAGCGCGCTATCGAAGACGGTGTAGACCCGCAACATCTGACAGAAGAATCAGTAAGTCAGCACGTGTACGGCGCTGACGTGCCACCAGTAGACTTGATGATTCGAACGTCTGGAGAACGACGTACAAGTGGTTTTATGATGTGGCGACTTGATTATGCAGAGATGTACTTCATCGATACCTATTGGCCAGACATGACAACATCGTTAATTGACGAAGCATTGGCAGAGTATAGCGCGCGTAAACGTCGCTTCGGTAAATAATCGATTCGAATAGCGTATACTAGACGCTAATGACGATAGCTCTGATAATTCTTGGTGCACTGCTCATAATCGGTATTGTTATTTTGCACGAAATGGGACATTTCTTCGCGGCACGGCGTGCAGGTGTGGACGTTGAGGAGTTTGGCATTGGTTTTCCACCACGCGCGAAGGCGCTTACAAAGAAAAATGGAACAGAATATACGCTGAACTGGTTGCCGCTTGGAGGCTTTGTGAAGTTGAAGGGTGAGCATGATTCTGATACAGAACCAGGATCATTTGGCGCAGCAAAATTAATAGATAAAGTGAAGATAATGGTGGCAGGTGTAGCCATCAATGCAGTGACAGCTATCGTAATATTCTCAGTTATTTCGCTATTTGGTTTGCCGAAAGTCTTTGATGATCAGTTTGTAGTTGAGGGTGATAACACTATTTCTACACAAGAAGTTGTTGCAGCTGATGTCAGTAGCGATTCGCCTGCTTCACAAGCTGGGTTAGAGCAAGGTGACGTTATTTACTCAATGGAAGATATCGCTGCTTGTATTACGCAGCCCTGTGAAGGGAATAAAATTGAGATAAAAACGGATGAAGATTTACGAGAAGCCACTTCAGCGCTAGAAGGCAAAGGAGTCCTGGTGAATTATCATGATAGATCTGAGGATGTTGATGTGACGAGTTCTACGACTTTGCGTACTGCTGAAGAGGTTGAAGCAAGTTTGCAGACAGATGAGCCGAAAGGCTATCTTGGAGTGGTCCCGGTTGAATATGTTGAGCAGCGAGCAACGTGGTCAGCACCAATCGTGGGTGTGGTCTTTACAGGGCAGGTAACCGTTGAAACGTTTAACGTTTTTGGCGAGATAATAGCTGATTTATTCAGGGGTGATACAACAACGGCGCAAGAAAACGTCACGGGTATTGTTGGCATTGGAGATGCACTTGGTCAATTAAGCGAGCAAGGATTAAAATCAGTACTGCTCTTGATTGCTCTTATTTCCTTATCTTTGGCAATCATGAATATTCTGCCAATACCTGCACTCGATGGCGGTCGATTATTCGTAACATTACTATTTAGAGCTATGCACAAACCACTTACACAAAACATGGAAGAGAAGATACATGGCACTGGTTTTGCACTACTCATGTTGCTGTTTGTATTAATAACTATTGTCGATGTCCAAAGAATCACCGGAAGCTAAGGCTGCATCGAAAAGCCTCCTAACAGATACTGGCCAAGGCAATTGGCTAAAGGTTGGTGGGTCCGTTATAGCAATTATAGGGATGTTCTTTATCGGCCAAATTATACCTGTTATTATTGTTGCGACTCTGCTGGGTATTGGCGGTCAATCAGGTGATCAGATTACAGCACTATTAAGTGATAACATTCTTGTTCAGCTTGCTGTTACGTTGTTGATTGCTAGCTGGTCTGTATTTCTTGTCTGGATGTTCTTGCGGTGGCGGGGACACAATCCAGTACGATTCTTGATGTTGCACAAATTTCCAAGTCTCTCGCAGCTTGGTGAAGTTATACTAACGTACGGCGTCTACTTTATGACGCTCATAGGCGCCTCTGTGTTGGTCAGTTTACTCATCCCGGCGGTAGATGTGAATCAATCTCAGGAGTTGGGTGTCGCAGAGACATCCGGAAATGGGTTACTCGCAGTTTTTATTATGCTTGCCGTCATTCCGCCCATACTTGAAGAGATTTTGTTCAGAGGGTTTCTATATAACTATGTGAGAAAATTTGGCGGTATTATTGCAGCGTATGTGTTGACGAGTATTATTTTTGGCGCTGCGCATCTTGAGTTCGGGAATCTGAACTGGATTGCTGCTATCGACACATTGTTGTTCTCTGGCTTCTTGATTTATATCTCGCAGAAACACGCTTCGTTGTATAGTGCGATACTTTTACATGCGATAAAAAATAGCATCGCGTTTGTTATATTGTTCATCCTTTAAGGGCATCATGCCAGAATTGGTACAGAACGGATAATTTAGCTACAATATGAGCAATGATGAGGCAAGCATGTATGCAACATATGCCCCGGACGGGGATTCAAATCTCTTTTTCAGCATGTCTATAAACCTAGAATCCCAACAAAAGTGAAAGGGGAATACTAATGAAACGATCGCAATTATTCATAAAAACACAAAAAGACGCACCAGCTGATGAGGTGGCCAAAAATGCTCAGCTATTAATTCGAGCTGGATTTGTATACAAAGTAATGGCCGGTGTCTACGCGTATACACCACTTGGCATACGCGTAGTTGAAAATATCAAACAAATCGTTCGGGAAGAAATGAACGCTATTAATTCCGGTGAGCTCATCATGACTGCGTTGCAGCGTCCTGATACGTGGCAGGAAACTGGACGCTGGGATGATGAAGCTGTAGACGTGTGGTTCAAGACGAAGCTAAAAGATGAGTCACCCCTGGGGCTTGCGTGGTCACACGAGGAGGCAATTGTTGAAATGATGAAGCAGCACGTCTCAAGCTACAAAGATTTGCCACAGAGCGTTTATCAGTTCCAGACGAAATTCCGCAACGAACTTCGATCTAAAAGCGGCATTATGCGGGGCCGAGAATTTGTCATGAAGGACATGTATTCTGTACATACAACCTCTGATGACTGCGACACCTATTATGATGCAGCAATCGAAGCCTACAAGCGTGTATTTGATCGGTTAGGCATCGGCGATAAGACGTTCGTGACATTCGCAAGTGGTGGGGCGTTTACGAAATTTTCACACGAGTTCCAGACGATATGTGATGCCGGTGAAGATACACTGTATGTGAATGCCGACCAGACTGTCGCGGTGAATGAGGAAGTGCTTGACGATGCTACTAAAGAGCTGGGTATTGATAAAACGGAGCTAAAGCCCGTCACGAGCGCTGAAGTAGGAAATATATTCAAGTTTGGCACTGAAAAATCAGAAAAGATGGATTTTATGTATACCGATAAAGACGGGAGCAGGAAGCCACTGTATCTCGCTTCATATGGTATTGGTATAACGCGTGTTATGGGCGTTATAGCTGAGATGATGAGTGATGACAAGGGTCTTGTGTGGACGCCAAGTATAGCGCCATTCCAGGTATATCTGGCCACTATAGGAGATGTTGATGAACAAGCGCAAAATCTCTACGAATCTTTGCAGCAGGCCGGGGTGAGTGTGCTCTACGACGACCGCGATGTACGACCAGGCGACAAGTTTGCTGACGCCGACCTCATGGGTATTCCGTTACGGATAGTGCTGAGCCCAAAAACACTTGATAAAGATTCGGTTGAATTCAAACTACGGACCCAATCTGAAGCTGAAATGGTTAAAACGAGTGATATTAATCACAAATTAGTAGAAATATTGAAAAAAGACTAGTCAACGGTAGTTGGGGTTTGGTATAGTCGGCTCCAAGAAACAAACATATGCGAGAAAAAAAGTCTGTCACTGACCGTTTAATTTTAATGTGTAATAGAGGTAAAGAACTATGAAAAAACAGTTTCAACTAACTGCTGACGGTATTAAAGAACTTGAGAACGAGATGAAGACGCTTGTTGGTAGTCGAGGAGATATTGCGGAGCGTATCAAGACTGCACGTGAGTTTGGAGATCTGTCGGAAAACGCTGAGTATAGCGCTGCGCGTCAAGAGCAGGAAAAGACTGAGTCTCGGATTGCAGAGATAGAGCATGTGCTAAAGAATGCTGAGACTATCGCATCACCAAAGAAAAAGGATGTTGTAGAACTTGGAAATACAGTGGAGCTAAAGAACAAAGATGGAAATAAAAAATTTACGGTTGTCGGCTCAGTTGAAGCCAACCCACTTGAAGGTAAGATTTCAAATGAATCACCGATTGGCCAAGTGTTGATGGGTAAAAAAGTAGGTGAGGAAGTTGAAATCAAGACACCTGCAGCCACTAATAAGTACAAAATCGTTTCAGTGGCATAAACTACCTCTGTTATTTTTCGTCCATATACGATACACTTATCGGTAATGAATTGGTTGAACAACATCGTTGATTCTTTAATTTCACAACATCCTGATAGAGAGATTGTTGTGTCTTCAGGCGTGTCTCCGTCAGGTACCTATCACTTAGGAACATTGCGTGAGGTTCTGACCGCGGAAGCAGTCTACAGGGAGCTGAAGCGGCGAGGTCGCGATGCGAAGCACATTCACGTGTCTGATGACCTGGATGTGTTCCGAAAAGTGCCTGTCGATGTTGATGAGAGTTTTTCGCAGTACCTTGGGATGCCACTGTGTGATGTGCCGTCTCCTGATTCAGCCAAAGCTAGTTCATATGCTGATTATTTCATCGCCGACCTTCTTGTGGCGGCAGAGGGGCTTCATCTTGATATGGAAGTCATGCATGCACACGAAAAATATCGCGATGGGTTTTTTGTCGATGCAATCGAGAAGACGTTAGAAAATCTGCCTGCAGTACGCGCAGCACTCGAGGAAGTATCAGGCCGGAAGCTGGATCCACAATGGTCACCAGTACAGATTGTTGAGAACGGTAGACTAAAAAATAGAGCATATGTAGGTTTTTCGAAAGAAGATAAAACGGTTACATACCTTGACGCCGATAACAACGAGCAAAGCATCAGCTATACGGATGGTATGGTGAAGTTAAACTGGCGTATAGATTGGCCTGCGCGATGGTGGAAACTTGGTGTGGATGCTGAGCCGTTCGGACGTGATCACGCCACAAAAGGTGGCTCGTACGACACTGGTGCAGTTATTGTGCAAGATGTGTTTTCGGCGGATGCTCCACTACCGATACCATATGATTTCATCAACCGAACCGGTGATACAAAGAAGATGAGTAAAAGTGCAGGTGATACCATCACAGCAGCTGACTTGCTGAAAATTCTTCCTCCTGAGTTGATATGGTTCTTTATACTGCGTTATAGTCCGGACAAGCTACTGTTCTTCGATACTGGCGACACACTCATTAAGCTCTTCGATGAGTTTAGTGAATTACTTGCAAAGCCCGACAAGACCGAGCAAGAAAACCAGCTGCTAGAGCTCTGTCTTCAGGGTGTTGAACAGCCGACAGTGAGCCGTGTGCCGTTTACGCATCTGTATGTTAGTTATCAAGCTTCGTTGCGTGATCCACAAAAGACAATCGATGTGATTGAACGTACAGAGTATGCCAAAGAAGCTCGCGAAGATGAAGAAATTGTTAGACGAGAGCTTGCCTTTATCGATCATTGGTTGGATACATGGGCAGACGAGGATACAAGATTCTCAATCATTGATTCAGTTGATGACGCTGACTTCAGCGATTCACAGAAACAGCTATTTGTATTACTTGCTAATAAGATTTCCAGCGCACCAGAAGACGCCGATGGTGAGTGGTTCCATAAGGCAGTCTATAGCCTTCGCGATGAGGTCGGTATGCAACCAAAAGAATTATTTACATCACTCTATAAGCTACTCATCGGAAAAGACTCAGGCCCTCGAGCTGGCTGGTTTTTGAGCACGCTTGATAAACAGTGGTTAATACGTAGATTACGTTTCGAAAGTTAAGCTTACTCTGAATCGTGGCGTAGGCCAGCAACAATCATGAGGAACCATGTGATAGTGCATAACGCTCCAGATATGAGTAGAATCGTGCCCCATAACTGCACCCGATAGCCTTCGTTAAAGAAATCATTAAAATACTTCACAGCTGCAAATGCATACGTACCGATTGCAAGAGCTAGTGTTGCGAGTAGCGCGTGTCGGTTTTTTATTGTGGCAACCGTCAATAATGGTAGCGCGTATAGGATAGTACTTGTGCTTGCCATGCCCCGTTCCCAGTAGGTCATGAAGCCGGCGACCGCTAACAACGCAAGAGTCAAAGCTGCAGTTAAGATGTCGTTTTTCTTGAGGACGGATTGTGAAGCGGCATACCAGACAATAGTGTTAAGTATTAGTAGCACGGTCACCAGCGTCCAGCGATCTATGACTGCTTCTCTTGTAATGAGATTACCGCTGTCAAAAATAATGATACTAAGGGCAAAAAACCCGATAAAGAAGTAAAGTGTCCGGGTTATTCGAGCCAGGATGAGTGATTTTGATGTTGGTTTTTTTGACATATGAATACAGCTTACCGTAAGCGTCATTCTGATACAATAAGTGGCAAAGCAAAGGAGAAAAAATGATAGAGGTGAAACAGCTCTCTAAGGTGTATGGCAAGAAAGACACCGCATTTACGGCATTGCAGGATGTTTCTTTTTCAGTGCCGGATGGATCAACTGTTGCGATTGTCGGCAAAAGTGGTTCAGGCAAGAGTACACTCATGCATGTCATGAGTGGACTAGATCATCCAACCAGCGGTTCAGTGACATTTGACGGTAAAGTTATAACAGACATGAAACCGAAAGAAGCAGATGCATTTCGCGCGAGTGAAATGAGTTTTATATTTCAGGCGTTTTTCATTGAGGCCAATCGAACATGCATGGACAATGTTATGTTGCCTATGGAGATTGCGAAGACAACTCGTTCAAGGAGGCAGCAAAAAGCAGAAAAGGCACTTGAAGCAGTTGAGTTGCTCGAAAAGAGAGACACCAAGGCGAGAAATTTATCAGGCGGACAGAAGCAACGACTGGCTGTGGCCCGTGCCATTGTCAACGAGCCAAAACTGCTATTTGCAGATGAGCCGACGGGTAACCTTGATTCTGTGACTGGTGACAGGATTGTAAGCATGCTTTTTGAGCTCAATAAGAAACTATCGTCGACATTGATAGTAGTGACACATGATGAAGAGTTGGCAAAAAAATGCGATATGCGAATTCATATAAAAGACGGGAAGATTCGTAGTATAGAAGAGCCAAAATCCACAAAGAAGGGAGGTAAGAAATGAGTACGTCAGACCTTATCAAGCGTGCTGGTCGCGGCTTGAAATCAGCAAAATTACGCACACTCCTCACAGCTCTCGCCATATCGGTCGGTGGTTTTACGCTTGCACTGACATTAGCCGCAAGTAATGGCGTGCGAAACTATACGGATGAGTTGGTCGAGAATAACTTTGACCCTGCAGAACTGACTGCTGCTCGTGATCCAGAGATAACAAGTACGGGTGGCGGACCTTCGGGGGCGCCGCAAGAATATGATCCTGCAATTGGTGATGTCCAGTTTGGCGATGGGGGTAGTGTACAAATCAAACAAGTAACTCAAGCAGACATCGAAATTTTGGAGCAATATGAACAGATAGAACAAGTGCGACCGTTCTTCACAATACCAATGCAATATGTCACCAGAGAAGGCCAGAAAGAATACACAGGCTCTTTGCAGCCATACAGTCCAGGGCAAAAACCTGAGCTGGTAGCAGGCGAGCTTCCTGTAGATAATGATTTAGAAGCAGGTAGTATTATTTTGCCAGAGGCATACTTAGAGCTCCTCGGCTTTATTAATGCAGACGAAGCGATTGGCAAAGAAATTGATATATCAATTTCTAAAGAATTCTCGTTTGATGCTATCGAAGACTTGCTGAGCGGCGGGATAGATTCAGAAGATTTTACAGATTTATCAGTTGATACGGTTGCGCCGCAGGAGAAACGATTCACATTCAAAGTCTCGGGCGTTTCAGTTCGTCCGGCAACAAGCTTCGTCTTCGGAGTGTTGCCACTTGAGATAAGTAGTGAAGATGCGCGTGAATTGTATGTATTCGCAAACGAAGGAAGCAGTAATTTTGAAAAGTACATTTATGCAACAGTAAAGGTAGAGAATGGAGAAGATGATGCTGTGTTGCAATCTGTGAGTGAACAGCTTGAAGCAGATGGTTTTTACGTATTAACGACAGATGATATTCAAGAGACGTTGAATCAATTTGTCGATATTCTCACTGGTATGGTGTTCGCTCTTGGTGCTGTGACGTTGATCGCTTCAGTGTTCGGGATTGTAAACACGCAATATATTAGTGTTCTTGAGCGTACGAGAGAGATTGGCTTAATGAAAGCACTTGGTATGAGCAAGAAAAATATAAGCTTGCTATTCATTTACGAAGCAGCTTGGATTGGTTTTATTGGTGGATTGCTCGGCATAATCGGCGCATTCATTATCGGCACCATACTCAACCCATTCATAAATGATGCGCTTAATATTGAGGACAATCTAATTGTCTTTGACTTTCTGCAATTGCTGGGGTTGTTGTTTGCGCTCATGTTGATTGGCGTGCTTGCTGGGTTGCTGCCTGCACGTAAGGCAGCTAAGCTTGATCCGGTTGAAGCACTGCGTACCGAATAGCCTGGTTGCTACGAGGGACTACATCTGAGATAATCAATGAGTCTATAAGCATAAGCACAGGTTGCAATTGGCGTGGGTATGCCCAAGGTTCATAAACAACACAAACAACATGGATTCAGTATGGTGGAAGTGCTCGTTTCGCTTGCACTTGTTTCCATGCTCATTAGCATTATCTACGTCATCGTAATTAACAGTACGAGCTTAAATGCGCAGACAGCATTACGAGCCGAAGCTGGCTCGCTTGCGTTCAAGAAGATTCAAGACTACATTAATCTGGGCTATGACAATATACCAATTGGCGATAATGCCTTTTCGTATGAGGTTGAGGACTTTTCGGCCGAAGCAGAAGTAGCCAGCTTAAATAACGCAGAAGCAAAGGTGTATATTGAACCTGAGAGCGAAGTAATCTCGACGACAGTTACCGAGACAACCGACTTCACACAAACTATTACTGCCGATGCAGCTTTTGTTAGTGGTTCTGAGATAAACAGTATTAACTATCATGATGCGACAGGTGACTACTGGCGAGAATGGCAAATACGTGATGATAGTTACTCGAACTATACCTATAGTGCATACTCATATAATCCGAATAATATGGCGTCGCCATCTATTGATTTAGGGTCTGCTAGGGTGGTTGATACGATTCGAGTAGATTGGTACTACTGTGGATATGGAGCTGATGATTTCCGCGTTGAAGCAAAAAATAATTCCCCGAATAGTAATAGTGGTTGGACTACTATTGTCGACGGGTTGTCTGATAATGGCATACCATGCAGTACGGGTAGTAATCCGCAGGATATAGATGTGAGCTCAAATTCGACACCTTATAGATATTGGCGACTCTACATCGAGGACGCAGAAGATAATAACTTTAATGTGTTTTCGGAGCTTGAGGCGTACTCAGCTGGTGTCCCGGGAGACATCGTAGAACAGCAAGGAGCTGACGCAAGCGACTCGCCTGGAGATCTATTCTTTAGCAGTTCTGATCTAGAAATGGCAGAAGACGGGTCACGCGGTAATCAATCTATTGGTATTATCTTCGATGATATTGATACGACGCAGGGTGCCACAATCGATAGTGCGTATATTGAGTTTACTGCTGACGAAACAGACTCCACTGCAGTTAATCTCCTTGTGACCGGTGTTGACAGGGATAATGCTCAGCCTTGGACTGGATCCTTCGCGGTGGATAATGCTGTTGATAGTGACTCTTCGGACGGGAGTGTTGGTACGTTGGCAACAACAACATGGTCACCAGATCCATGGTCTGCTGGTGAAGTAGGCGAAGATACACGAGTCGATGTGACGTCAATTGTGCAAGAGATTATTAATCGAGTTGGTTGGCAAGTTGATAACGATATGGCATTTGCAATTCAATATATTTCAGGATCAGGTGAACGTGTCGCTGAGCGTAATCCAGCGCCTAGATTAGTGATTAATTGGTCTGAGACGTCTACTATGACAGACACGGGTCCATATGAAGACACCGATGCAGATGGTGATGCTGATAACCCGACACTCCTGAAAGCAACAGCGGTAATTGAATACGATGCGCAAGGAATTCGCCAACGCGTCGAATACGCGACATTTATTCGAGAATTTGGAGTGAGTGACTGATGATGTTTTGGCGGCGGCACAAGCGTAATGAGAAGCAGGACGGCTTCACAATGACCGAGATAGCTGTAGTGATCCCACTGACGTCAATTATTCTCGTGACACTTGTCGGCTCACTCTTCTTGCAATACACTGAGGTGCTTGCTGAATCTGCGCGCTCTGACTTGCGTACAACAGGACAGCGCCTACTCATTAATCTGCAAGATGAGTTGCTGTTCACGATTGCGTATGGAGAGCAAACCGATGCAAATCTTAGCGACCCTTTCGCGCCGAGCGGTGGATGGACGCATAATTCAGATCCACAAACGCTTATCATTAATGAGGTAGCTCTCGACTCAACAAGGCGAGATGAGGATCGACACATCGTTCGGCGTGCATTGAATCCATGTGAAACATCTGATATTACTGACAATCCAGTTGCGATTAATAATGTTATTTACTTCGTTGAGGAAAATCCTGACTCTAACTATAGTAATTTGCGCAAACGCACGCTTGTCCCGACATTTTCGACTTGTAGCATAGACGTTGCTACTGATAATCCTTGCACACCAACGACGTCTACATGTCTGGATAATGCAAAACTCACTTCGTGCCCAGCGGGGAATGTCGGCTCGGGTAATTGTCGAACCGAAGATTCCTTATTATCGGAAAATGTCGTTGATATGCAGGTACGCTATTTCGCAGAGGACAATATCGAAACGACATTTCCGTCCTCGGCTGACAAAGTAGAAATCACACTCACATTGGGTGATAAAGTATTTGGCCAAGAAGTTGAGGCCGAAGTAAAACACACCATAAGGAAGATTAACTGATGCAAAAGTTCATAAAAAACAAAGAAGAGAAAGGCTTTTTACTTGCTACCCTTATTGCATTTATACCGCTGATAACTATTTTGGCGGTACTAGCTATTTCATTGCCGCTGCAATCATATCAGACAACTGTTCGGCAAGAGTTAGTTCGTCAAGCGCAGCTTGCTGCTACGTCAGCCATGGACTATGCAAAAGAGCAGTATGAGCTCGATATTGCCTATGCTGGCACACCGGAGACGACTCTTTATGAGACTGATACGCATATTGTGAAGTTTGAAGTGACAACAAAAGGCTACTCAAACCCGACTAATACGCAGCAAGATATACAGGGTATTGGGCGTGTTTATAAAAAAACCGACGAATCGAACGCATTATTTACTCGAGAGATTCAAGGAAAGATTACGAATACGACATCAGGTACTTCGAGCGTTCGTTTTATATTCATCGTAGACAATTCAGGCTCGATGAGTGTGTCTGAGTGGCTGGACAGTAAATCGACGGTTGATGCCGCGATTGAGTATGTGCTCACTGAAGCTCCAACCTCAGAGGTGGCAGTCGTGCAGTATGGGACGAATCACTATAGCCAGGAACATAAATACGATGTCACCGTGCCATTTACAGATGACTCAGTTACTGCAACAACGTGGGATAGGCGATTTGGGCCGGGAAGCTCCTCTACGTCGGATTACCAAGATCACTTACCTGGATCATTAGCTCGCATGCGCTTGGGATCTGTCTATGGGCCGGGAGATGAACTAGACCTAGAAGGTGCCACTGATGTACAGTTTGTGCTATTTACGGATGCATGGGGGACGGGCTTTTCGTCTCCAAATCAAAACAGTTGTTGTTCAGTCCTGAAAAAGACATCTTCACAGCCATCGTTCTGGACAAATGGCAATGGGGGTGGCTTCTCTGTACTGGACGGGTATGGAGAGTACAATCAGCTTAAAGATGGTACGGTATTTGACGGTGATGGTTATCCTGGGCTCAGTTCTCAATTCACTGTGCTGAGTATTAATTCAAACAACGCTACTCGGGCGATTTCGGCGGCAATAGCATCACCAGGCGGATCGTGGACAGGGAGTATCGACGGTAATGCAGACGATCCTGAAGGCGACGGCTTGTTACCACGTCGCTTTATCAGCACGACGCTTGCCGCTGGACCAGATGAAATTATTGAAGTACTTGGTGAAGTTATCGAGGAAGAAATTAATTTCTAACAGGTAACACCTTAGAAGTGTGCTATTATTTTATGCATGGCAACAACTACAACAAAGCGGAAGTCTACCGCTACATCGACACGCAAAAAGACAACAACTAAAAAGAAAACAACGACAAAGGCAGCTTCAGTAAAGTCAAAGTCTGCAACGAAGAAGGCTCCAGTAAAGAAGACAACTACTAAAAAGGTAAGTGCGAAAGCTGCGAGTAAATCACCAGTCAAGAAAGACATATTCGCTAAACTCAATATTTGGAATTGGGTTATGGCAGGATTGCACTTTGCACAGGGTGTAGCAGTACTTATCCTTAGTCGATCAGATAGTCTTTTTCCTGTAACGACTAATTTTATTACGCAAGATCAATTAGCTTCTAGCGAGGGAGCTCCGGTGCTCGTACAATCGCAGCGCTCGCTATTTGATGTGAACTTAGCGTATTTAGTTGCTGCGTTCTTCTTCCTCTCGTCACTTGCACATCTATACATCGCCACTATCGGTCGCAAGAAGTACAATGCACAGCTCAAAGACGGCATGAATAAAGCCCGCTGGTACGAGTACAGTGCAAGTGCATCGGTTATGATGATTGCGATAGCTATGCTGGCAGGTGTGAGTGATGCATCTACACTCCTCATGATCTTTGGCGCAACAGCTGTAATGAACCTTTGTGGCCTCGTTATGGAAGTGCACAACCAGACGACAAAGAAGACAAACTGGCTCAGCTATGTTGTCGGTACGATTGCAGGGCTTGGCCCATGGGCAGTTGTCGGTTTGTATTTCTGGGGTGCAAACCAGTACGGATCAGGCGATATCCCTACATTCGTATATTGGATTTACGTTAGCATCTTCCTGTTCTTCATGAGCTTTGCAGTCAATATGTGGCTCCAATATCGAGGGAAAGGTAAGTGGAGCGACTACCTCTACGGTGAGCGTGCGTATATGATTCTTTCGCTCGTCGCGAAATCAGCACTTGCATGGCAAATCTTCGCCGGTACACTTCGACCATAAGTAAAATGTAGAATAAACCAAAGACCTCCTACCAGGGAGGTCTTTTTGATAGAATTGAGTGGCATATGCGCAAAAGAGTTATTTTAGAGAATCTACGGCTCGAGAAGCTTGTTCATGGTGGACAGTGTCTAGCACATCATGAAGGGAAGCCCGTGTTTGTGTGGGGTGGTTTGCCAGGGGAGTTAGTGGATGTACGCGTGACAAAAAAGCGTAGCTCATATCTCGAGGGAGTCGCGGAATTAGTACATAAACCTTCTAAGGAGAGAATAGAGCCGAAAGAACCCTTAAGTTACTTATCTACAAGTCCTTGGCAGATAATGACATTCGAGGCTGAGAACCAGCACAAACAAGCGATATTAGAAGAAACTTTTGAGCATGAAGGTGTCCAGGGGATTCAATGGGATGATCTCTACTCTGGCTTAAAGGAGTATGGCTACCGAAATAAAATGGAACTTGGTTTTTGGGGTGATGACGAGGGGTTACACCTCGCTCACTACGTTCGAGGTACGCACGGCAAGCAAAAGGTTGAGGGAAGTGCGCTCGCCATGGATTGCATTAACGATGCAGCAAGGGCTGTGCGTGATGAGCTAAACCGCTTGGGTGTGTGGGGCGGTGACCTCAAGACAATCCTTTTGCGTGCAAATCAGCCGTCAAATTCAGATTCCGAGGTAGTTGGAGCTCTTTTCATAAAAAAAGAGCTAGATATGGCTGACTTTAACTTACCTAAGGAGCTAAAGGGCTTAGATATATACTATTCTGAGCCAAAAAGTCCAGCCAGTGTACCTACGAAGAAGCTTTATTCACTGGGTGATATAAAGCTTATGGATACGGTGCTGGGCAAAAATATCATGTATGATGTATTATCATTTTTCCAGGTCAACCTACCGGTGTTCGAAGAAGTAGCAGGGCGTATCAAAGAACTAGTTGCTGCACGGGAAGCGGTAGATATGTATTCCGGAGTCGGCACAATTGGTATACCAGTCGGCGCAAAGACACTTGTAGAGTCTGATGACGCAAACATAACAATGGCGGAGCAGAACACGGTCGGAGCAAATATAAAAGTAGTGCATGCTACAAGCGAAACAGCACTCGAGCACATAACTTCAGATACCATCTTGATACTTGATCCGCCCCGAGCAGGACTGCACAAAGATGTCATTAAGCAGATTGCAGAGGTCCGACCTCTGCAGGTTATATACCTCAGCTGTAATCCAGTTACGCAGGCAAGAGATGTCAATATGTTGTCATCATGCTATAGCGTAACAGAGGCGAGAGGGTATAACTTCTTCCCACGTACACCACATATAGAATCACTAATCGTGCTAGAGTTGAAGTGAATGAAACTGCATAGATTTTACCTGGATAGAGAATTGCCAAAAGACTTCTGGATGGATGATGAAGGTCTTTTTCATCAGATGACACGAGTGCTTCGCTTTCAAGAAGGCAGAGAGCTTGTATTATTCAATGCTGTGAAAGAGGAGCGTTTGTACAAGATTGTTAAAATCGGCAATAACGCGCTTCACCTGGAGCTTGTTACTGAGATGGCGCCTAAAACCCCATCGAAGGACCTGTATTTGTGTTTTTCATTACTCAAGAAAGATAAGAATGATTGGGTATTGCAAAAGGGTACTGAGTTAGGAGTAAGTCATTTTGTGCCAATGCTGTGCGACAGGACGGAGAAAACTGGTTTTGACGGTGAGCGAGCCTTGAAAATTGTAACTGAAGCAGCTGAACAATGCGGCCGCGCCGACATTCCTCGCGTCAGAGAACCATTAAGCCCACAGGCGATTATTGATGAGATGCAGACCGATGATGTGGTGGTTTTTGTCGCAGAGCAAGGAGGCGAAACGAGGAGCCAATACTCAGAAAAAGTAGCCGTGCTTGTTGGTCCTGAAGGTGGCTGGACTGATGATGAGAAACAGTATTTTGTCGAGAGAAAGGTCCAGCATATTAGTCTGAGCGAATTTACGTTACGTGCTGAAACGGCAGCGATTACCGCCGCTGCACTGCTACAATAAGATGGATGAATTATTGGCAAGAGCGGAGTAAGCCGTATCAACCAGGGCAGAGTGAACCGTTTAAAGTATCTCGATCAAAAATCGAGTTATTCATGCAGTGTCCACGTTGTTTCTGGCTCGACGTACGATTAAAGATAAAGCGACCGAGTAGTCCGCCGTTCAATATCAATAAAGCGATTGACGAACTATTCAAAAAAGAGTTTGACGTCTACCGTGAAAAGGGCGTACAGCACCCACTCATGAAGGATAACAATCTCGATGGTATTCTACCGTTTAAACATAAAGAACTTGATACTTGGCGGGAGAATTTTACTGGAGTCACACACGTGCATGAGCCTACAAATCTACATGTATTCGGTGCAGTTGATGATGTTTGGGTTGATAAAAATGGCAACCTTATCGTTGTCGATTATAAGGCAACTGCTAAGGATAAGCCGGTGCGTAAGCTCGGTCCTGAGGGTGGTTGGCAGGACATGTATAGGCGGCAAATGGAGATATACCAATGGTTGCTCAAGCAAAATGGATTTGATGTGAGCGATACGGGGTATTTTGTCTATGCAACTGGTACGCAGGATAGGGATGGATTCAATAATGTCGTTGAGTTCGACACGTACGTCTTCCCACACACTGGCTCAAGTGAATGGGTCGAAAAGGCCTTGCTTGAAATGAAAAAAGTCATGGATAGTGACACCATGCCACCAGTTGGACGAGCAGCAATGGGTGGCCCGTGTGAACACTGTGAGTATGCAAAAGCTCGGACACAATTAACACTGGAAGCCCTTCAAAACCGCCAAAAGTAGGCGTATACTAAAAGTAGATGATTGATATACAAATACTGCGTGATAACCCAGAGATGGTCGCGCAAAAAGCATTGCAAAAACAAGTCCAAATTGACGTAGAAGATTTATTGAGACGCGATAAAGAATTGCGTGAAATTTTGCAACAAGTTGAAGCTTTACGTCAAAAACGAAATGAAATATCAGACCAGATGAAAGGTGGCAAGCCTGACCAGTCGTTGATTGATGCAGGTAAAACAATTAAAGTTGAGCTTAACGAACGCGAAAATTTGCTGCGTGATTCTGAAACAGAATTTTATGAACTTCTGCGCAAAATCCCGAATTTAGCCTTGGATTTTGTTCCAATAGGTGAGACGGAAGAAGATAATGTTGTAGAACGTGAAGAAGGTGTAAAGCCTGAGTTTAGCTTTGAGCCAAAGACTCACTGGGAGATTGCCAAAGTAAGAGATTTATTTGATAAAGAACGTGCAGCAAAAATTTCTGGCAGTAGATTTGTCTATTTGAAGGGTGGATTAGTTCAGCTCCAGTTCGCGATTATGCAGTTTGTTATGGACACGCTTACTAACGAGGATGTGCTACAAGAGCTTGTAGATAAGAATGACTTAAACATTTCCCCGAAAGCTTTCATGCCAGTTCTACCGCCGGCACTTCTAAGGACAGAACCTTATGTGGCTAGTGCACGACTTGACGCAGAAAACGTGACGTACAAAATTGAGCAAGATGATTTGTGGCTAAACGCTAGTGCAGAGCACACAATGTGTACTATGTATTGGAATGAGGTTCTTCAAGCTGATGATTTGCCGATTCGTTATATCGCCTACAGCCCTAGTTTTCGACGCGAAGCAGGCACGTACGGTAAAGATACTGAAGGTATTATCCGGCTGCATCAGTTCGACAAACTAGAGATGGAAGTTTTTTCAGATGCCGAAACTGGTCTTGAAGAACATAAACTTTTGATAGCAATTCAGGAATATTTAGTGCAGCAACTCGGTCTGCACTATAGATTTATTCGTAAGTCTACCGCAGATATAGGCAGGCCAAATGCGGCAGGCATAGATATTGACTGCTGGTTCCCAGGACAAGAACGATACATCGAAACCCACACCGCAGACTACATGACTGACTATCAGGCACGAGATCTTAAAATTAGAACGAAGACTAATAATGGTACAGAACTGGTGCACACCAACGACGCAACTGCATTCGCTCTTGGGAGAATTATCGCTGCCATAATAGAGAACTATCAGAACGAAGACATGTCGATTCGTGTACCAAAAGTGTTACAACCCTACATGGGAGGAAGGAACGTACTATGATTACAAATATAAAGATTTCTGCTCCACAGAAGACATACGCACCGACTGAAGATCTGGAGAAATATATCTATAAAAAAGTAGGTAAGCTTGATCGCCACATGCAGCGCAAAAACCGAGAGGGTGCTCGTGCTGATGTAACGCTGAAAGAAAGCACCGGTAAGGGTGGTAAGAAGTGTAGCGTCGAGGTTGTGTTGCACACACCAGACTACAAACTTACTGCCACTGAATCTACAGTGAATATGCACGCCGCAGTTGATATTGTTGAGGCGAAGCTTCAGAAGCAAATTAAACGTCGAAAAGAAAAGAACTCAGTCTCTAGTGATAAGCGCAAAAACAACGGTGCACGTCGTGCATTTGGCAAGTTGTTTAAGAGGCGTTAAGAAACATTGATTTGCCCTGGTTTTGAACAGGGGTTATACGCTATACTGTCAGCAACGTATGATACAGGCATTGGTGGGAATTGCTGCAAAAGGCTGAGCCCTTTCATGTATCATCTGAATCAAAGAAGGGTAATCACGTGAAGAAAATCGCGAAAAAAGTTCTGGGAGATCCAGAAGCTAAGACACTAAAACGCCTAAAAAAACGGGTTAAAGATATTAATGAACTCGAGGATCAGTATAAAAACTATTCCGAAAAACAGCTGAAGGAAAAGACCGACGAATTTCGAAAGACATTAAAGAAAAAGGGGCAGACGCTCGACACCATCATGCCTGATGCATTTGCGACTGTTCGCGAGGTTGCCGATCGTGTGCTTGGGCAACGACACTACGAAGTACAGCTTATCGGTGGTATGGTTTTGCACGAAGGTTCTGTGGCTGAGATGAAAACTGGTGAAGGTAAGACCTTGGTAGCCACTTTGCCGCTATATCTTAATGCGATTGAAGGCAAGGGTGCTCACCTCGTGACAGTTAACGATTACCTTGCTCGCATCGGTGCAGGTTGGATGGGTCCGGTGTATCACTACCTTGGATTGAGTTGCGCAGTCATTATCCCCGACAAATCGTTTATCTTCGATCCTGAGTATTCTGATGAGAACCATGACGATCCGCGGTTCGAACATCTTCGACCATGTACACGCCAAGAAGCATATGCTGCTGACATCACGTACGGAACGAACAATGAGTTCGGTTTTGACTATTTGCGCGACAACATGGTGCGCGAAGTCGACCAGTTACGCCAACGAGAACTAAACTTCGCCATTGTTGACGAGGTTGACTCTATCTTGATTGATGAAGCGAGAACGCCACTTATTATTTCTGCACCTTCAGCGACCAGTGGAGCAAGCTATGAGCAATTCTCGAAGCTAG
The DNA here is from genome assembly GCA_030427125.1 of bacterium. Classification (GTDB taxonomy): domain Bacteria; phylum Patescibacteriota; class Saccharimonadia; order Saccharimonadales; family SZUA-47; genus JAUHWW01. The sequence goes on along the minus strand of JAUHXF010000003.1, from coordinate 10,094 downwards.
CTCGTCAGCTTAAAAGGGACAAGCACTATGAAGTCGATGAAAAACGTAAAAGTGTCGTGCTTACAGATGAAGGTGTGAATTATGTCGAAAAGGCGCTCGGCATCGATAACCTGTATGCGACGCAACATATTCGAACGATATATCACCTTGATCAGGCTCTGAAGGCCGAGGCGTTATTCAAGCGAGATAAAGATTATGTTGTATCAAAGGATGGTGAAGTCGTTATTGTCGACCAGTTCACCGGTCGTATGTTGAAGGGCCGACGCTATAACGAAGGACTACACCAAGCTATTGAGGCAAAAGAACACGTAGAGATTCAAGAAGAGTCCATGACGCTCGCTACTATCAGTTTCCAGAATTACTTCCGACTTTATGACAAGCTGTCAGGCATGACTGGTACGGCAAAGACTGAGGCGGAAGAGTTCCACCAAATATACTCACTCGAAGTAGTCTCTATTCCAACGAATAAGCCTGTTATTCGTGATGACAAATCAGATAAGATCTACCGAACAAAAGTAGGCAAGTACAATGCAATTGTTACGCAGACGAAAGAGCTGCAAGAAAAAGGACAGCCAGTTCTTATCGGTACATCAGCAGTACAGCATAACGAAGAGTTGAGCCGACTCATGAAGAAGGCTGGTGTTAAGCACCAAGTGCTCAATGCAAAGAACAACGAGCGTGAAGCAAGTATCGTTGAAAAGGCAGGTCAAAAAGGTGCAGTGACCATTGCAACAAACATCGCAGGACGCGGTACGGACATTGTGCTCGGAGAAGGCGTGAAGGAACTTGGCGGATTGTATGTCATCGGTTCAGAGCGACATGAATCACGGCGAATAGATAATCAGCTTCGTGGACGCTCAGGTCGTCAGGGCGATCCAGGTGAAACACAATTTTACGTGAGCACTGAAGACGATTTGATGCGCGTATTCGGCGGTGATCGGATAAAAACAATCATGCAGCGGCTAAATATTGATGACGAGACGCCAATACAAAACCGTGTTATATCTCGAAGCCTAGAAGCAGCACAGAAACGAGTCGAAGGATTTAACTTCGATCAGCGAAAGAATGTCGTTGAATATGACGACGTGATGAATCGTCATCGTGTCGCAATCTATAAGATTCGCCGAGAAGTATTGAACAACACAAACATCTCAGGCAAGGTAAAAGATTTCATCCGAGAACAAGTTGCAGCAATGGTTGCATCACCAGACTCATACACAGAAGAGTTTGAGGCGCAGCTTAAGGAGACGTTCTCACTTGAAGACAGTCAGCTCGATCGACTATTTGATGTAGAAGCCGACAAGTTTGAGAAAGAGCTTATTAAAGAAGTTGAGGCAAAGTATAAAGAGCAGACTAAAAGCTTTGGTGAAGACATTATGGAGAAGGTTGAGCGTGATATTTACCTTCAGATTATGGACAATCTTTGGATGCAGCACTTGGAGAACATGGACCACTTGCGACAAGGTATTCATTGGAGCTCCGTAGGTCAGCGAAATCCACTGGTTGAATACCGTCGGCTTAGTAAAGACATTTTTGAAGAAATGCAGCATACATTACGACACGATGTTGTACGAGGGTTATTCCATGCGCGCCCAGTGCCACATGATCATTCGCACGATCATGTAGAAACTGAATTAACGCGTGCAGCGCGCTCATCAGTAGATAATGCTGACAAGATTGTTGAGACAGAAGACCTTGGCGAAGACGATTTTAAGGTTGTAAAGACAGTACAGGTTGGCTCAGCAAAGCGAAAAACGGAAGCAAAGAAAAAGAAGAAGACACAGCGTCAAAATCGAAAGAAAAACAGACGCAAGTAACGTAGATGTTAAAGCATAAAGTTCATGAAGTAGAACTCGCTTCAGGTATGAAAGGCCTGATTATAGACACGCCGAAAACGGGTGTCGTTGTCGCTGAAGTGAGTTTTCGTGCCGGTGAATTTCTACTGCCATACGACAAGTGGGAGACAGCTCATATGCTCGAGCACGTATTGCTTGGGGCAAACAAAACGCACAAAACAGCCCGCGATTTTCAGGCAGCGATAGAGCAGAACGGTGCATATTCAAACGCATCAACGAGTGTCTATGACGTGACGTATGAAGTAGAGTGCGCAGATTTTGAGTGGAAGCGAGTGCTGGGGTTGTTATTCGATGCAATATCGACACCATTATTTTTGCAGGAAGAGTTTGAGAGTGAGTTATCAAATGTTCGTGAAGAGCTAATCAGTCGCTCCAACAATCATTTTCGTCATCTGAATCTCGGTATGCGCCAGGCAATGGGTATGCGAGCTTTAACAGATTTGGAGCGCGTCGAGAGACTCGATGGGGTGACACGAGATGATTTAGTTGAGCACTATAAAAAAACGCATACACTGCCAAATGCGCGCTTTATCATCGCAGGGAACTTCAAAGGCCAGTATGATGAGGCTGTTGAGCTTATTGAAACTCGACTAAAACTATCAAAGCAAGGTAAAAGAATTCCAATGCCGAAGGAACTACCAGAGAAGCTCGCCGAACCACTGGTATACCGCAAGCCAAGTGTTCCGAATAACTATCTCTTCATTGACTTGTATGCCGATAAACTATTCTCCCAAAGAGAATCAGCAGCACTCCAACTTGTTTCGACAATCATGACAGACACCATGTACTCGCGTGTTTTTGGCGCGGCGCGTGAAAAAGGCTGGGTATATCACATGTTCTCAGGGGCTGCTTCAGTCGGCTCATCAACTGGCTGGTGGATGGGTGCGCAAGTGAGCAAAACGAATAGCCAACCTCTATTGCGGCTCATTCGTGACGAGTGTTTAAGGTTAAAAGCTGGTGTTTTGGACGAACAAGATTTTGAGGCTGCAAAGAAACATCTGCTTGGTAACACGATGCGATCCGGCCAGACAGCTGGTAATATCGTGAGTCGGTACGGTAAGTATTATATTGCAGACGAGATTGAAGACATGAATAAGATTCCGGCTTTGATAAATAAAATCACTCCAAAGGAATGCATCGAAGTATTCCAGACGCTTTGTGCGGATGCAAGATGGGGGCTCGGTGTATTGGGTTCTACATCACTCGTTCCTGCTCGCAAGCTGTACGACTATACGAGTGAGATCTTCGACCAAAACTAACGTATACTAGATGTATGCTAGTGCAAGAGCTTCGTGACAACGTTAATCAAGCAGTCGATCAACTTGATATTGCTGGGCTTGAAGCACGGTTGCAAGACGTACAGAGCCAGATGCAACAGCCGACATTTTGGGATGATTCAGATAAAGCTCAAGAGATTTCTCGTACAGCTGCTGCATTGCAAAAACGTGTTGAATTTTGGACGAGGCTACAAAAGGAAACTAATGACCTGCTAGAACTTGAAGCTCTAGGCGATGAGACACTGGCCGCAGATATAGCTGATCAGCACGCGCAGCTAGAAGGTAGATTCCAAACAGCAAAACGTGAGTTACAGTTCTCGGGACCATATGACGGCAACGATGTTATTTTAAGTATATTTGCCGGGGCCGGTGGTACAGATGCTCAGGATTGGGCAGAGATGCTGCTTCGGATGTATAGCAGGTGGGCGGAGGCTCATGAGGTTTCGGTTAAAACTATTGATCAGTCTGCCGGGGAAGAAGCAGGCATTAAAAGCGTCACGCTTGCACTAAGTGGTTCATCATTTTTGTACGGAACATTGAAAAGTGAGCATGGTGTACATCGGCTTGTCCGTCTAAGTCCTTTTAATTCTGATAATCTACGTCAAACTAGTTTTGCGCGCGTGGAAATTATGCCGAAAATATCATCACCGGAGTCTGTTGAAATAGACGAAGCAGACTTAAAGATAGACGTATATAGGAGCGGCGGCAAAGGTGGTCAGTCAGTTAATACGACTGATTCTGCAGTCCGCGTGACGCACATTCCAACAAATATTGTCGTTGCTATTCAGAATGAACGATCACAGCTACAAAACAAGGAAACGGCGATGACTATCTTGCGTTCGAAACTTGCCCAGCTCCAACTTGAGCAGCATAAAGAAAAAGTATCTGAACTACGCGGTCCGAATGAAGAAGCAGCCTGGGGAAATCAAATCCGAAACTACGTCATGCATCCATATACCATGGTGAAAGACACAAGGACGAGGGCAGAGACGACTGATGTTCAAGCAGTCTTGGATGGCGGTATTGATAGCTTTATTGAAGCGTATCTAGACGCATCAATGTAGTTGAATCGTAATATCGTCGTCAGACTTTTCTGGCTCAGGGGTTGTTTCTGGTTGCCGGTTTGTCGCTTGCGCCTGTTCTGGTGACCATGGTTTTACTTCCTGAGGGTCCAGTTGTACAGTGGCTTTTTGTTGAGCTTGCTGTTGCTGAATAACTGGTTGTGTATGAAGCATTTCCGGTTCTTGCGAATCGACAAATTGTGCATAATCATCAACAAGCTTTTTAGTCTCAACTTTTTCGGATGCTTCAGATTGTTTTACCTCCGCAGCAGCTTTTTGTTCTTCGATGCCTTCAAGCTGTGCGAGGTAGTGGTCTAGGCCGCCGAGATGGTTAACGTCGGTCAAGGTACCATTATCAAGTACATACACAACGTCCATGAGTGCAAGCAGTGACTTACGGTGTGTTACCATGACGACCGTCTTTCCTTTGATCATCTGCAGTAATGAGTCACGAATATAATTCTCACTCTTCGCATCAAGCGCAGCCGTTGGCTCATCAAGACAGACGATTGGAGCGTTCTTGATCAGTGCCCGCGCAATAGACACGCGTTGGCGTTGACCACCACTGAGTGAACCACCATTTTCTCCAGCAGGAGAGGCAAGTCCAAGCGGTAATTTAGAAGCGAATTCCGAGACGTTTGCGGTTTCGATAGCATCGAGTATTTCTTCGTTAGAGACTTCACGGTAGGCATCACCATCCATGAGGTTATCGATAATTGTCCCTTCAAATAACTGCGGTGTTTGAGCAACCCACGAAATGTGTTGACGAAGTTCTTTGAGCGACACTGATTCGATGTCGATGTTATCGATGAGGATTTTGCCATTTTCAGGTTCTAAGAATAATGGCAGCAGTTTCATGATTGTACTTTTACCGCCACCTGATGGGCCAATGATTGCCACCTTTTGTCCTGGCGGGATGGTGAGATTGAGGTTCTTGAATATCTGCTGGTCTTTGTATGCGTATGAAACGTTTTGAAATTCAATTTGCCCTTGAATTTGTGGTGGCATGTGTTGGCCCTGGCGCAAGAATTCAATACCTTCATGATCAGCCAGTACTTCATAGATACGATTAACGTCTATGAGTTTTTGATTGCGACTTGTCACTTGCTCAACCAGGCTCTCTACCGGACCGAGTAGGTAGCCCATGTAGGTCATAAATATGAGGAGTTCACCAAGCGTCATCTCACCTCGAAGTGCAGCCGAGCCGCCAATGTACATGACGAGCGAGGTTGCGAGAACAATGAGGAATCCATTGGTTCCAGTAAGGAGTTCACCCCAGAGAAGATTGCGCTTTGAGAGCTCGTAGCCCTTATCCCATAATCTTGTGATCTTATTAAGTAATTTGTCCTCAAGCGTAAAGGCCTGAACGGTTTCAGCATTATCGACAGACTCGTTAATACGTGATGATGTTTCAGATGCAACCTCTGTTAGCTTGCGAGCTGTTTGACCCATCTTCGGTCCGATTAAGCGCATGGTGAGAAAGAGGAACGGAATGAGGATGACCGTAATGATTGTGAGGCCTACGTTGAAGAAAAGCATGATGCCAAGTACGCCAAATATAACAATAATTGATTCAGTGATTGATGATGTGGTGCCAAGTACGAGGTCGGAGAGGCTATTCGTGACAACATTTTGCCGGTAGACGTAGTCTCCCTTGGACAGCCGTTCCTGGTGAAACAGTGGCAGGTGCATAATGTGACGCATCGACTCCTGCTTAATTGAGCGATTGAGCCAATAGCCTATTTTCAGTAGCAGGTAATCACGAAATACACCGAATATTGTGCCGAATATAAATAACGCCATAGTCATCGCAGACGTTATCAGAATGAGCGTCGTCGTATTTGTATATGGTTCGAGTATGCCTGGGGCAGGGATGGTCCCGAATGCAGAGTCAGCTAGAATCTTTGTTGGCCACGGTTTTAATAGTGAGATGCCGACACTAATGACATTCAGTACGACAACTACTCCGACAGCAGGTAGTGCCTTTCGATAGTACTTTTGAATCCATTCTTTGAAAGCCGTGCCTTTTGTTTGACTATGAGCTTGCAGCCAAACATCGACGGTTTCATGCACGAGCTTCTGAGGCCAGCCTGCTTTGATCATCTCATCTGTTATTAGATGGGGTGCGACACCACGGGTAGCAGCAGCTTCAATCTCACTATACAATTTTTGATTCATCTAGATGTAAGCATAACCGGATTACAGATGCGAGGCAAGCATTGTGCATGTGCTTTTTGGTATACTATGTGCAAATGATATTACTCGATAGGGTTTCCAAAAAGTATGGCCGGAAGAGTGGCCCAGCGATTGAGCGTATTAATTTGCATGTAGAAGCGAAGGAATTCGTGGTGATAGTTGGTGCGAGTGGCGCTGGGAAATCTACGTTATTAAAGCTCCTTACCAGAGAAGAGAAGCCAACAAGTGGCAAGATTGTTGTCGGTGGCATAGACTACGAACGACTCAAGGACAAAGATATTCCGTATCTACGCAGAAAGATTGGTGTGGTGTTCCAAGATTTTAAACTACTTCCGAATAGAACGGTATTTGAAAATGTTGCTTTTGCCCTTGAAATAGTTGGCATGGGAAATAAAGAAATTCGTCACACAGTGCCAAAGGTGTTAGATATTGTTGGACTGAAGGGTAAGGAAGAAAGTTATCCTGCAGAATTATCAGGTGGCGAGCGCCAGCGTGTTGCAATCGCACGAGCGATAGTTCGCCAGCCGAAGATTCTTATTGCCGACGAGCCGACAGGAAACCTAGATCCAAAACATGCATGGGATGTTATTCGTGTACTAGAGAAGATTAACAAATACGGTACGACCGTAATCCTCACGACGCACAATCAAGAAATCGTTAATAAATTACGTCGTCGTGTCGTGACAATCAAAGACGGTAAAGTAAGCGGCGATAAAGCTCGATCGGTGTACAAGGCTTAGGTTATGAGTAGTACATCAAGACAAATCAATATTAGTGTTCGCATCTTCAAGATTGGCTTCGTGAACCTATTCCGTAACGCTTGGCTGACGATAGCCGCAACGGCAGTTATGGTGGTTGCGTTAACCATCATCTCTATTGCGATTGTACTTAACGTGACGGCCAATAACGCGATTAATGAGCTCGCACGTGATTTAAAAGCGTCGATATATCTAGTGGACGGGGTGTCTGAATCTCAGCGAAAACTACTAGAAGCTGATGTCGCTGCACTGGATTTTGTAGAGCGAGTGGAATACGTTACGCAAGATCAAGCGCGTACCGACCTTGCAGGTGACTTTAATAATGATGATGATATTCTTCAAGCGTTAGCGCTTGCAGGTAACGATGTGCTTCCAGCAAGTTTGCGAATTACGGTGAGCGACCTGGAGCGTATGCCAGAAATAAAGACGTTTGCTGAGCAGGAAAAGTATGTTGTTTTTATCGATAGTGTTTCGCTCGGTCAGACCGACGCACAGGCAACGATAGACAAGGCCGCAACGGCACAGACATTCATTAATACTAGTAGTATTATTTCTGCCATTGTCCTTACGGCAGTATCGATAATGATAATTTTCAACACGATTCGTATGGCTATTTACACTCGCCGAGAAGAGATTCGCATCATGAAGCTTATCGGCGCGACACCTGGTTATATTCGCGGACCCTTCTTGGTTGAGGCGTCATTGTACGGAGTGTTTGCAGGTGTTATTGCGAATATAATCGTCTATTCGTTGATTACTGTACTGGGCAGTGAAGTGGCGAACCAGAAAGAGTTTGCTGAAACATATACCTTTTTCACTGAGCCACGGACAATGGCAACGATGTTGCTCGGCTCAATTATGCTTGGAATTTTGATTGGTGCAGTATCATCAATGCTCGCTATGGAAAAGCATTTGAAACTAAAGTATTGGTAATCTTAATCTTTACCCCAAAGTGATATAATAGGGTTATGGTTTTTGCAAAAATAAACAAGAGTCTGATCAAGCGTTTCTTGCTCGTCTTTATCGCGAGCATTTTTGCGTTAACGCTTAGTGTTAGGCAAGTTGGAGCCGATACGATACAAGAACTACAAGCCGAGACTGCAGACCTTGAGGAGCAAATTGCAGAAAATGAGGGACGTCTTAAGAATCTGACGCAAGAAATTGACTCGCTCGAGAATAAAGTAGCGGAATTAGATACAGAAATAGCGCTTGCAAGTGATGAGATACGGCTAACAGAAGTTAAGTTGGATGAATTAGCTGAACGACTCAAAGAAGCAGAAGCAGAGCTGGAGCGACAGAAGGGTTTACTGAAGGCTGCCTTGCGGGCGTTGTATGAACGGCGTGATGCATCAACAGTGGAGCTGCTTATTGCGAGTGATAGTTTTTCAGATTTTATTAATGAACAAGAATATCTAGAGCGATTACAGAACGCGGTAAAGGAGTCTGCCGATAAAGTCATCGAGCTTAGGGCGCAGATTAAAGAAGAGCAGGAAGAACAAGAGCGACTACTTAATCGTCAGCAAAAGCAGAAAAATCTGCTTGCTGGTAAGCGTCAAGAACAGCAGAATTTGCTTGACCAAACCGAGGGAGAAGAGGCGCGTTATCGTGACATAGTGAATGACCAAGTACGGGCGCTCGAAGAGGCTGAAGAGAAGCTTGCTGCAGCTATTGCCGCACAGCTAGCTGCAGGAGCCGCAACGAGCTATGGACCTGTTGCACGCGGTCAAGTAATAGGGGAGCTTGGTAGTACTGGGTACTCAACTGGCCCACACATTCACTTCCAGGTATATTCAGGTGGTTCGACGGTGAATCCTTACAACGGTTCGGGTATTATCAATGGCTATGATTGGCCATTAGCTGGTGGCGCTGGTTGGGTAAGTCAAAGCTACGGTTGTGTCGCTCCTGCTTGGTATTACATAACTTCGTGCAACGGCGGGAGAAGCAGCTTCCATACAGGACTAGATATAGCAGCGAGTGCGTTTACGCCCGTTGTAGCTGTTGCAGATGGTGAGATCATCTTCAGAGGCTGTCAGGGTGGCTTAGGGTACGTCGTTATTATTGATCACGGCGGTGGCTGGCAGACGTGGTATCCACACATGGTGACACCATCGGGCCAAGTCTATGGGTATTGTTAGTGCAAGCTTATGAGAAGAGGTGATTCCTCCTCTCATCGAGCCGCGTAACTGCTAAAGCAGATTACTCGGTCTGCTCTCCACCCATATAGTATTTCTTGCTGCCGGATGAACCGGACAGACGAAATAATTCTTATGAAGAACGACGCGCCGTGCTAAACTTATTGGTAGATTTGAGTAAGAAAAAAGAGGTGGAAATTGGAATACGATACACAGTTGCCCCAGCTGCCAACTGAACCGCAAGACAATTCAAAAAAGAAAAAAGCTGGTGCAATAGCGGCAATAATTATGTCGCTTGCATTTATGTTTGGGATTGGCTGGCTCGTTGGAAATGACCGAGTCTCGTTAACGGATCCAGTCAGCAATCAGGAGTTACGAAACACAACGATTGACGGCATTGACGAGATATATGATCAACTTGTACGCAACTATGATGGTGAAGTAGATCCAGATGCGTTTGCAGAAGGATTGAAACGTGGCGGCGTAGCATCAGTAGGCGATAGCTTTACTGAGTATTTATCACCTGATGAAACGAAAGAATTCAACGACTCTCTCGATGGCACGTTTGAAGGTATTGGGGCCGAGCTTGGCAAGGAAGGTAGCTTTGTCGTTATCGTCGCTCCTTTAAAAGGCTCTCCAGCTGAAGCGGCAGGGGTGCAAGCCGGTGACATAATTACTGAGATTGATGGTGAGGATGCAACTGACATCACTATTTCTGAAGCAGTGAATACGATTCGTGGTGAAAAAGGAACGCAGGTAGTATTGACGCTTGTTCGAGATGGTGAGCGGGTTGAAGCAACAATTACGCGCGACA
>JAUHXF010000019.1 GCA_030427125.1 bacterium | reverse complement strand
ATATCTACAGGCTAGATTTAATAATTCTCGATATTGATTCGTTGGCCACAGTCTGTACAAACTGTTCATAATGAAGCTCCGGATGCGCATCAATAACTGAAATATCTCGACGTACTCGAGGTGTTACGATGCCATTTGCTACTTCTTTTTCACCAACCACAATCGTATAAGGTACCTTTGCAACTTCTGCATTCCGAATCTTCTTACCAACAGACTCGTTGTCATTGTCTGCATACACACGTAGGCCTTTATTCCGTGCCAATGCCTCTATACGATCAACCATTTGCAGCGTTTCTGCCTCTTGATTAACACTAATAATTCGTATCTGTTCAGGAGCAAGCCATATTGGGAATTTACCAGCTGTATGCTCAATATACACGCTGAGAAAACGCTCAATCGAGCCAAGTAATGCACAGTGAATCATCACCGGTTGCTCTGCTTCACCCGATTCATTTATGAACTCCAGGCCAAATCGTTCCGGCTGCACAAAGTCCAGCTGTACCGTTGCAACCTGCCATTGTCGGCCTATGGCGTCAGTCGCCATAAAATCAATTTTAGGTCCATAGAATGCCGCCTCACCCTCTTCAACATAGTAATCTAGCTCATTTTCCTTCGCCAACTCTTCTATCTGTGCCTGTGCTTTGTCCCAAAGTGCTTGCTCACCTAGATACCCTTCTCCATCATCCCTGAAGCTCAACCGGAACTTCAGCTCCATATCAAATACGCTGTACATTTCGTGAGCCGCTTCTACCAAATCACTGGCTACTTGCTTAATCTGGTCCTGCGCAACAAACGCATGGCTATCGTCCTGCGTGAATGATCGTACGCGACTGAGCCCGTGCAGTTCTCCTGTCTTTTCATCCCGATAGTCGCCAGCATTTTCCATAAACTTGAGTGGTAAGTCACGGTAGCTACGTGGTTTCGATGTGTAAATCTGCACATGATGCGGACAGTTCATTGGGCGCAGAACAAATTCGTCGCTTGTTTCTTGGCTCTTTACGAGAAATAATTCGTCGCCGAATTTATCCCAGTGACCACTTGCTTTATACAGGTCAGTCTTTGCAATAACTGGTGTCCATACACGAGTGAATCCTGTTCGCTCGCGTAATTCTTGGGTAAATTTACCTATTTCTTCACGAAGTATGGTGCCTTTTTCGGTAAACAAGGGTAAACCTGAACCGACCAAATCAGAGAATACAAACAGGTCTAACTCCTTACCAAGCTTACGGTGATCTCGTTTCTTCGCTTCCTCGAGCATCTGGAGATAATCATGCAGCTCCTGCTTAGTCTTAAATGCCACGCCATACAACCGTTGCATTTGAGGGTTTTTCTCGTCTCCGCGCCAATACGCACCCGCAACACGCATGAGTTTGAACGCACCAACCTGTCCAGTGTGTTCTACGTGTGGTCCTCTACAGAGGTCGGTAAAGTCTCGATTTGTGTAAAACCCAACACTATCTAACTGTGACTCTCCCTCTGCAAGCGTACCCATTTCTTCAGGACTCAAGTCTTTCGCAACCGTTGTACCGGCTCGTTTCAAATCATTAAGTAGCTCTTCCTTGTATGGCTGCTCTGACTCTTTAGCCCACGCAATTGCATCATCAATCGATTTTGTAGATTGTTCGAATGGCTGGTTCTGATTTATAACCGCCTGCATCTCTTTCTCTATCTTCTTAAAATCGTCTTCTGAGATAGCAACCCCAGGGATATCGATATCGTAATAGAACCCATTCTCTACGACTGGACCAACGCCCAGTTTTGCCTCTGGCCATAGCTTCGTCACCGCTGTCGCCATAATATGAGCGAGGCTGTGCCTCATTGGTGTTAATTCTTCTTTGTTCATAGAGTTCTCCCTTTAGGGTTTAAAAATAAAAATCGCACTAACTCATGGTGCATCCAATCGTTATGTGCGTTTCGGGCCCTGCTATCTGTTACAAGGCGGTTCCACCGAAATCTTTTACTTCTTTGGGCTTGTGTCGCTTTGCCGCTATGCGAGACTCCATGGTTGGTGAGGCCACATCAACATCTGACATGAGTATACCAAAAAAGGAGGCCGATGCCTCCTTTTCAGCTGTCGATTCATGCTCTCTCGCAAATAAGCACGATCGACACTCTGTTCATGGATTGGTTAAAACCTCTCCCAAAACTCACCTACAAATTAGAATACACGTCATAGCAGGATAATGCTAGTAGCTAATTACTTCCTTTTCCACACGCTGTGGATTGAACACATTTTTATATCATCTAACGCATAAACCGTATAATACTTATGCATTTTGTGATATGTTCTTGTTATTTACCCCTAGAAATCGTATACTTTTACGAGCTTCCGAAAATTACGACCAATTCTCGGGCGATTAGCTCATTTGGCTAGAGCGCCACATTGACGTTGTGGAGGTGAGAGGTTCGAATCCTCTATCGCCCACCAATATGAAGACCGCCTCCTGGCGGTTTTTATATTGGTTAATGACAACTTGTTTTGAACCGATAGGCGAAACGTGTCAGTGGCATGTTGAGGATGCATTACTTGACCGAACGAGCATTTGCGACTAGCGAGAGTTGACGAGTGAGCATATAAGTCGAATCCTCTATCATCCACCAGTTCAGTAGTGCATAAAAAGATTAAGCACTGTAGACGTTTATCGGTTGTCCATCCTCGGCACTTTTTAGATTGTCAAAAATCATTCGTGACAACTGATCACTTGACTCAAATGAATTTCCTGCGATATGAGGCGTCACTAACGCGTTATCAAGATTATAAAACTGCTTCACCTCTTCAGATAAGTCACTTCCATACGCTGGCTCTTTTGCAAAAACGTCCAATCCGGCACCGTAAATCCTCTTGTTTGCTAACGCTGTATACAGTGCTTCCTGGTCGATTACCGCACCTCTGCCAACATTGACTATAATCGCACTATCCTGCATTGACTCAATTCGTTCTTTACTGATTAGATTTTTGGTGGAATCCGTTAACGGACAGCACACAAAAATAACCTGACTATCTGCAAGTACGGTATCTACTTCCTCATGAGTAGACTTACTATCCAATACATTAATATCGGTGGACCAACCACTTAGAAGTGATTGAATTGCCTGGCCAACATTCCCGTTCCCAACCATTCCTACTTTTTTACCAGCAAGCTGGAAGCCGTGTGAATCTCCATGCCATAACCCTTTTCGCAATTCGTGTTGTTGAGATGGAACTTTTCTAGCAACCATTATCGCCAGCCCTACCGCCAGCTCCGCGACTGCCTGTGCATTGTAACCAGGACAATTCATGACAGTCACACCGTATGTATGAGCAGCGTTCATATCAACAAAGAAATTAGCCCCTACAGCAGGTATAGCGAGGAACTTCAGATTAGGACAGGCCTCGAAAACCTCTGCGTCATATTTCACCGAGAATGAGGTGGCAACCTCCGCATCTTTCAGTCGCTTAATGAGCTCTTCTTTGTCTTTGGGCGGCTCGTCATATATATCCCACGAGACATCAGACTCCTTAACCAAAGAATTGAACGCTTCATTAATTGGTTCAGCAACTACTACCTTCATGTTTTGTTTTTTCCTTTATACTGCTCGCACAATCGTACCATATGACGGAGGTTGTGGATTGAGGCGAGTGTTCCTGCTAGCGGCTCCCCTGATTTGAACTGATGACGAATAAAGGCCCTAGAAAAACCTTCCTTGCAAGCATAGCAATCACAACCCTCCTCAATTACAGACGGGTCCTCCTTATACTTTTCGTTGGTCAGATGTACCTTTTCACTATTCTTGCCCCACACAACACCGTGACGTGCATTACGAGTCGGCAATACACAGTCCAGCATATCTATACCGTTCTCAACCGCAAATTTAAGATCTTCCGGCGTACCTACCCCAAGTAAGAATCGAGGACGAGCTTCATCATACAGGGGAGCCAACTCTTCGAGAACAGTTGTCATTTCCTCTCTGGTCTCACCCACTGACAAACCACCAATAGCTATACCGTCGACATCGCTCTCCTGGATAATCCGCAAACTCTCTTTACGTAGATTTAAATCTAGTCCACCCTGCACGACACCGAAAAGTAGTGGGCGCTGGTTCGGTACATTCGTCCCATAGTGCTTATCTTCAGGACCAATCATGTCTTTCGTCAATTTCTTGAACTCAGTTATGCATCTTCTTAGCCACCTATGCGTACGATCAAACGCATCTCGTACTTCATCGTCCGTGGTACTGTCCAGGCCAATAAGATGATCAAACGCCACGATCATATCTGCGCCGAGATCTAGTTGAATCTGCATAGATTTTTCAGGTGTAAGAAAGTGTTTATCACCGTTTTTTGGGTCGGTGAATTCAACACCTTGTTCGCTAACTTTTGTATGTTTTCCGAGTGAGAACACTTGAAAACCCCCGGAATCAGTTAGCATCGGGCCACTTCTGTTTGCGAAGGAGTGCAGCCCGCCCAGCTCCTTGATCGTCTCTTCTCCTGGGTTGAGATGCAAGTGGTACGTATTGGCTAACACTACTTCAACCCCTGTCTCAATTACCTGCTGGGGCGTCAACGACTTCACTGCTCCACGAGTTCCATCAGGCATAAACGTCGGTGTTGATACTATACCCGCACGCGTCCGCAGTTGCCCGATTCTTCCATGCGGTTTTATTGTAGTTTTTTGAGTAAATAGATCATGCATAAACAGAGGTACAGTATAGCATAGGCTATTGACATTTTTAGGTTGTTATGTTAACATAAGCGGGTTAAGATGAGGTAAGTGTGAGTAACACTTCTAACTCGCTTGACGGCTTTGCGCTCTTTTATGAAGAGTTGGCATCGGTAGCTCCGCAACGCAGTAGAGTACGACGCCCCCGCAAACGCGCGTCTAAGTGAAACTTAACGGTTAGGTAGAGATAAGATATTAGCTCTCCCTGGAGTGGATAATGACCGGCCCCGTAGGTACTTTGTATCTGCGGGGTTTGTTTTTACACATACTTTTCCACTTGGAAAAACACTAGCGTTATGACAATATATAGTCATGGTTTGTCCGTTTGATGGTTCAGATACACGTGTCTACAACAGTCGCCCAAGCAAGAAATATCCAGAGGTGTGGCGACGTCGGGAGTGTAAGCAATGCGGCAGCGTATGGACTACTAGAGAATACATTGATTTATCTACATCTCACCGTGTACTCACGCGCCACAAGCGGCTACAGGCGTTTTCTAGGGACAAACTACTACTCAGCATCATCGAAGCTTTGAAGCACCGCGAGCAAGCTTTGCAAGAAGCAATTGAGCTTACGGATACAATCATCAAGAACCTACTCCGACTAAGTGAAGCAACTATTCCTAGCTACGCTATTAAGTCAGAGACAATAATTGTTCTAGAGAGATTCGATACTACTGCTGCGAGGGTTTACGAGTCTTTGCATGCTTCTTCTCTGTAATGTCTTCGTGAGAAGTAACGACACCTTCATCAGTCTTAATAGCTTTCTCTGTCACATCAAACTTACCAAGATAACGGCCGAACATGAGTCTAGTCTGGGAAGTGAGGGCTGCAGTCGCGCTATAACAGATAGTAGTTATTGGTAATAGCACCCACTGTAAAACCATGAATATAGTTCTGTGCTTCTTGTACCTACTCGGCTTTGTTGGCAAGATCTTAAAGCTTATATATAAAGTCACTAGAATACCCACCATAGCGAATGTCTGCATGCGTGATGCGACCTGAGGCAATTGATTAGCTACAAAGTCAGTTTGATTAAAAAAGAACGGTACAATCGCACCAAAAGCCAAAATTAATGGAGCGGTAGCCCAGCTAAAGTGGCCCTCTAGTAACCGGAGAAACTTAAAAATCCGATCGTGCAGTGGAATACGTTTGCGATTCTTTGCGAAAAAAGCGTACTTTGCCACATATGCAATGTCAGACGCTCCCCAAGCCCAACGACGTATCTGAATAAACTGAGCCTTCAATGTCTTGCGATAACCATCAGCCATAACTGCATCTTGATATATCGGTAAAAAGATCGGAATCACCTCGTGCTGACCGTCAAACTGGAAATAGCTACGCCAGAACTGGTGACCATCTTCTACGATACTTCTAACCGTCCAGAAATCGGTTTCTATCAGCGCATGAAGTGGCTGTGCGTGCGCGGAAAAGTTGCGTAACATATGCTGACGCAACCCTTGAATCATCATCCAATAGGAGTTACCGGTGGCAATGACGCGCATTGGTGCCGGTGCATCCCAGATGTTATTTGTGAACATAGGTATCGGCTGGAACGACATGTATTTAGGATCATGTGTACATGCATACACATATGTCAGGCCGGCAAAGTATGATTCGTGAGGACGATTATCTGCATCGAGGGTCGTCACCAACACATCACGTGGATTAATATCTAATTCTTCAACGATACGCTGTAGCTCACGGCCGGCAGCAGTAATATTTCCGCCCTTACCAATGACCTCGCCTGGTTGATCAATATGTTTCGTCGCTCTTGAGACCAGAAACACGTCTTCGTACTCTTTCATGAGCTCAATAGCCTGCTTCTCGACAGCCGAACCACCTCGGTCTTCATAGGCGAGCAACACAATCATTTTCTTCTTGTCATAATGACTATTTTTCACGTTATCGAGAGTTGGCTTCAAAATTTCACGAGCTTCGTTCCAAGTCGCGACAATTACAGCATGTATTACATTATCCGAATAAATACCATTCGGGTTGTCAGCCTGTCGCTTCTTATTCTCATAGTGCCACTTCGGGAACTTCTTTTTGTGGACGTCTTTTTGGTCAAGGTCCTTTATCAACTCTTCCCAGTCAAGCTGCTGGTGCTCTTCAAGTAGTCTGTACCCCTGTACCGCACGCATATTAAGTACAACGGCTTTCACAAACCAAAGCAGCAGATACGCAATCATAATGATAGCGGCTGTCGTCACACTAACAAATGCCAGCACGAACGGTAGAGCGAGCGCAGACCAAGATAATACTCCTGGAATAATTTCAAAGAGCCTATACTGAAAGTCTTTCTCGTTATTGAGTGGTATCTCGTACTTATTCATAATAACTACAGCGTCCTAGTTAGTGAGTTAAAAATGATGATCGACATAATAAGTAATAAAACATTCATTCCGAGTATCCCAATAGCCAAGTGACGCCTGCGTGAATATAGCTTAATACTGAGAATGACTGAGCCAAAGGTTACTATGACGGCAAAAAATGCGAATTGATATAGCTCCGAGGTTGAACCACTAATTTGTCCGATTTTTGTCGTTGCACGGTAGGCGACAATACTCGTAGGATTCTCATCACCATCAACTCCAAGCAACACCCCAATTGTCGCAAGCAAAAAAAGTGCTGCATTCGTCGCAAGTAACGCCAGCGCCGTGCTGTCGTGAGTATACTTTTTTGGAACTTTCATGTATTGCTTCTAGTATAACGGAGTTGTCGATAACTATAAAGTGGAGCCACCTAGCAGGATCGAACTGCTGACCTACACGTTACGAATGTGTCGCTCTACCAACTGAGCTAAGGTGGCACATCGGCAGAATTATACAACAAAAGTACGCGCAAATAGCTCTTTATAAGGTAAAATAATCAATAATAAGCAGGAGCACTATTACAAATGGCGAAGTCAGAATCTTCGAAGTCACAAAAAGAACTTATTATGGTGATGGTATTATCCCTGTTCTTGGGAGCGGGCGGTGGTTTCGCGCTTGGCGCAATGGCGACCGGTGAAAATGACAATGAATCAGAAACAGCACACTCCGCTGAGATGATGGATACCGGCCACAGTCATAGCGGCAGTATGTTTATGGTGAACGCAGAAGACGCACCAACGCTACAACTCATGGTCATGGAAGACGCAAAGTCTGGACACAACGTAAAACTCGTCACAGAAAACTTCACCTTCACGCCAGACGACGTCAATGGCAAAAACGTTGTTGGTGAAGGGCATGCACACTTATACGTCGATGGAGAAAAGGTCGGAAGGCTGTACGGACCCGACTTCCACTACGACGGGACTTTTGAAGGCTCAAAGACGTTTAAAGCAACGCTAAACGCTAACGACCATAGTGAGTATGCTGTAGATGGAGCTGTTATTGAAGCTTCGGTAGAGGTAACACACGATAGCGACAGCCCTGAACACGACGCGTCCCACATGGACATGAAAGACGAAGAGAGCGACCACAGTCACGAAGACAATGATATGTAGTCAAACACTAACTAGCACCGCTTCTTGAATTTTTCCCTGTTAACTGCTAAGATTGGTCAAGTCTCTTGAGACAAAAAACGCGGGCTCGTGGTGTAGTGGCCTAACATGCCTCCCTGTCACGGAGGAGATCGCCGGTTCAAATCCGGTCGGGCCCGCCAACTAAAACGACTCACAGCAATGTGAGTCGTTTTAGTTGTCTAAAATTATTATGTCCTCAATTACTCAGCTCAGGGGACGTATCCGAACCATCATCAATGCTTGGTTCCTCTAGGGTTATGTACTGCCTGTACGGTTGCTGTTCTTTGCGGTCATTCAATGTTTCATTGATGTCTTTAAGCTGGAAAATAATATGCGCACCTTCTCTACCGCCTGATTTCTCCCCGAGGTTCTGCACAATTTCTAGAGCATAGCCACGCTGGTACGGGATAACGTTTATACCAGAGTACTGTCCTTCTTCAAGTTTGAACAATGTATCTACGGTCTGTTGGGATACATTACGATCTGAGGCATCCACTACTCCGAATACGCCACCATCGTCTTTTGTAGCTTCATCATCTGAATACTCAGCAGCGACGGCCGCAAACTCTTCGCCTGCTTCAAGCTTCGCGAGTGCTTCACGGGCTTCATTCTCAGTTTCAGCATCAAGGGCGCGAGCAACTTCCTGCTTCAGGAGTTCATTTTCTAAGCTACGTCGAAAATCATCAATGGACCAGTTCCAATAATTGCGTAAGACGTCCTCGAACACTTCATCGTTGCTTCCAAGTCGTTTTTGCTCGCGTGCAATGCGAATCTGGTTTTCTATTTCTGCACTGTCTACTGTCACACCTAATTCATCTGCGATCTGTTTTATATATGCAAGATCAATGACGCTATCAAGCGCTCGCTTCTTATAGTCTGCTAGTTGCGCCTGGCCGGCTTCAGTATCAAAGTCAATTTGCAGTTGAGTTTCGTAATAGTGGATATAGTGTCGTAGCTCGAAGAGATAATTTTCGTATGCAATAAAGGTGTTGCCAGATCGAGCAACCGGGAATGGAATAACTTTTGTCACTTGATACATGAACGACGATGTTGTTTGCTGACGATACAGCAACAAAACAGACACGGTCATGAATATTAATACAGCTGCAATCACGAGGCTGGTCGTGAGAATAACAATTCTATGCTTTGAATGCTGCAGAGGATAAATGTATTTACGAGCACCCGACAGTACTTCCTCTCGGTGCTCCGCAACGTTCTCGTTTGTAATACGTGGTACGACAACCTTGTCTTTATTCTCTTTCTTCTCTGCTCGCTTTGTCGCGATTTCTTGAATTTTCTTTTTTACCATTTATTCTGATGCCTGTTCTTCTTGATCTTGCGGTGCACTCACCGCATTAATCGCGATTCCTCTCGCCCGTAAAATACCTAATAATTCGTGCTGGACATGTGCCGGTTTATGCACATCATGTATTACGAGATTACCGACGATTGTCTGTATAGTCATTGTACCAAAACCAAGCAGTGTTTCTTGCACGCCTTTTATCTCGTAATTAACCATCTGGATTTGACTGAGTGCTAGGTCAATAACCTTCTTATTAAAGAAGCCTTTTTGTGTTATCTGAATGAGCCGCTGGTCTGTCAAAATATACACACTGTAGTACCAATATATCCAAGACGGGAGCCACAAGAGGACACCCAAGACTATTCCGGATCCTATTCCGATATAAAAATACGACAATTCTGGCTTGATAAACGAAGGAATAGTGCCAAGCAGAATAGCCACCATAAATAAAATCAATCCTTTTCGCATAACGACCGGATGTTTGCGAAACATATAGAGTACTTCTTCGCCTTCGTACTGACCCCTGAAATCACTTCTTTCTTTAGCCATAAGTGTATTCTACAAGAGTTACAGCAAGAATAACACCCAGGTATCTCGTGGTGTAATCGTATAGTCTTTGCCGCCTATGGACTCAAACCCCTGGAAGAGTTCTGGCCCCATAATTTCACTAAGTGTACACCCAGCTAAATTCCTGCGTGCTTCGTCGTCTAACCGCATAGCATTACCTACATCTCGATAGTTTTCAAATGCTTCAGCTCTCATAAAATCTCCTTGGTGACCCGGGAAGGAGTCGAACCTTCAACCTTCTCCTTAGGACGGAGCTGCTCTATCCATTGAGCTACCAGGCCTCATGTAGCTCTAGTATAAAAGAACTCGTGATATACGCAATATTTGATTCTACGTGATTGACGCTTCGTAGATTGATGAGATTGCTTCCTCGAGGGCAGTGTCAAACTCAGCGTCGGTCTGGTCAGCTCGGAGTCCGCTTGCTAGTGCTCGCGAAAAACTTGCTATGAGACCGTTATTTAACGCTAATTTTTCATTAGCTTCGTCGCGTGAGTATCCGCCTGATAATGCGACAACACGAAGTACATTCGGGTGTTCTATGAGCTCTCTATAGAAATTTGCCTCTGTCGGTATTGTAAGTTTGAGCATAACTTTCTGATCATCAGACAGTGTATCTAGTCTCTTAGTGATTTCATCCCGCAAACATCGTTCAATAGCAGCTTTTTCTTCAGCATGAATGTTCACTTCAGGCTCGATAATCGGCACAAGTCCTGCGTGCAAAATTTGCTCAGCAACTGCAAACTGTTGCGCTACTATCGATTCTATACCTTGTTCGTTATATGCATGGATAACGGATCGCATCTTTGTACCAAATATGCGCTTTTCGTTTGCCCGAGCCAGTAAAGCTTCCAAGCCATCAATCGGCTTCATGAGCTGCACGCCGCTTGCTTTCTCTTCTAGCCCACTGTCAACTTTCAGGAAAGGTACAATTTGCTTCTCTTCCCAAAGATAATCTGCTGTATCCCTACCGTCTACCTGTCGCTCCATCGTCTCCTTGAACAAAATCGCTCCTAGGATTCGCTCACCAGTAAATGCTGGGCTCTTCATGATTCGTACCCGCATATCGTGAACAAGATCGAACATCTCGTCTTCGTTCGCGTAGGCACTCGCATCTATACCGTATGCACTGAGGGCCTTTGGCGTACTTCCGCCGCTCTGATCTAAAGCGGCTATAAATCCATCTGCGTTCTTAATTTTCTCGAGCTGTAGTGGCACCTTGTCTCCCCCTAGTTCTCGTAAATATGCATAAACTCTGACTTGTCGTAGTCGAATAGCTCATCATCATTAAAGAATCGAGCTACTTCAGCTTCACCATTCTCTTTACTGTCGGACGCATGAACAAGGTTTCGGCCTGTGGCAAGTGCAAAGTCCCCACGAATAGTGCCAGCATCTGCCTGACGTGGGTCAGTAGAGCCGACAATAATACGAATGGAGTCAATACACTGTTGACCCTCAAGTGCCATGACGATAACCGGTGAACTTTTCATAAACTTCTCAACATC